>CP145885.1:0-495817 GCA_041941745.1 Candidatus Dasytiphilus stammeri | reverse complement strand
GTTCTTTAAAAAAATATAAAATATAGTTAGAACATTTATGGGTTGTGAGGTTAAGCAAGTAAGCGTATATGGTGGATGCCTTGGCAGTCAGAGGCGAAGAAGGACGTGCTAATCTGCGAAAAGCATTGATAAGTTGATAGAAGCATTTTAATCAATGATTTCCGAATGGGGAAACCTAATGCAATAAGCATTATTATTAGGTGAATATATATCTTAATAAAGCAAACCAAGGGAAATGAAACATCTGAGTACCTTGAGGAAAAGAAATCAACTGAGATTCCCATAGTAGTGGCGAGCGAAAAGGGAATAGCCCAGAGTAAAAAAAGATGTTTGTTATTATTAATAGAATGTTCTGGAAAGAACAACGATACAGGGTGATAGTCCCGTATATAAAATTATGCAAATATCTACTCAAAGAGTAAAACGAGACACGTGATATCTTGTTTGAAGAAGGGGGGACCATCCTCCAAGGCTAAATACTCCTGACTGACCGATAGTGGACTAGTACCGTGAGGGAAAGGTGAAAAGAACCCCGGATAGGGGAGTGAAATAGATCCTGAAACCATATACGTACAAGCAGTAGGAGTCTGAGTTTACATAATCAGATGACTGCGTACCTTTTGTATAATGGGTCAGCGACTTGTATTTTGTAGCAAGGTTAACTGAATAAGGGAGCCGTAGGGAAACCGAGTCTTAATTGGGCGTTAAGTTGCAGGATACAGACCCGAAACCCGGTGATCTAGCCATGGGCAGGTTGAAAGTTAAGTAATGTTAACTGGAGGACCGAACCGACTGGTGTTGAAAAATCAGCGGATGACCTGTGGCTAGGGGTGAAAGGCCAATCAAACCGGGAGATAGCTGGTTCTCCCCGAAAGCTATTTAGGTAGCGCCTCATGAAGTCATCATCGGAGGTAGAGCTCTGTTTCGGTAAAGATGCCATACCGGTTTACTAAGCCGATGCAAACTACGAATACCGTTGAATGTTATCATGGGAGACACACGGCGGGTGCTAAGGTCCGTCGTGGAAAGGGAAACAACCCAGACCGCCAGCTAAGGTCCCAAAGTTATAATTAAGTGGGAAACGATGTGGGAGGGCTTGGACAGCCAGGATGTTGGCTTAGAAGCAGCCATCATTTAAAGAAAGCGTAATAGCTCACTGGTCGAGTCAACCTGCGCGGAAGATTTAACGGGGCTAAATTATACACCGAAGCTGCGGCAATAATGAAAGTTATTGGGTAGGGGAGCGTTCTGTAAGCCATTGAAGATATACTGGGAAGTATATTGGAGGTATCAGAAGTGCGAATGCTGACATAAGTAACGATAAGACAGGTGAAAAACCTGTCCGCCGAAAGACTAAGGGTTCCTGTCCAACGTTAATCGGGGCAGGGTAAGTCGGTACCTAAGGTAAGGCTGAAAAGCGTAGCTAATGGATAACAGGTTAATATTCCTGTACTGTATATTATTGCGATGGGGGGACGAAGAAGGTTAGGTCAGCTAGGTGATGGCTATTCCTAGTTTAAGCGTAAAGGTGGATAATATAGGCAAATCCGTATTATCATTAACACTGAGGCGTGATGACGAACTATGAAAATAGTGAAGTGATTGATACCAAGCTTCCAAGAAAAGCCTCTAAGCTATCTATTTATAGAAAAGTAATATATAACCGTACTATAAACCGACACAGGTGGTCAAGTAGAGAATACTAAGGCGTTTGAGAGAACTCGGGTGAAGGAACTAGGCAAAATAGTGCCGTAACTTCGGGAGAAGGCACACTGATGTATAGTGAAATTCAATCGAATGAAGCTAAGATCAGTCTAAGAGAATAGCTGGCTGCAACTGTTTATTAAAAACACAGCACTGTGCAAACACGTAAGTGGACGTATACGGTGTGACGCCTGCCCGGTGCCGGAAGGTTAAATGAAGGGGTTAAAGGTAACTTGAAGCTCTAGATTGAAGCCCCGGTAAACGGCGGCCGTAACTATAACGGTCCTAAGGTAGCGAAATTCCTTGTCGGGTAAGTTCCGACCTGCACGAATGGCGTAATGATGGCCAGACTGTCTCCACCCGAGACTCAGTGAAATTGAAATCGCTGTGAAGATGCAGTGTTCCCGCGGCAAGACGGAAAGACCCCGTGAACCTTTACTGTAACCTGATATTGAATATTGAATATTAATGTGCAGGATAGGTGGGAAGCTGAGAAATGTAGACGTCAGTTTACATGGAGCTGTCGTTGAGATACCACCCTTTAAGATTGAGTATTCTAACTGAGTTTCGTTAGCCGGAACCAGGACCGTGTCTGGTGGGCAGTTTGACTGGGGCGGTCTCCTCCTAAAGAGTAACGGAGGAGTACAAAGGTCAGCTAATCACGGTCGGATATCGTGAAGTTAGTATAAAGGCATAAGCTGGCTTGACTGCGAGCGTGACGGCGCGAGCAGGTGCGAAAGCAGGTCTTAGTGATCCGGTGGTTCTGTATGGAAAGGCCATCGCTCAACGGATAAAAGGTACTCCGGGGATAACAGGCTTATACCGCCCAAGAGTTCATATCGACGGCGGTGTTTGGCACCTCGATGTCGGCTCATCACATCCTGGGGCTGTAGCAGGTCCCAAGGGTATGGCTGTTCGCCATTTAAAGTGGTACGCGAGCTGGGTTTAGAACGTCGTGAGACAGTTCGGTCCCTATCTGCCGTGGGCGTTGGAAGATTGAGAGGGGCTGCTCCTAGTACGAGAGGACCGGAGTGGACACATCTCTGGTGTTCGGGTTGTCACGCCAGTGGCATTGCCCGGTAGCTAAATGTGGAAGGGATAAGCGCTGAGAGCATATAAGCACGAAACCTGCCTCAAGATTAATCTTCCCTGAAGATTACAAATTTTCTGAAGGGTCGTTGAAGACTACAACGTAGATAGGCTGGGTGTGTAAGCGTAGTGATACGTTGAGCTAACCAGTACTAATTACCCGAGCGGCTTAACCTTACAACACCATAAATGTTCTACTAATTAATATTAATAAATACTAATAACAACCCAGACGGTTTGAGCACGATGGTACCACCTGACCCCATTCCGAACTCAGAAGTGAAACGTCGTAGCACCTAGGGTAGTACGGGGTTCTCCCCGTGTGAGAGCAGGCCGCTGTCTGGGTTTATTTTATGTTAATTATTAAAATGTAATGTTGTTCTGGTGCGGTAGTTCAGTAGGTTAGAATATCGGCCTGTCACGTCGATGGTCGCGGGTTCGAATCCCGTCCGCACCGCCATTTCAATTATTAAATTTGTTTTCATAATCATATTATTTTGCTCAGAGAGAGGAAGAGAGTGTAGAAATAAAACCATTAATATAATCTAAATATTTAGTCAATTATTTTGTAGGAAAATCTTTAGAGGAATGTAAATGTTTTACTGCAGCTTGCAGAGCTAAGATATATCCATAAGGACCAAAACCACTGATTATACCACATGCAATATCGGAAAAGTAAGAATGTTTTCTAAAAGATTCACGTGCATATATATTTGATATATGTACTTCAATAAATGGAATCTTTACTGCCAATAAAGCATCACGTAGTGCAATACTGGTATGGGTAAATGCTGCCGGGTTAATAATGATATAAGCAACTCGATTATTTTCCTGAGCTGCGGAATGAATACGTTCTATTAACTTATATTCAGAATTAGATTGAAAACAATCAATAAAGACATGAAGTGTATGTGCGTGAACTTTTATGGTTTTTATTATTTCATTATATGAAAATGTGCCATATTTATCACATTCGCGTAAACCTAAAAGATTTAAATTTGGTCCATTTAATAGCAAAATATGCGATTTAGATTTCATTTTAATTTATCCATTTAAGATAAGGTAAATATAATTTATATATAATTAAGTACTGCTATACAAAATATAAGCATATTAGAATTATGTTGACTATGTTTTTTTTAAACAAATATTATTTACTATAGTTAGTAATCTATGTTAGATTTTTATATAGAACGGTAAAACAAAGTGAGAAAATCATAAAATATGATTATGAATTTGAATTTTCTTCAACAAGAATGGTTAATTAACCATAATCTAACTCAAGAAGATATTTGGTCTTTTTTAACCCAACTAAGTGAGAAAGGATTAGATTATGGAGATTTATATTTTCAATCAATTATTAATGAAAATTGGTATTTAGAAAATAGTATTATTAAAAATGGATTTTATAATTTTGATAATGGTGTAGGCATACGTGCTATCATCGCAGATAAAATAGGGTTTTCTTATACAGATAAGATAGAATTTGATAAATTAACAGAATGTATACAATTGTCTAGTACAATTGTAGATTCAAAAGAAAAAAGAATATATCATTCACTTAAAAATAATTTTGAAAAAAGATTTGAATCTCAAAAGTCATATTATAAAGCTATTAATCCCCTCAAAAATTTTACAAAAGAAGAGAAATTAACATTATTAAATACTATTGACAAAGTTGCACGTGCAGAAGATAAACGTGTTCAAGAGGTTTCTGCTGTTCTTAGCGGAACATATGAGCACATTTTTATTGCAGCTACTGATGGTACATTGGCAATTGATATACGTCCATTAGTCCAACTTTCGATTAATGTACTAGTAGAAGAAAAAGGAAAACGTGAATCTGGTTCTTGTGGATTCAGCGGCCGTTTTGGTTATGATGTTTTTCTTCTTAAAGAAGCTAATGGCGAAATATGTGCAGAATACTGGACACGTGAAGCTGTACGCATGGCTCTTGTAAATTTATCAGCTATAGCTGCACCTGCAGGTATGTTGCCAGTAGTTCTTGGTGCAGGATGGCCAGGAGTATTATTACATGAAGCAGTAGGTCATGGATTAGAAGGTGATTTCATTCGTCATAAGAGTTCTATATATACTGGCAAGATTGGGGAAAAAGTAGCCTCTGATTTATGCACGATAGTTGATGATGGTACGTTAAATGGATTACGTGGTTCATTAACAATAGATGATGAAGGTATTCCAGGACAATATACTACTCTTATTAAGAACGGTGTTCTTAACGGGTATATGCATGATAAAATGAGTGCACGTATGTTAAATATGCAACCTACTGGTAATGGGCGCCGTGAATCATATGCACATTTACCTATGCCGCGTATGACTAATACCTATATGCTTCCCGGTAATTATACTTCAAAAGATATTATCAGCAGTATTGAATATGGCATTTATGCTCCTAATATTGCTGGAGGACAGGTAGATATAACTTCTGGTAATTTTGTATTTTCTACTGCTGAAGCTTGGCTTATTGAAAAAGGGTGTGTTACCAAACCTGTTAAGGGTGCTACTTTAATAGGTTCTGGATCAGAAATTATGCAAAAAATATCTATGGTCGGTAATGATTTAGTTTTAGATAAAGGGACAGGTATTTGTAGTAAAGAAGGACAAAATATTCCTGTAGGAGTTGGTCAACCAACCTTAAAATTAGATAGTATTACTGTAGGTGGGACCAATTAGTTATTAGCTAACTTAACTAATAAATAAACTAGCTTCCACCTACAACAAGCACCATAGAAGATAGACATAATAAATACATACTAATACTAATTTCAAACTAACTATTTCTATTTATTAAGAACTAAGATAAACACGCATTCCATCTAGAAACATTTGTGTCGCTAACATAATTAAAATTAGTCCCATTAATCGTTCTAGTGCATTTAGCCCGCGGTTACCAAGAACTCTCATTAATATTCCGGATATTAGCATTATCACTAATGTTGCTATCCAGGCAACTAATAATGCTATAATCATAGGCGTCATATTATGTTGATATTTATGAGATAATAATATCAAAGTGGCCAACAAGGTTGGTCCAGCTACTAAGGGAATAGCAAGTGGTACAATGAAGGGTTCTTCTTCTCCTGTAGAGAATGAATTATTATTTGCTTGATTATCAGAAGATGGAAAAATCATTTGAATAGAAATCAAAAATAAAACGATTCCTCCAGAAATTGAAACAATTTCTGTGCGTAAATTCAAAATATCTAAAAATTTCTCTCCAGTGAATAAAAACAAGAGCATAACTATTAAGGCAATAATCATTTCACGTATGATGATTATATCACGCCTTTTATTTTTAAAATTTTTCAAAATGAACATAAAAATTGGTAAATTACCCAATGGGTCCATTATAATAAATAAAAGCATAGTTAATGAAATAAATTCTTTCATGGCAAATCTTATCCTTGCAATTTTATGGCAAGTTAAAATGTACTACTATCTATCATCATCTATGATGCCCAATAAATAGTAGCATCTTCCTCTTTGAATTGAGGAAGATATATGATTTCTTATTAGAAGAATGTTATGATGATGTTGTTACTTATTTTTCGAAAAAATGATAATAAAATTATCCTTTGTCATTAGACAACTTATGCACATAATAATACATCTTATCATTATTACATGCAAAAATATAATTTTACGATTTTCTTTATGTATTAATGATACCATCATTAGCATTAGCATGAAGAGCTAACCACTCAGCAATACATTTTTTTTGTGACTCATTGAGCCATAAACCCATTCTCGTACGACGCCAAATAGCATCATCTAATTTATAGACCCATTCATAATTAACTAAATAATATAATTCAGCTTCATAAAAATTATGACCAAAATCTATTCCTAATTCAGATAGTTGTTTTTTATCTTTAAGAAAAAGTTCGCTATGACTACCATAGGTATAAGCATATCGTTTTGCCAATGGTTTGCCAATAAAATTATAACGATGATATAAATAATCCGCATAATCTTCCCGATTTCCGTTAATAATATTACCTCCTGGTAATATATTGTGTTTAGTCCATGCTGGACCTGAATTAGGGAAATATTTTGCTAAAATATTGAGCGCCTGTTCCGCAAGTTTTCGATAAGTAGTTAATTTACCCCCAAATACGGATAATAAAGGCGTTTGACCCTGAAGATCATCGATAACTAGAGAATAATTACGTGTAATAGCTTGTGGTAAATTTGATTTATCATCACATAATGGACGTACACCAGAATAAGACCAAATAATATCTTTTTTGCTAATTATATTTTTAAAGTATTTATTATAAACTTTTAGTAAATAGAAAATTTCTTCATCAGAAATAGTTGCATTTTTGGGATCATCATAATATTCTACATCAGTAGTACCAATAATAGAAAATTCTTCCAACCAGGGAATTACAAAAATAATCCGCTTATCTTCATTTTGAAGAATATAAGCCTCTTTTGTATCGTGAACTCTAGGTAGAACTATATGGCTCCCTTTAATTAATCTAAGACCATAAGCAGAAGGTAACTGTAATACTTGATCAATAACTAATTTTACCCAAGGACCAGTTGCATTTACTAAACCTCTCGATTTCCATATAACTATATCCCCATTATCAATATTTTCGGCTGAAACAGACCAGAGAAAATTTTCCCTCCATGCTCGAATTACACGAAAACGTGTACGTACTTCACTACCATGTTTAATAACTTCTTGGGCATTTAATACGACTAATCTTGCATCATCTATCCAACAATCATAATATTCAAATCCACGTGAAAAATTTGGTTTTAAGATAGAATCTTGGCTAAACTTTATACTTTTGCTACTTGGGAAACTAACACTACTACTAGCTAAAAAATCATATATAAATAATCCCAATCTAATCATCCATGCTGGACGTAAATGATGAGAATGTGGGAGACAAAACCTCATGGGAAAAGCAATATGTGGTGCTAACTTTAATATTATCTCACGTTCTACTAATGATTCTCTAACAAGACCAAAATCATAATTTTCAAGATAACGTAATCCCCCATGAATTAATTTAGAACTAACTGAAGAAGTTCCACAAGCTAAATCTTCTGCTTCTAACAAAAGCACAGATAATCCTCGACCTGCCGCATCTGCAGCAATACCCGTACCATTAATACCACCTCCAATAACAATTAAATCTTTTATTTTTTCCATATAAAAATCTTTTTTTATTAATTACCTAATTAAATCTTATTAATATAAAAGAACTATTCTGCAGTCCTTATACTTATTTATTTTATAAATATATCAATAAATTGAAATGTTTTCAGTAGTATGAATTTATACTACGATGATGTTCAGTAATATCACGTACACCTTTAATTTCAGTAAAATAATATAATAATTCTTTTTCAATATGTTCTTTAACAGTTACATTAACCATCGAACACCCATTACAACCACCACTGAAATTTAATATGGCATAACCATCTTTGGTAATTGCTTTAATTGTGACAGCACCACCATGAACTGCAAGTTGCGGATTAATTCTTGTATGTAAGAAATGTTCTACACGTTTAATTAATGAAGCATTCTTATCTTTAGCAAGGAGATTGCTCTTAGTAAGATTTGGCACCTTTAATGTAAGTTCTGATGTTCCCAATTCATTTACTGTAAAATCAATTTCGGCATTTACAAGCCAAGGAGCACTAATCTCATCAATATAAATTGAAAAAGATTCAAAATTTAATTTAATATCATTTAATGATCTATTATCCTCTTGGCAATAAGAAATTCTACATTCAGCATGATATGTACCTGGATTAATTATAAATATACGAATTTGTGTACCTACTTCTTGACTAGATAATAATCTAGTAAAATGTTCTTGTGCTTGATTAGAAATATGTATTTTCATATAATTTACTCACTAAATTATTAACAAATCTGTACATAACAACAATATCACATTTATCCTCATAAATATATTTAACATCCAAAGTTTATATATTATATTTACTGAAATTAGTGATTTTCCTCTATATGAGAATAGGACCAGCACTGATTAGTCTTCTACCTTCCGGAATATCACTGTATTGTTTAAAATTAGCAATAAAATTACAAGCTAAATGAATAGCTTTATTATGCCATTTTTCATATTCTTGATAAGTATCACGGGGATCAAGAATTTTTTTATCAATACCAGGTATGCAGATAGGTATTGATAAATTAAAAATAGGTAAATTTACATTATTA
Organism: Candidatus Dasytiphilus stammeri; assembly: GCA_041941745.1. GTDB lineage: Bacteria > Pseudomonadota > Gammaproteobacteria > Enterobacterales > Enterobacteriaceae > Dasytiphilus > Dasytiphilus stammeri_D. The sequence continues at coordinate 486,789 of CP145885.1, read as the reverse complement.
CAGTATGAAATTTCATCATATATTATAGCATTTATAATAACACGAGTCTCCTTGAGAGAAAGACGCTTACCAGCACCATTCCATCCAGTATTAACTAAGTAGGTTTCTGATTTTGCGGTTTGTATATATTTAGCTAATAATTTTGCATATTGGAAAGGATGGAGCATCAAAAAAGCAGATCCAAAACAAGCAGAAAAAGTCGGGGTGGGTTTATTAATTCCACGTTCAGTACCACCTACTTTAGAAGTAAATCCTGATAAAAAATAGTATTGTGTTTGTTCAAATGTCAATTTTGATACAGGAGGTAATACCCCAAAAGCATCTACTGTTAAAAAAATTATTTTAGTAGCATGCCCAGCTTTTGATATAGGCTTAATAATGTTTTTTATGTGATAAATAGGATATGATACTCTAGCATTTTCTGTTTTACTGCTATCAGTAAAATCTACTGACCCATCAGCATGTACTTTAACATTTTCCAATAGTGCATCTCTGCGTATAGCTTCATATATATTAGGTTCTTTTTCTTTTGATAGGTTAATTGTTTTAGCATAACATCCTCCCTCTAAATTGAATACTCCATCGATATCCCACCCATGTTCATCATCACCAATTAATTTACGTGTAGAATCATTAGCTAGTGTTGTTTTACCTGTTCCAGATAAACCAAAAAAAATAGCAACATCGCCTTTTTTACCTACGTTAGCTGAACAATGCATTGAAGCAATCCCTTTTAAGGGTAGGAAATAATTCATAATGGAAAAAATTCCTTTTTTCATTTCACCACTATACCAAGTACCACCAATAAGCTGCATTTTTTCATTAAGATTAAAAGCTATAAAATTTTCTGAATTTAATCCCTGTTTTTTCCAATGTGGATTGGTACATTTTGCTCCATTCATAAGTATAAAATCTGGCTTAAAATTGTGTAACTCAGTTTCTGTAGGAGAAATAAACATGTTTTTTACGAAATGAGCTTGCCAAGCAACTTCAGTAATAAATCGTACTGCTAAACGGGCATTTTTTTTTGCCCCACACCAAGCATCAACTATAAATATACGTTTACCTGATAATTGTTTGGTAACAATAGACTTAAGATAATTCCATATATCAGTAGATATGGGATGATTATCATTTTTAATATTATTATGTGGTTCTGACCACCATAACTTATCTTTTGTAAAATTATCATAAACAATATATTTATCTTTTGGAGATCGACCAGTAAAAATACCAGTATTGACTGCTACTGCACCTAATTTCGTTAAAACCCCACGATCAAATCCATTTCCAAAAATACTACTATTAGTTTCTTCCATATATAAAGTGGCATAATCTGGGTTATGAATAATTTCAATTGTATTATTTATATTATACTTAATTAAGTCTTGTATTTTAGGTCCATTAACAAGATACATGTAACAATTTCTCCATAAAAATTATTTCTGCATTTCAAACAAATAATGGTTAAAATCATACTAGGTGAATAAATAATGAAACATTTATTTATAATTAAATTATTTTTGCTTAAAAGATAGAGAAAATTACTGTAATATTTAATATATATTAGTTATCAATGATAATATATGAGGTAAATATTGTGTAATTATCGTATGTTGTATCCAAGTTTTATAATTTTATAATAAATTTTTCGTAACATAATTTAAATAGAAAAAAAATGGTAGAGAAACGCAATATATTTTTGATTGGGCCAATGGGAGCTGGAAAAAGCACTATAGGCCGGTATTTAGCTCAAAAACTCAATATGGATTTTTTTGATTCCGATCAGGAAATTGAGCATCGTACTGGAGCTGATATAAGTTGGGTTTTTGATGTAGAAGGTGAAGAAGGGTTTCGCGTGCGTGAAGAAAAGATTATTAATGAACTAACTGAAAAACAGGGTATTGTATTAGCTACAGGTGGCGGATCTGTTAAATCACGAGATAGTCGTAACCGCCTTGCTGCACGAGGATTAGTGATATATTTGGAAACTACTATAGAAAAACAAATATCCCGGACACAAAGGGATAAAAAACGTCCATTGTTACAAGTAGATTCTCCAGCTAAAAGCTTACAAGCACTAGCCGAAGAACGTAATCCTTTGTATAAAGAAATAGCAGATATAACCATTTGTACTGATAATCAAAGTGCAAAAATCGTAGCTAATAAAATCATAGTTATACTTAACAATAGGGAAAATGGCTATTGAGTCTTCAGTTTTTATCAAATTAAAATAATTAAGGTACTTAAGGTGGAAATAATTAAAGTTAGATTGGCTGATCGTAGTTACCCAATTACTATTGCTTCTGGTTTACTAAAAAATGCTGCTTCTTTTTGGCCATTAAAAGCAAAGGAAAAGGCAATGATAGTAACAAATAAAACAATAGCACCTCTATATCTTAATAACTTAATTAGTATATTACAAAATGATGTGGGAGTAATTACTGACTATTTCATAATTTCTGATGGAGAAAAATATAAAAATCTTGAAAATCTAAATAATTTATTTACTTCTCTTTTAAATAAATTACATGGACGTGATACAACATTAATTGCATTAGGGGGTGGTGTTATTGGTGATCTGACAGGATTTGCGGCGGCTAGTTATCAACGTGGTGTACGTTTTATTCAGATACCAACTACATTATTAGCACAGGTAGATTCCTCAGTAGGAGGAAAAACAGCTGTAAATCACCCTCTAGGTAAAAATATGATAGGAGCATTTTATCAACCAACCTCAGTTGTAGTTGATTTAGATTGCTTAAAAACTTTACCTTCAAGAGAATTTAAATCTGGTCTTGCCGAAGTAATAAAATATGGAATTGCCTTTGATAAAAATTTTTTTATTTGGTTAGAAAATAATATTGATCAGTTATTATCATTAGAATATACAGCTCTGAGTCATTGTATCCGTTTTTGTTGTGAATTGAAAGCAAAAATTGTTGCGGAGGATGAACAGGAAAAAGGCTTACGAGCTTTACTAAACTTAGGTCATACTTATGGACATGCAATTGAAATAGCTATGGGGTATGGAAATTGGCTACATGGAGAAGCAGTAGCTGCTGGCTTAGTCATCGCATCACGGACGGCTGAAAGATTAAACAACACATTTAATAAATGTGATACAAATCGTATAATGGCGTTATTACATCACATTGGACTACCAACCAGTGTACCTTATTCGATAAATCCACATATATGTCTACAACATATGTTACATGATAAAAAAGTATTAGCTGGCCGATTACGATTAGTATTACCTGTAGATTTAGGTAAAGCGAAAGTATGTAATTATGTCCCATATAATCAGATCTTATCTGCTATTGAAGATAGTCGTATAAATTAACACAGTAAAAAAAAGAAACTAACAACTCTATAATTGTAACTATAAATAAAATAGAATTATCTTTCCATATTTAGAATGGATGAGACATCTACTTAAATAAAACACCTAACATGATTAAAAAAAAGAGAAAATAAATGAAAAAATTTTTGATATCATCATCAATTTTATCTGCCGATTTTTCCCAATTAGGTGAAGATATTGCTAGTGTTATATCTGCCGGAGCAGATATTGTCCATTTTGATGTAATGGATAACCATTATGTTCCTAATTTAGGTATAGGACCAATAATGGTATTAAGATCAGTGAGAAATTATGGGATTAATGTTCCCTTTGAGGTTCATTTAATGATCAATCCTATTGAAGATTATTTGATTAGAGAATTTGCTACAGTAGGAGCAAACATTATTCATTTTCATCCGGAAACATCGAAACATGTCGACAGATCTATAAAAATTATCAAAGAATATGGCTGCAAGGCGGGATTAGTTATTAATCCAGATACTACTATATTCACTGATTTAACAAAATTTATGAAGGAAATAGATGTCATCTTGTTGATGTCTGTAAAACCTGGATTTAGTGGACAATCTTTTATTCCTAGCACACTTACTAAAATTAAACAAATACGTAAAATTATTGATGATAATGGTTATTCTATTAATTTAGAAGTTGATGGAGGTATAAATGTTACTAATATTTATGAAATTGCTAATTCTGGGGCAAATATTTTTGTGATTGGTTCAGCCATTTTTAATTATTCTAGAAATGATTATAAACCAATTATTAATGCAATTCGTACTGAATTAAAAAAAGTATATTAATAGTTGTCATCTGTTATATATAATAGACATATAAAAAAATTTTAGTAAAAGAAGGTTGATAAAAAATAATTGGATTAATGTTTATGAAAAAAATTGTCTTTAGTGGGATACAACCTTCAGGAGAATTAACTATCGGTAATTATATAGGAGCATTGCGCCAATGGATACAACTACAGGATCAATGCAATTGTATATATAGTATAGTAGATTTACATACCATTACTGTTCGTCAATTTTCATCATCACAATTACGCAAAGCAACCATGGATACTGTGGCGCTATACTTAGCGTGTGGATTAGAACCAAATAAATGTATTATTTTTGTACAATCACATGTGCCAGAACATACACAACTAAATTGGATATTGAATTGTTATACTTATTTAGGTGAATTAAATCGTATGACACAATTTAAACAAAAGATTGTTCGTTATGATGATAACATCAATACTGGATTATTTGCTTATCCAGTATTAATGGCAGCAGATATTCTTTTATATCAAACCCAATTTGTCCCAGTTGGGGAAGATCAAAAACAACATTTAGAATTGAGCCGCGATATTGCTCATAGATTTAATAGAATTTATGGGAATATTTTTAAAATTCCTGAACCATTGCTTTCCCCGGGCGCTCGTATTAGGGCACTATTAAATCCAAATAAAAAAATGTCTAAATCTGATTATAATCGTAATAATATTATAGGATTACTTGAATCACCAAAATCAGTTTTAAAAAAAATTACACGTGCTGTTACTGATTCAGATCATCCACCAATCATACGTTATGATTTAAAAAAAAAACCTGGAATTTCTAATTTATTAAACATTTTATCTACTATAACTAACCAGACAATTCCTGAATTAGAAAAAAATTTTTCAAATAAAATGTATAGTCATCTTAAAATTGCTGTAGCTGCTGCTGTATCAGGATTACTTAATAATTTACAAGAACGTTACTACCTATTTCGTAATGATGAAAAGTTGCTTCAAAAAACAATGTGTGATGGTGCTTTAAAAGCTCGGCGGTTAGCTCAAAAAACATTAAAAAAAGTATATAAAGCAGTAGGATTTATTATCTGATCGCAACTGCTAACTAGCATTCCAATAATAACAAATACTTTCTCATTATCTAACTTTATAGACTTGTGGGCGTACTTGTATAAAATTTAAAGGAACACATAAAACATATAGCAATGTCGTTAGAATAGTGCAGAAAGGAATTCACGGACATAACTTTATGAACAAAATTAATTTTCTAAAAAGTATCATCATGCTGCTGTATGCATAATTATCATTATGCATAAAGGCATATGTAATATAGTTCATAATGATGTCATTATTGTACTATATAATTTTAAAATTAAATAAAAAATGAATCTGTAATTCTTCTAGATAAATAAACTTAATTTTATTCTGGAGTATATATCTCTTATGTCGGATGAATTGACAATTCAACCTATTACGCTAATAAATGGAACTATTAATTTACCCGGCTCTAAAAGTATATCTAATAGAGCGTTACTAATAGCTGCACAAGCACATGGAACGACTATATTATATAATATACTTGATAGTGATGATGTTCATCATATGTTGAATGCATTGAGATTACTGGGTATACATTATATTCTTTCTGAGAAGAGAACAATTTGTACAATTTTTGGATGTGGAGGTCCTTTACATATTGATCATAAATTAGAATTATTTTTAGGGAATGCTGGAACAGCTATGCGTCCACTCACTGCTGCACTTTGTTTGACATCTAACGATGTTGTATTAACTGGTGAGCAGCGAATGAAGGAACGACCATTAGGACATTTAGTACAAGCATTACGTCACGGTGGGGCAAAAATTAATTATATAGAACGAGAAAATTATCCTCCCTTACATATATTAGGAGGATTTAATGGTGGGAAAATCATTATTGATTGTAGTGAATCAAGTCAATTTCTTACTGCATTGTTAATGGCAGCACCATTAGCCCCAATGGATACAACGATAATAATAACTGGCAGTTTAGTATCACGTCCATATATTGATATTACCTTAGATTTATTACGAAAATTTAAAATTACGATTGATAATGATCAATATCAGGAATTTAGAATTCGTGGGAATCAAAAATATATATCTCCAGGTAAATATTTAATAGAAGGAGATGCTTCTTCTGCCTCCTATTTTTTGGCGGCGGCTGCTGTTAAAGGTGGGATGGTGTGTGTAAATGGTATTGGTAGAAAAAGTATACAGGGAGATATTTATTTTGCCAAAATACTAAGTAAAATGGGAGCTGTGATTGATTTTAGTGATAATACTATTACTTGTAAACGGGGGGATCTTAAAGCTATCAATTTTGATATGAATGCTATTCCAGATGTGGCTATGACTATTGCAATCATATCAATTTTTGCTAAAGGGGTTACTACGTTACGTAATATTTACAACTGGCGTCTGAAAGAGACAGACCGTTTGTCAGCTATGGCTACCGAATTACGCAAAATAGGAGCAAAAGTAATAGAAGGTAAAGATTATATATCTATTACTCCACCTGAAAAAATTAAGTTTGCTAAAATTAACACCTATAATGATCATCGTATGGCAATGTGTTTTTCATTAGTAGCTCTTTCCTCAGTCCCAGTGACAATTCGTAATCCTAGCTGTGTGACAAAAACATATCCTGAATATTTTTCAGAATTGGCGCAAATCAGTTATTATTAATTAGAGATAAATATCTACATGTTCTATTATGTATGGAATGGGTTTTTATAGTAAACGGCAGATTCCAGTAATTACCATTGATGGCCCCGGCGGAGTAGGTAAAGGCACAATTTGTCAGGCCCTTGCAAAAAGGCTAAGATGGCATTTTTTATATTCAGGTATGATATATCGTATTTTAGCTTTTTATACTCTTTACAATAAAATATCTGTCAGTCTTTGTACTGAAGAGAGATTAATATCAGTAGCACAACATCTAGATATTAATAGTATTATTACTAAGGGGGTCTATGATATAATTTTAAAAGGTAAAAATATATCAAATCTAATCTACATGGAAAAAATAGGCACGATCGCCTCAAAAATTGCTCAATTACCTCGTGTAAGAAAGGCTTTATTATGTCAATTACGTGCCTGTAGAAAGTTACCGGGGTTAATTGCAGAGGGCAGGGATATGGGAACTGTTGTTTTTCCTGATGCTCACTTAAAATTTTTTTTGGATGCTAGTATTGAAGAACGTGCACGCCGTCGTATGTTACAGTTGCAGAGAAATGGGGTTAATAATGTTAACTTTGAACAGCTTGTCTATGATATAAAGAGAAGGGATGAACGTGACCGTAACCGAATAATAGCACCATTAAAACCTGCTGATGATGCGATAATATTAGATTCAACTAGTATGGATATCCAGCAGGTTATAGAACAAGTATATCATCGAATATATATACACAAGTAGTATCAGCAGCAAGCTGGCTGATATATTATACCTATACCATTGTAGCATGGAATGTTACATAATATGTAAAACAATCTCCTCTAACATGAAGTTAGAGGGATATTAATCATGAAAACATAAATAAAATATGACTGAATCTTTTGCTCAACTCTTCGAAGAGTCCATTAAAAAAATAAAAACTCGTCCTGGTTCTATTGTTAGTGGTGATGTTATAGCTATTAACAAGGATATAGTCTTAGTAGATGCAAGACTGAAATCAGAATCAGCTATTCCTATTGACCAATTTAAAAATTGTCATGGTGAATTAGAAATTAAGGTAGGTGATAGAATAGATCTAGCTTTAGAAGCAGTAGAAGATGGTTTTGGAGAAACATTGCTGTCACGTGATAAAGCTAAACGTTATGAGGCCTGGTTGCAATTGGAAAAAAGTCATCAAGCAGGTTTAACTGTTATCGGTATTATTAGTGGTAAAGTTAAAGGTGGTTTTACTGTTGATTTAAAAGGTATTCGTGCATTTCTTCCAGGTTCACTTGTTGACATGCGTCCAGTACGTGATACTTTGCATTTAGAAGGGAAGGAACTTGAATTTAAAGTAATTAAGTTAGATCAAAAACGTAACAATGTTGTTGTGTCACGACGCGCTGTTATTGAAGCTGAAACTAGTGCAGAGCGTGAAGACTTGATTCAAAATTTACAAGATGGAACAAAAATCAAAGGTATTATAAAAAATATCACTGATTATGGAGCTTTTGTTGATTTAGGAGGAATTGATGGACTATTACACATTACTGACATGGCCTGGAAACGTGTTAAACATCCTAGTGAAATTGTTAAAATAGGAGATGAAATTACTGTTCAAGTATTGAAATTTGATCGAGAACGCACGCGAGTTTCTCTAGGTTTAAAACAATTAGGAGAAGATCCGTGGATCGATATTGCTACTCGTTATCCTGAAGGAAATCGGATTTCTTATGGAAGAGTTACTAATATTACAGATTATGGTTGTTTTATTGAGATCGAAGAAGGTGTAGAAGGATTAGTACATGTATCAGAAATGGATTGGACTAATAAAAATATTCATCCTTCTAAAGTAGTTAATGTTGGTGATATTGTAGAAGTTATGGTCTTAGATATTGATGCAGCACGTCGTCGTATTTCTTTAGGATTAAAACAATGTAAACCAAATCCATGGAAGCAATTTTCTAAAAATTATCAGAAAGGAGATAAGGTTAAAGGAAAGATCAAATCTATTACAGATTTTGGTATTTTCATTGGGCTCGATGGTAATATTGATGGATTAATACATATTTCAGATATTTCTTGGATTCTTCCTGGAGAAGAAGCTGTTCTAGCTTATAATAAAGGTGATGAATTAACAGCTGTTGTTTTGCAAGTAGATGCTGATCGCGAGCGAATTTCCCTGGGTATTAAACAACTAACTGAAGATCCTTTTAATAACTACATATCTATAAATAAGAAAGGTGCTATAGTATCTGGGAAAGTATCAGCTATTGAGTCAAATGGAGTGATAATAAAATTATCAGATGGTGTCGAAGGTTATTTACGTACTAATAATATTCAAAAATTACATATTGATGCTAAAATCGTAGTTAAGATAATTGGTATTGATCGTAAGAATCGTATTATTACCCTTAGCCAAAATGAATCAGAAGAATATAATAATAAAAAAGATGCTACAGATAATAATCGTTTCTCTAGTGCTATGGCAGAAGCTTTTAAAGCTGCTAAATGTGAAGAAGATAATAAATATAAATAGGAGTAATAGTGAAGGATGACAAAAGCAGAACTTATTGCCAGGCTTATTGCAAGCAAGCGTATTAATTTACCAGCTAAAATCATTGAAAAAGCTGTTAAACAAATGCTTGAATATATGATTTTCACGTTAGCACAAGGAAACAGAATTGAAATTAGGGGATTTGGAAGTTTCTCATTGCACTATCGTGCAGAACGTACAGGCCGTAATCCTAAAACGGGAAATAAGGTCCAACTAAAAGGGAAATATGTTCCTTATTTTAAAGCAGGGAAAAAATTACGTGAGAGTGCCAACCGTGATTCTGCTTCTATCCCAATAAAGGAAATAATTTCTTTATAAAAAAAATCCTTTCAAAAAAAAATTATTTAATTGAAATATGACAGTTTTTTATTTGTGAGGTATTTAATACTTCTTTTATTAATAACTTACTGTTCAATTTTTTTGGATAGATAACAATAGATTATTATTACACTCTTGATTTAATTTAAGTATGAGTAGTAGTGGTGGGTCGTGCAGGATTTGAACCTGCGACCAATTGATTAAAAGTCAACTGCTCTACCAACTGAGCTAACGACCCTAAAAAGATGGTAGGTGATGGCGGATTTGAACCACCGACCCCCTCCTTGTAAGGGAGGTGCTCTTCCATCTGAGCTAATCACCCATGTTATTATGTGGTTGCTTCTCTCTCCTCTCCTTAACTTTAATTATAAGGAGAGTTCCAAGTGAGTCAACGATTTTTTAAAAAAAACAACACTATTTTAATAGATATCATAATTAACAAAAATGTTTTATGGAAAAAATGAAAATTAAAACTCGTTTTGCTCCTAGCCCAACTGGTTATTTACATATTGGTGGTGCCAGAACTGCTCTTTATTCTTGGTTGTTTTCTCGTAATCAAAAAGGTACCTTTTTATTAAGAATTGAAGATACAGATCAAGAAAGATCAAAAAAAAAAGCTGTTAAAGCTATTATAGAAGCCATGAAATGGTTGAATTTAGACTGGGATGAAGGTCCTTATTATCAAACAGAACGTATGGAAAAATATAATGCTATTATAGATAAGATGTTAAAAGAAAAAATCGCTTATAAGTGTTATTGTTCAAAAGAACGCTTGAATAACTTAAGGTTAAGACAAATTATCAATGGTAAAAAACCTCGTTATGATGGTCATTGTAGAAATATTTCTCATCAAAATAGTCAAAGTCAAATTAATAAAAAAAATTATGTAGTACGATTTTGTAATCCTCAACAAGGCGAAGTTTTATTTGAAGATATAATACGTGGACCTATTAGAGTAAGTAATAATGAACTAGATGATTTAATTATTCTTCGTTCTGATGGCTCTCCTACCTATAATTTTTGTGTGGCAATCGATGATTGGGAGATGCAAATTACACATGTCATTCGTGGTGAAGATCATATCAATAATACACTACGTCAAATTAATATCTTAAAAGCATTGGGCGCTATTGTCCCATATTATGCCCACGTATCACTGATATTGGATGATAATGGTAAGAGACTTTCCAAACGCAGGGGGTCATTTAATATTATGCAATACCGTGATGAAGGTTATTTACCAGAAGCTGTGTTGAATTATTTAGTACGGTTGGGATGGTCTTATGGTAATAAGGAAATTTTCAGTATTGAAGAAATGAAATGTTTATTTACTTTGGATAATTTGAGTAAATCAGCTAGTATGTTCGATAAAAATAAACTTTTATGGTATAATCATCATTATATAAATTCTTTATCAGTAGAATATGTAGCATCACATCTACAATGGCATATCAACCAGGCAAAGATTGATATTCGATCTGGTCCACCACTAACAGAAGTGATTCGTTTGTTTGGTAACAGATGTAAAACTTTAAAAGAAATCATTATCTGTAGTCGGTATTTATATGAAGAATTCAATATAAATGATATAAATTTTGCAAATCAATATCTAAAGCCGAGTGTTGTACAACCTCTAAAGATAATATGTAAAAAATTATCTATTGTTTCAGACAAAACTTGGACAGTGAAAATTGTAAAGGATTTAGTTCAATCTACTGCTAATGAAGTTGGCATCGAGCTTAATAAATTTTGTATGGCATTACGTGTAGCAGTAACAGGTAGCAATAAATCTCCTGCTATTAATATTATTATACATGCTATCGGGAAAAAGAGAGTTATTAAGCGAATTAATAATGCTTTGAAATTTATTCAAAAATAAAGAAAAAATATTTATTTTCCCAGTACGTAGTACAGTATAGTATTATTATTTATTTTATATAAAATTGGAGGGGCTATAGCTCAAGAGGTAGAGCAGTTACATGGCATGTAAAAGGTCAGCGGTTCAAATCCGCTTAGCTCCACAACTACTATTACAACTAACTACTAGTTAGTAGCATACCTTTACCTGAAATAAGAATAAAAAAATGGGTTAAGGAAAGAAAATATTCTCTATCTATTATATTATTGCCACATGCTCATGCTCCTTACTTTAATTAATAATCAAGCTGCAAGCAACAAATTATGTTGTTAACATAACATTGCAGATAAAATATTTTTGGTAGGATACTTATTTTATATTTAAAAAAATAAATAGTATCAAAGAAAACAGCTAAACGATAGCATTAAATGATTTTAATTTCCTCATACTTTTTCTTCTCTTACTTAATTTTAGACAAAAATCTGAAAAATGTGGCTTCTTTTCTTATAGCTATAACTTAGTATTAAAATCTAATCATTTATTTTAAAAATATTTTAAGACAAAGCATATATTGGGTTAAGCTTATCTAAAAAACCAAAATACAAAATTACTTCCTTTCATTAACTTTATTAGTAGTATTTTATAACAATATTACAAAAAAAAAGTAGTAGTATCAAAAATTTTTTTGACAACAAAACCTATTTATAAAATCAGAAATAAAATTACTTATCAGTAAGTAAGTAGATTAATATGTGGTCATTATGACTTACTAAATAACTATCAATCATAATAAATAAACTTGATAAATTTCAGTTGAAAATACGTATGATGGAACGAAAAGATAATAGAATTTATCTTCTATTTAAGAAAAAAATAATTTTTTTGGGGGTGCTAAAACATTACGTCAGAGGGCCTAATCTGGGTTTATTTGCAAAAATGTTCCCTGTAGGAATTGAACCTACAACTAGCTCTTAGGAGGAGCTTGTTATATCCATTTTAACTAAGAGAACAACAAGAAGAATAAGAGAACAACGGAAACGGACATATTTATATTATTATTGATTGCGGCTGCTGTAGTAGCTGCTGCAGATAGTAAGTATAATACTACTTTAAATATATAATAAATAATTATTACTATATTATTAATTTTTTTTTTTTTTTTTTAAATATTCAAACTTATTGAATAATATAAATTATTAATAATATTCAATTTTTTTTTTACTAGATTAACTTATACTCAAGATCCATTTTCCTATTTTCGAGATATTTCATCTTTTCTTTTATATTCTAATTATTATTTTACTGTTAATAAATGAAAAAACCATTTATTAACACTAAAATATTGAAGGAGATGATATGTTTGGCCAAAACCCCGTACGAAAAAAAGCTCCGGACAGTGAAAATATATGGATTGAGGAAATTTTTCAGACAATTCAGGGAGAAGGACCATATAGTGGTTACCCGGCAACATTTATACGACTATCAGGTTGTAATTTAAAATGTTACTGGTGTGATACACAATTTGAATCATTTAAATGGAATCTTAACCCTATAGGAATTATAAAACAAATAAAGAAGTTGGTAGAATATCCTACACCAGAATTAGTAGTAATTACCGGTGGCGAACCTTTTCGCCAAAATATAGCTCCTTTGATAGATCTCCTTATTGAAAATAATTTCAAGGTGCAAATAGAAACCAATGGTACTATACATCGACCAATTAAAGTAGATAAAAATCTTACGATTGTTTGTAGTCCAAAAACTCCACAGTTACATCCTAGAACAATAGAAATAATCACTCATTACAAATATGTCATTGCATATGGAGAAATTGATGATTTTGATGGCCTCCCTATTTTTTGCACACAAGTGAAAGGTAAAAAAATAAAGTTATTTCGTCCTCCTATAGGAAAACCAGTATACATTATGCCACGAGATGATTACGATCAAAATCGTAATAAAAAAAATATAAATACCTGTATAGAAATTGCTATGAAATATGGTCGTACGTTAAATTTACAATTACATAAAGAACTTGAACTTCCATAAATAAGGTAAATATTATGTCAAATATACAACTATGTAATAAGGAAAAAGCTGCACGTCAAGCTGTAGTAGATATTTTAAATTACATTGGAGAAGATGTTAATAGACAGGGATTGATTGAAACTCCTGATCGATTTTTAAAATCTTTAAAAGCTCAAACCAAAGGTTATTCAAAAGATCCTTCTAAAATACTAGAAAAGTTTTTTGAAGAAGTAGAGGGATATAATAATTTAGTTCTACTGCAAAATATTCATTTTGAATCTACATGTGAACACCATTTAGCTCCTATAGTAGGTAGTGCTATGGTAGGTTATATTCCTGATAAGAAAGTAGTTGGTTTATCCAAACTTGCACGTGTAGTAGATGTTTTTTCCAAAAGATTGCAAATTCAGGAAAGATTAACGTCCCAAATTGGACAAACGCTTGATGAAGTTTTAACTCCTCAAGGAGTAGGAGTAATCATACGTGCTCGACATAACTGTTTGTGTACTCGGGGGGCTTATAAACCTAATGCATTTATGACAACCAGTTATTTTTCTGGCATTTTTGAGCAAAATTTAATTAAAAAAGAAGAATTTTATAAATCTGTCTCTCTTCCTTGGGGCAAGGGCGTACATTATTCTCAATAAGGAAACTTTATGTATAAAATAAATAGAAAAATAGAAATTGATGCTGGTCATAGAATTAAAGCTCATGATTCAAAGTGTCGAAACTTACATGGTCATAGATATTCAATCTTAGTCACTCTTTATTCAAAAGACCTAATTACTGATGGTTCTCAAACAGGCATGGTCATGGATTTTGGGTTTTTAAAAAATGCTATGAATGATTGTATTGATAATAATTGTGATCATGCAATCATTGTAGATGCAGAAGATGATTACTTAATAAACATTTTAGGTATTGTAGAATATGCAATTCAAGTAAAAAAATCTGCTACAGCTGTACTTGTATATAATACTGAAAAAATGAAGATTTATTTAGTTCCTTTTTCCCCTACTGCAGAAGCGTTAGCAAAACATTGGTTTGAAATACTATCAGACAAAATTTATACCATGTTTTATGGAATTACACAGATTAAAGTTGAATCTGTCAGAGTTTATGAAACACCTAATTGTTGGGCTGAATATCCTCATTATTCTCCTAAGGAGAAGTAAAATGTTTAGAAAAGGTTACGTATTTGATGATGTCCTACTTGTACCAAAATTAACTAAGGGGTTTAGTAGAAAAAATATTGATATTAGTGTTTATTTAAATAAAATTGGCAAATTAAGTATTCCTATCATTTCTGCTAATACACAATGGTGTACAGAGGCAACAATGTCTATAGAAATTGCCCGAATGGGGGGTATTGGGATAATTCATAGAATGTGCACTATTGAAAACCAAATTAGTCAAGTCCGGACTGTAAAATCACACTCTAATTTTTTATGTGAAAAAGATTTATCACCCTCATTGGATAATGATGGAAAATTAAAAGTCGGAGCTGCAGTAGGAATTATTGATGATTATTTTGATCGAGCAACAAAATTAATTCAGAATGGTGTTGATTTTATCACAGTAGATGTTGCTCACGGACATTCCCTGCAGGCAATAAAGGCCATTCAAAAATTAAGAAAGTATTTTCCAGATATCCCTTTGGTTGCAGGAAATGTAGTAACAGCTCAAGGTGTAATTGATTTAGTGAGTGCTGGAGCTAATATAATAAAAGTAGGTATAGGACCTGGTAGTGTATGTACTACTAGATCTGTGACTGGGGCTGGAGTACCTCAACTTACTGCAATTATGGATTGTGTTCATATTGCCGAAAAATTAGGTGTAAGTATCATTGCTGACGGAGGAATTAAAAACTCAGGTGATATAGTTAAAGCTTTAGCTGCAGGCGCATCGTGCGTAATGCTAGGGAAAATGCTTGCAGGAACAGATGAAAGTTCAGCAAAACTAATTGATATTAAAGGTAAAAAATATAAAGCAACTCGTGGTTTTGTAACATTTGGTACTAAATTAGAGCTGCGTCGATTACAAGGCCAAAAATTCACAAAAGAAGAACATATTCGTTATGTTCCTGAAGGTGTAGAAGCTTATTTTGAATATATTGGACCTCTACGTGAATATCTTTACCAGTTAATAGGAGGTATTCAATCTGGATTTAGTTATAGTGGAGCAAATAATTATCAAGAAATTAGAACTAATTATGAATTTATGGAGGTTTCTCCACAAACACAGCAAGAAAATATACCTCATGCTTTAACTATAAAGGAAATACCGCCGCCAATTGATTATAAAAAACAGGTAAATTACAGTAATGATTAATATATCATGGGATAAAATAAAAAAATTATCTATAAATATAGCCTCAGTTATAAAACAAAGAAACATAAAATATGACTGCATTATTGGTTTATCGAGATCTGGATGGATCCCTGCAGTTATTATTGCTCATTATCTTGGTTTCAGAAAACTGACATCGATTTCTGTTATAAGAAATATAACAGATGATATTAACTCAGCTAAAATACCTCCTAAAATAGAAGAGATTGGGCCTATTGCTGAAAAATGTCATAATTGGATTGTAATTGATGATATTGTTGGTAGTGGAGAAACAATTAAATATATTAGAAAAACCTTCAGTCTACCTAATAGATCTATTTTTGTGGCTAGTTTATTTTTTAATTCTTTAAATGGTGACATTAATCATATAAATAAATATGTTGATTATTATGCTAAAGAGGAACAAGAATGGATTAGATTTCCGTGGGAAATAAGTTTGGAGTATTAATATGAGAACTTATTTAAGTTTGAAAGTTTCTGAAATAGAAATAGTAAATCTTCCATTATCAATAGATAATATGGATGTTTCTAGATATCTGCATAAAAGATATAAAAATTTGAGAGATTATCCTATAACTATTTTTAAAAACATTTTATGTAAATCTAATATTCCTTATGTTGATAATTTATTAAAACGTCTAATTATTTTAGACGCTTTAAATATGAAAGAAGAAAATTATCTTCGAGAATTTTGTAATCGGATAGATACTTTATATATAGGTCAAAATCAAACTATAGAATATCAGAAAATTAATAAGTTGAATTTTTCCTCTTTTTCACTATTGGATTTGCCTTTTTTGAAATATCAACCTAAAGATGCTGGTCGTTATTTAACTTCATTTGTATTATGTATAGAAGACAGTGAAGGTCGTAGTAATTTAGGGTTTTATAGAGGTGAGATCAAAAATGAAGATACTATTGCAATTTTTATTGATCCCCGAACTGATGCCTATAGAATTATAGAAAATCGTTTACAATATGAAAATAAAATTTTTATTAGTTTATTTAATGGTGGACCTATAGCTAATTATATTAGTGCTGCTAGTAAAATTCCTAAAACAATTGATAGTTATCTTTTTGCTAAAGCGTTGGCAAAACAATCAGAAATAAATTATTTTAAATATGAATTTTATCCAGCAGTTCCAAAAACAAGTGAGATAGTGCTTTATGGTTACACGGAGGGAAAGAAAATTACGGAAGGACCATTTTGTGAATTTAAAGGATATTATTCAGAAAAAACTTATAGTTACGAATTTAAAATAAATAAAATATATACAAAAAAAGATCCATATTTCTTTGGTCTATTTTGTGGCAAAGAATCTGGATTAAATTTAATGCAATTTCAGAATGAAACATTTATGTTTTATCATCTAATTAAACAAAATTTACCGGTAAAAAAAGTAATATATCCCTATGTTTATTTTGCTGAATTTTGCACAATTATTGTAACTGAACAACCTAATAAAGAAATATTAAAAACTGCAATGGAATATGATACTAGAAGTAAGATATTTTTTATAGTCCGCAATTATGAAAATTTATTTTCAGATCTAGCTATTTTTAAATTTTCTCTTATTAAAGAGAAATATTTTAAAAAAGGAGTTCAAATAGGAGACAGAATTGGTATTATAATGAATAATGAAAACCAATATGAATGGGCTAAATATTAATTATCAGATAGAGATTATACACGACTATGTTTATCCATAATTTGGAAGGTCGATTGCAATTTATACGTGAAGCAGAAAAGTTAAAAGATACTTTACGCAGTGCGTATACTTCAAATAGACGGAAGGAAAGTACAGCTGAACACTCGTGGAGACTTTGCCTCCTAGCAATGACTTTTGAAGATCAATTAGAAAAATCATTAAACTTCACAAAAATATTAAAGTTATGTGTTATACATGATTTAGGAGAAGCTATCCATGGAGATATCCCAGCTGTAAATAAAAAAAATAAGGGATTAAATAAAAGTTACCAAGAACGTTCTGATCTATTGCAATTAATGGAATCCTTGGATAAGGGTCTATCAGATCATTTTCTCAAATTATGGGAAGAATATGAATATGTTTCTTCTATAGAAGCAAAAATAGTTAAAGCATTTGATAAATTTGAAACATTACTTCAACATAATCAGGGAAATAATCCTAGCAATTTTGATTATTTATTCAATCTTACATATGGAAGAGATAAAACAAATATTTCGCCCTTGTTTATTAAAATTAGGGAAAAAATTGATGAAGAAACCAGAAAAAAAATACTACAAGCACGATAATAGGATGGATGAAATGATTTTAATGGAGTGGAGGATTGATAGATAATAGAATAAAACAAGCACAAACTATTAAAATAAGTCCATTAATAATTTAATATAGAGATAATGATTCTCTTAAAATATTAAGAATAAGAAGATGAGAAATGATAAATGGTATTATTTAAAATAAAGAAGGAAGAATGATGAACGATCAAATTAATAAAAAGGCACTTGCATATCATCAATTTCCCATTCCAGGTAAAATAGAAGTAAAACCAACAAAACCTTTATTAACTCCCCAGAATTTATCACTAGCTTATTCTCCAGGTGTAGCCGCGCCTTGTTTAGAAATAGCTGCAGATCCGAAGGCAGTCAATAAATATACAGCACGAGGAAATTTGGTAGGTGTAATTTCTAATGGAAGCGCAGTATTAGGATTAGGAAATATAGGGGCGCTTGCTAGCAAACCGGTCATGGAAGGAAAGGCTGTGCTTTTCAAAAAATTCGCCGGTATTGATGTTTTTGATATTGAAATTGATGAACAAAATCCAGATAAATTAATAAATATTATTGCTGCTCTTGAACCTACTTTTGGTGGCATTAATCTTGAAGATATTAAAGCTCCTGAATGTTTCTATATCGAAAAAACATTACGTAAACGCATGAAAATTCCTGTTTTTCATGATGATCAACATGGAACCGCAATAATTTGTACGGCCGCTGTGATAAATGGTCTACGTATTGTTAAAAAAAATATTTCTGATGTAAAATTGGTAGTGTCTGGTGCAGGAGCCTCGGCAATTGCTTGTCTTAATCTATTAGTCAGGTTAGGTGTGCAAAAAAATAACATTGTGGTTTATGATTCTAAAGGGATTATTTCTAAAAATAGAGAAAGAATACTGACTGCTACAAAAGCTATGTATGCCATAGAAGAAGAGATTAATGGCCAATATAATACTATCGACAAAGCTATTACAGGAGCAGATATTTTTCTAGGGTGTTCTATACCTAATATTTTAACTCCGCCAATGGTAAAAAAAATGGCTAAAGATCCATTAATCCTAGCTTTAGCAAATCCTGAACCAGAAATTTTACCTTCTTTAGCAAAAGCAGTACGACCTGATGCTATCATATGTACTGGCCGATCCGATTATCCTAATCAAGTTAATAATCTTCTATGTTTTCCATTTATTTTTAGAGGAGCACTAGATGTTGGTGCTTCAACGATTAATGAAGAGATGAAACTCTCAGTAGTCCATGCAATTGCAGATCTGGCATTTGCAGAAAAAAATGAAACAGTAGCTTCGGTCTATAGAAATGAAGAACTTACTTTTGGATCAAATTATTTAATTCCTAAACCATTTGATCCTCGTTTGATGTTAAAAATTGCGCCAGCAGTAGCAAAAGCAGCAATGATTTCAGGTGTTGCCACACGACCTATTACTGATTTTGCTGAGTACACTAAACGATTATCTACATTAATTTGTTAACTACCGATAAGCTATTTGTTATTTGTCAGTTAGCGACTTCGAAAAATAATTCTTCCTTTACTTAGGTCATAGGGAGTAATTTCTACAGTTACTTTATCACCTGTCAAAATCCTAATGTAATTTTTTCGCATTTTACCAGAAATATGGGCCGTAACTACATGTCCATTTTCTAGTTCAACGCGGAACATAGTATTAGGTAATGTATCTAAAACAGTGCCTTGCATTTCAATATTTTCTTCTTTAGCCATTGTTTTCTCAGTCAGTATAATAATATTAATTGTTCTTGCAAAAAAAAAATCTACTTTTTCTAGTCAATTTTATTTCCATTCAACTGCTGTAGATAACGTTCTGCATCTAAGGCCGCCATACAGCCAGTACCAGCCGCGGTAATAGCTTGGCGATAAATATTATCCATTACATCACCAGCTGCAAAAATGCCATTAATACTAGTCTGTGTAGCATATCCTTTTTCTTTATCATAGTGAACTTTAATATAACCATTTTCCATGGATAGTTGTTCCTGAAAGATCGTTGTATTTGGTTGATGTCCAATGGCAATAAAAACACCCTTAACATTAAGATGCTTAAATTTTACTGGATTTTCTACAGAACATAATCTAATACCTGTTACACCATTATCATTTCCAAATATTTCGTCAATTTTATATTTTGTGTGAAAAATAATATTTCCAGTTTTATTTTTGGCCATCAATCGATTAAGTAAAATTTTTTCCGCGCGAAAATGTTCGCTACGATGAATTAGATGAACTTCAAAAGCTATATTAGTTAAATATAGCGCCTCTTCTACTGCAGTATTCCCCCCACCTACTACAGCTACCTTTTGATTTCGATAAAAAAAACCATCACAAATAGCACATACAGAGACTCCTTTTCCTTTAAAAGTCTCTTCCGAAGATAATCCTAAATAACGTGCAGATGCGCCAGTAGCAATAATAAGGGCATCACAACTATATTTTTCATTATCTCCAAATAATAAAAATGGTCGATGCTGCAAATTTACCTTATTGATATAATCAACAATGATTTCAGTTTTAAACTTAATCGCATGTTCATACATACGATCCATTAATTGGGTACCAGTTAACGTTAGGGGATCACCAGGCCAGTTTTCCACATTTAATGTAGTAGTAAGTTGGCCACCTTTAATTAAACCAGTAATTAATACTGGTGCGAGATTAGCACGTGCCGCATAAATAGCTGCAGAATAACCTGCAGGTCCTGAACCTAATATTAATAATTTGCTATGCTTACTCACAATAATAATGTCCTATTTATAAAAAGCATATTGACTGTTTATGGATGCGTAGTTAGTGCAATCATCCATATACTTATCTATATTAACTCATTGTATATCAAATGTTTTTGAAAAAAAAGTGGTTATAATATTTGTTGCTTCTTTATATACATAAAATTTATTGTATATGATATGATATACGTAATTAATTACCAAATATAACAGCAGATAAACTATCTCTATTTTTTAGAGATATCCGGGAAAATAGGAAAATTAATGTTAGATCCTAAATTACTACGTCATAATCTAAATTATGTAGCAGAAAAACTTGCTCGCCGGGGTTTTAAGCTAGAAGTTGATAAATTCCGCTTTATAGAAGCACAACGCAAAATATTACAAATTGAGACGGAAAAATTACAGGCTACTCGTAAGTTACGAGATAAAAAAATTAGATTTATGATGAAAAATTATGGAAAAGATATTGAATTTTTCAAAGATGTTTATGCGTTAAATGAACGTCTGGATATAAAAAAAAAGGAACTAAAAGCTTTAAATAAAGAGTTTCGTAATTTTGTATTAATGTTACCTAATATCCCTGCAGATGAAGTACCTAGTGGTAAAGATGAAAGAGAAAATATTGAAATTAGTCGGTGGGGAGAACCACAGCAATATGATTTTGCTATACGTGATCATGTTAAATTAGGAGAATTAACACAAGGTTTAGATTTTGCATCGGCTGTTAAGATTACAGGTGCCCGTTTTGTAGTTATGAAAGGACAAATTGCTCGGCTACATCGAGCGCTTGGTCAATTTATGATAGATCTACATACGGAAAAACATGGTTATACTGAAGCTTATGTTCCTTCTTTAGTAAATTATGCCTCACTCTATGGTACTGGTCAATTACCCAAATTTAGCGAAGAATTATTTTTTATAAATTTGAAAAATACAACAGATACTAATAATACAAGTAGTTATGCGTTAATACCAACCGCAGAAGTGCCATTGACTAATTTAGTACGTCATGACATTCTTGAAGAAGAATGGTTACCACTTAAATTTATTGCACATACAACATGTTATCGTGCAGAAGCTGGTTCTTATGGCCGTGATACTTGTGGTTTAATTCGCATGCATCAGTTTGATAAAATTGAATTAGTACAAATAACACATCCAGAAAATTCTATGCAAGCATTAGAAACGCTAACTGATAATGCTGAAACTGTACTGAAATTACTAAAATTACCGTATCGAAAATTATTATTATGTAGTGGTGATCTGGGAGCTAGTGCTTGTAAGACTTACGATCTTGAAGTATGGCTTCCAGCTCAAAATACTTATCGTGAAATATCTTCTTGTTCTAATATGTGGGATTTTCAGGCTCGTCGTATGCAGGCACGTTACCGTAGTAAAAAAAATACTCATATTCGGTTAGTGCATACTATCAATGGTTCAGGATTAGCATTAGGTCGCACTTTGGTCGCTGTCATGGAAAATTATCAGCAAGCAGATGGTAGCATTATTGTTCCAAATGTTTTGCATTCATACATGAATGGCGTGAAGTATATAAAAATAAGTGAGTAAGTGATATTGATTGATGGGATGGATAATAATAAAACAACGAGCCGCCGAAACTAAACTAGTTTATTATTATATCATCATAGTATTATAGTAGTAGTGGGTCGTGGGGGATTCGGACCCCCGACCATTGGATTAAGAGTCCACTGCTCTACCAACTGAGCTAACGACCCAAAAAAAATCCTACCAATTTATTTCCCTTTCTCTTTTTATTTTGTAAGATTAATAGATTTATCTATGCATGCTTGTACAGCAGCCATTACAGTAGCGCGAAACCCTTTTTCTTCTAATAATTTTATTGCTTCAATAGTGGTTCCATTTGGAGAACATACTTGGTCTTTAAGTTCTCCTGGATGTTTACCTGTTGTTAGCACCATTTGTGCTGCACCTTTTATTGTTTGCGCAATAAAATTATAAGCTTGCGTTCTTGGCATACTACTAAGTACTGCTGCATCAGCCATCGCTTCTATAAACATATAGACATAAGCAGGAGCAGAACTACTTACCCCAACAACAGTATGAATAAGATATTCTGGTACAATTGCAGTTTTACCGATTATATTGAAAATATATAGTATTTCATTAAGTTCATGTTGTGTTACAAATTCGTTTGGGGTAACTGAAGTCATACCTTCGCCTACTATAGTTGTAGTATTAGACATAACACGTACAACTTTACATTCAGGAGGAACAACCATTTCTAGTTGAGATAATGTTAACCCCACGGCAAGAGATACTACTAATAATTCTTTATTTATTATATTATTGGAATATAACTCTTTTAGGACTGTTAAAATAGTATGCGGTTTTACCGCAAGAAATAAAATTTGAACATTTTTTGCTACCTCTGTAGCATTAACAGTTAAAACAATACCATATTTTTGATATATAAATTGCATTTTTTCAATATGATAATCATAGATATAAATTTTTTTTGGTAAAAAATTTTTACTTTTTACTAAGCCTCCAATAATTGCTTGTGCCATATTACCGCAACCAATAAACCCTATTTTTTTTTCCATTAAGGTATTTTACCTCTCCTATGATATTAATTAAACTTCAACTATCAACTTACTATCTTCTTACTAGACACTTCATTTGATTTATAAGCTGTGGGTGCTGTTGGTTCAGATGATATTGATATTATTATCCCTCTCATACATACTTACTTGTCTGATAGATTATTAGTAAGTATATCCCTCATCATCATCCTTCATCATGCATCCAAGCGGTCAATAAACTGTAGGAAACAGCTAAAACTACTGGGCCTATAAATAAACCGATCATGCCAAAAGTAAATAATCCTCCTATAACTCCACACATTATCATAATAATTGGTAAATCAGCTCCCCTACATATTAAAAATGGTCTTAATATATTATCTAAAGTAACCATAAGACCGCTCCAAATCATTAAAATTGTTCCCCAAGTAGTATCACCTCTCCAATAAAGCCATATAATAGCAGGTATTAATACTGGAAGTGTTCCTAATTGCATGAGACAAAATAAAATTAAAAGTATTGTTAATAATGTAGCATAAGGAATACCAGAAAATACTAAACCAATACCACCAAGTATTCCTTGCATGAAAGCGGTTACAGAAACTCCTAATGCTACCGCACGTATAGCTTGGCTTGCCAGAACCACTGCAGCTTCTCCACGCTGGGCAGCAAGTCTCCAAGCAAAATCCCGCACTCCTTGCCCTATCTCTTCTCCACGCCAATAAAGCAATATACTAAATAATAACATTAAAAATAAATGTAATATTATACGACCTAAATGTGCTGCCTGTGAAAAAACAAAGCTCGTAGTTTTACCAACATAGGGTTTTATATATTTCATCAAAGCGCTGCTTTCTCCAGCTAATAAACTATTCCAGATAGAATAGAGTTTATCTCCTATAATAGGAATACTAATAAGCCAATGAAGTTGAGGGAGTTTTAATTGTCCTGAGGTTATACATTGTATTAATGGAATAATATTATCTATTAATCCATTGATTAATAATGTAGCAGGAATAATAAATATTAAAAATAATAGAATTGTCATAACAATGACAGCAAGACTACGACGTCCCCATAGTAATTCTTCTATCTTTATAAGTAAAGGCCAAGTAGCAATTACTACCATGCTAGCCCATGCAAAACAGGCAATAAATGGTTGGACAATCCAGAAACAGGCTATGATTAGTATGGTAATGAACATAAACAAAAATAATATTTGTGGTATATCAACTCCTTGTGATTTTTTTTTCATTTGCTTTTATTTTTAGAGAAAAGTTATGAATCATAATATTTTTATTTGGTACGTCCGAGTGGATTTGAACCACTGACCTCCACCACGTCAAGGTGGTACTCTAACCGACTGAGTTACGGACGCAATGATGTTATTTTGTTTTATCCTCTTTCTTAACCTATGTAAAATTACTATATTCTTTGTTAGTTATCGACTGACTCTATTTAAAATTTCTGGAGCCGATAATTTTTGTAAATAATGAATACGATATAGCATCATTATTGCTGATGCAGTTAATCCAATAATGAATCCTATCCAAAAACCAACTGGGCCTAAAGGATTTACGATCCAATTTTTTAATGCTAGTACATATCCGCAAGGTAATCCTAGTAACCAATAAGCGATAAAGGTAATAATAGAAATGGAACTTGTATCTTTATATCCTCTTAGTATACCACTACCAATAATTTGTATTGAATCGGAAATTTGATAAATAGCAGCCAATAATAGTAATTGGGTAGCTATTGCCACTATTTCTTGATTGTTGTTATAGAACAAAGCAATATGCTCACGATAAACTGCAGTTAAAATAGCTGTAATACTAGCAATAACTATACCAGTGACTTGAGCAGTTTTTGCGGCAACTTGTGCACTTTTTATGTAACCTTTTCCTAATTGAAAACTTATTCTTATTGTAGTAGCTACACTTAATGATAGTGGTAAGACAAAAACTAATGAACTAAAATTAAGTGCAATTTGATGACTAGCTACTTGTACAATTCCTAGAGGAGCAATAAGTAAAGCTACTATTGCAAACAAAGTTACTTCAAAGAAAAAAGAGAGAGCAATTGGCAATCCTAGAGTTATTAGTCGCGACAGTACTTTCCAATCTGGTTTTATAAATGAACATGTTATTTTTATTTGATTAGAATTGGTAAAATGTAACCATGTTATCATAATAATAAACATAAGCCAGTAAACAAAAGCTGTTGCTATCCCACATCCTACTCCACCAAATGCTGGTATGCCAAATTTTCCATAAATCAAAATATAGGCTACTGGAATATTAACTATTAAACTTATAAAAGCTATTACCATTCCTGGTTTAGTATTGGCCAAACCATCACATTTATTACGTAATACCTGAAAAAATAAATAACCAGGAACACCATATTGCATTGCATGCAAATATTTTACTGTTTTATTAGCTAATATTGGATCAATATGATGAATCATATTAAGAATATGATTGGCATTATGTAGGACAAACATAATAAAAATAGAAGCTATTGCTGCTAACCAGTAAGTTTGAAAAACCTGATAAGCAATATTATCAATTTTTCCTGATCCATTTAATTGGGCAACTACTGGTGTCAGTGCTAAAATTAAACCATAGCCAAATAAAATGGCAGGTAGCCATATAGATGTGCCTATGGCCACCGCAGCCATATCAGTTGCACTCACTGCGCTAGCCATAAGGGTATTTAAAAACCCAATGGTAGTTTGTGCAATTTGTGCAATAATGACTGGACCAGCAAGCATTAATAGGTGACGTGCTTCAACCAAATATTTATGCACGTATGTTATCCTTTAAGTAATATATTAAATTAATTGTTTAGAAAAAATTATTCTAACGTTAGATGCTAAATTAAACAATATTATACATTTTTTTTTTAATTAATTATAAATATATAATATGTTACTTTTATTTTGTAAAGTAGAAGAAAATTAGGTGATATGTTCCAAAATGGTAGTTATCTATGTAGTAGTAAAATTACTAACAGCTTAATTGTTGCTTTTATTCAGGCTACTTAAAATGTGGAATGAAACTCAAATTAAAAAATTAATGAGTGAGTGACAATTTGATTGCAGTACATTTATAATCAAAATTATTTTGATATAATGATTAGCGTAATAACCTAACCTATGATTTTAATATATTATCATCATATTCTTTTAATTATAAGAAAAAGAGAGGAACTGCTCTAATGTAAAGATTAGAATAAGTTGATTATATTATCAACTCTCAGTAGTAGTACTACTATATTTGGCAAGAAAAATTTTTGGATCTAAAAAAATCAATATTTTTTGATCAGGAGTTCTTTAATATTTGACATCACACACAGACAGTTATCAATTCATAATTAATATTATGATATATATAAAAATATACTTTTTTTACAAAAATTATTTTTGATTATTAAAAATCTTTAAATAAAAGTTAATTGAATATTTTAGTTCACTTACTTTTGATCGAAAAGGAAATATAAATTATGCTTACAATTGAAAAAATTAAACGTAAAATTGCTGAACATCCTATTATAATTTTTATGAAAGGGTCTCCTGACTATCCATCTTGTGGATTTTCTGCCCAAACAGTAAAATTACTTTCTGCTTGCGGAGAAAAATTTGCCTATGTAGATGTTTTAAAAAATCAGGATATTCGTTTAGAATTACCTAAGTATGCTCAGTGGCCTACTTTTCCTCAAGTATGGATTGATGGCAAACTAATAGGTGGTTGTGATATTATATTTGAAATGTTTCAGTCTGGTGAATTACAAACATTAATAAAAGAGACAGCCGATAAATATAGATGTAATAATAAACCAAGAAGCAGCAATATTTAATCAACTGAAATATGATGATAAATCTGTTTCTAAGAACAAATTATTATGAGGCGGCGGGTTACGGCGGCTACATACATTATTACTTAAGTAATGCAACAAGCTAGTAAAATATCAACGATCAGCTTAACAGGTATTTTATTAATTAGATAAAATAGTTAATTTAAACTATGAAAATATCTATTCTAAATTTTAGACAGGGATATTATATAAACAGAATTTAATTCTGACAAAGGAGTAAGGAAACATAACAACATATAAAATTTTAAAAATCTAAAAATCGACGCGTCTTGGAAAATTGATTGTCTTATAGTAAATAAATAGTAACTAGCTACATAAAATTATTATTAATAGCAAATAAAATTCTGACTCAACGTTAATATTCTTTCATCTATTGATAGATAAGATAACAGCTAATATAAATAAATGACTACTAGTAATCTAATTAATCAACTAAAAGAACGTGGTTTTATATACCAAATAACAAATGAACAATCTTTAGTAAATAGATTAAAACAGGCAACACCGATTGTACTTTATTGCGGGTTCGATCCAACTGCAGATAGTTTGCATTTAGGACATATTGTTCCATTAATGTGTCTTAAAAGATTCCAGAATGCCGGGCATAAACCAATCACATTAATAGGTGGTGGCACAGGTTTAATTGGAGATCCAAGTTTTAAATCTAATGAACGAAAAATCAACAATATTGATATAGTAATAGAATGGGTTAATAAAATTAATAAACAATTTTCGTTATTTATTGATTTTTCTTGTGAAAAAAACTCTGCAATTATTATAAATAATTATAAGTGGCTTAGTCGCATGACGATTTTGGAGTTTCTGTGTGTAGTTGGGAAACATTTCGCGATTAATCAATTAATCAATAAAGATGCAGTCAAGAATCGTTTGAAGGAAAAGGATATAGGTCTTTCCTTTACAGAATTCGCTTATAATTTATTACAAAGTTATGATTTTGCCTATCTTAATGCGCAATATGGAGTAGAACTACAAATTGGTGGATCTGATCAATGGGGCAATATTACCTCTGGGATTGATTTAACTCGACGCTTACATCAAAAAAAAGTGTTTGGTTTGACTATTCCATTAATTACAAAATCTGATGGGATGAAATTTGGTAAAACCGAGGCTAATACAATATGGTTAGATGCAACTAAAACTAGTCCTTATAAATTTTACCAATTTTGGGTCAATACAGCAGATATTGATGTTTATCGGTTTCTGAAATTATTTACTTTTATCGATATAGCCACAATAAATTCTCTCGAGAAAGATGAGAATAATCATTATGCACAATTGTTATTAGCTGAACATGTAACAAAAATGGTGCATGGTAATCAAGGATTTGCAGCTGCTAAACGTATCACACAAAATCTGTTTTATGGTAATATAAATGATATGAAAGAAGAAGATTTTAAGCAATTAGCTCAAGATGGTGTTCCTGCAATTGAAATTATTGATAATGTTGATTTACAACAAGCACTAGTAAAAGCTAATTTAGTACCATCGCGCACACAAGCAAAATCACTAATAAATGCTGGGGCTATAACTGTTAATTCTCAAATCCAAACAAATTATAAATACCAATTTAGCAATTTTGATAAAATTTTTGGCCGTTATACATTATTGCGTCGTGGAAAAAAATCTTACTGTTTAGTTTATTGGAAATAATATTTGTTGTATACTGCTGCAGTATGCAATGCTTTTAGTCTGTGGTGAGACTATAAATTAAATTTATCTTGTATTTTTTTTTAAATTGTATTCACATAGATCTTGGATAATACAAGAAGCACAATGTGGGTGACGAGCTCTACAAATATAACGTCCATGTAACATTAACCATAGATGGCAATTTTTTTTAAAATAGGAGGGAACTAATTTATGTAATACTGCTTCCAATTTAAGAACATTTTTTCCTAATGCAAAGCGAGTACGATTACATACACGGAAAACATGAGTATCTACGGCAATCGTTGGCCAGCCAAAAACAGTATTAAGGATTACATTTGCTGTCTTACGTCCAACTCCAGGTAATGCTTCTAGTGCTGTACGATCGTTTGGTACTTTACCTCTATATTTTTCAAGGATAATATGAGAAATATTAATAATATTTAAGGCCTTACGATTATATAGCCCAACTATCTTTATAACATTTTTTATCCCATCTAATCCTAAGTTTAACATATCTTCTGGAGTATTGGCTAATAGATAAAGCTTAGTTGTAGCTTGATTAACAATCATATCTGTAGTTTTCGCGGAAAGTAATACAGCGATTAATAATTCAAAAGGACTATTGAAAGTTAGTTCAATACAAGGATTTGGATTTTTTTTCTCTAACATGCTAAGTATTTTATATCTTTTAACTTTATTCATCTGAATATTAATCTATATTAAATGACTATGATTCTAATAATTAAATTTTCTAAAGTAATGGGCTAAAAAAATAACACAAACGTTCAAGAATGCGTTGCCAATAAGGTCGTCGTAACCATTCATTAGTTGCTAAAAGACAGGAATGAGCAATATAATTGTCTTGTATAAGAGATAAATGTTTACCAAAAATATTATCATCAATTACTAGTGCGATTTCAAAATTTAGCCATAAACTACGCATATCAAAATTAACAGTACCAATTAAACTCAATTGCCCATCAACTTGCACACTTTTTGTATGCAACAAACCACCTTCAAATAGGTAAATATTAACTCCTGCTTCTAACAATTCAGAAAATAAAGCACGACTTGCCCAACCTACTAACAAGGAATCATTATAGCGTGGAATAATAAGACGAACATCAACACCACGGTGGGCTGCAATACATATTGCATGAAGTAAATCATCACTTGGAACAAAATAAGGTGTTGTCAAAATAATAACTTTACGTGCAGAATAAATAGTAGTTAATAATGCCTCGTGGATCATACCTTCAGGAAATCCTGGTCCTGAAGCAATAATTTGAATGGCAGGGTCATCAATTTTTTGTGGTAGTTTTAAGGGGTAAATATGATTCGGATAGATACGCTGACCAGTTTCTAATTCCCAATCCCAAGAAAAAATAATTTCCATCATATTAGTTACTGGCCCTTCCATACGTACCATTAAGTCAATCCATTGACCAACTCCTGATGTTTGCCTAAAATAGCGGGGATCTATAATATTCATACTTCCAGTATAAGTAATATGATTATCAATCAGCACTATTTTGCGATGCTGACGTAAATCAAGCCGTCTAACAAAAATGAGTAATAAACTCACACGTAAAGCTTCTACAACTTCTATACCCACGTTACGCATCCTAGATACTATTGTACTTTTAAAAAAAGCTCTACTACCTGCAGAATCAAGTATTAATCTACAATGAACTCCACGTTTAGCAGCTATAATAAGTGCGTCTGCCACCTTATTAGCAATACCTCCAGGTTGCCAAATATAGAAAACCATTTTGATATTATCACGTGCTAGTTGAATATCTCGAATTAAGGATTTTAAGGTCTCATCTGTACTAGTCAATAAATTTAAATATTTTATTTTAACACTAGCAATTCCTTGACGTAATTCACATAAATTAAATAATGGACGTGCTACATCACTATTGTTTATAGAAAATATTTTGTTGAATTGTTTTAATTCATTTATCCATTTTTTTAGTGATGGTAACATGAGTCGAGCCCGTTCTACTCGACGTTTACCTAGATAACGCTCTCCTAAAGCTAGGTATGCAATAATACCTATTAATGGTAACAAGTATACGGTTAACAACCATGTCAGAGATGAGGGTACTGCACGACGTTTCATAAGTATTCTGATAGTTACTATAGCAATTACTAACCAATATCCAAATAATATTAATTTGCTGATGAAATTGTCAAGATCAAAATATAAATTAGTTATAATTTTCATCAGTTCTGATTATCCTGTAACGTTATAAATTAGTAAAATATTACTAATAACATTAACTAGCAACAATGATGTTGTTATTTCAACATTGAATAATGACTTCCTACTTAACTAACATATATAATCTATATAAATAAATAGTTAACACCGCATTAATAATATAATGAATCACATTCAGTATTGCTGTTGCTATTATAATGGGTAATGAAATTAGGAAAGTAGTGGCTAATAACAAGATTAAACATTTTCCTAGGAACCATAAAAGTACGGCTGGAGTAACCAGTTGATTATATCTACATGATATCTCTGTACTAGCACGTATTGCTGCTAATATACTCTTTTTTTCCCTAATCATAATGATCGGAGATAATGCTAGTAATATTGTCAATATAATGCCAGGAGCAATTAATACTATAAATCCTAATTGAGATATTATTGTTGTCAATAATAGTAATATTAACAAACGTGGAAACTGTGATATAGCTTTTTCTAATGCTAACAATAATATATTACTGTTAGCATTTCCTCCGGAAGAAACCATAGTAATCAAATTAAGCATGCCACCCAACATTAATGTATGTCCCATGAGGATTATAAAAATTCTTATAGCAGAAATACGTAAAAGTAGTATCCACTGATCAAAAGACATTTTTTGTATTATATCAATAATACTTAGAATATTACGACTTGCCCCACCAGTTGTTGTTCCTCCTACTCCTAATATAATTTGAAGCTTCTCATCATCAGTATAAGAATACAGAATATGACTGAGACTCATCGTAATAAAAGATGTAATAATTGCCATTATTATAATATTTATGCGTTGATGACAAAAGAAATTTACTGTATCCCGGTATAAAGAACCTGGGGTAATAGTAGACGACATATTGCACTCCTTACTTGGAACATAAATAATTATATTTGCTACTAATTACTGCAATATTTGTAGCAGTCAGTAATTTCATTTCATATAATTTATTAAGTACTCATATATAATAAATATTATTGGCCAATAAGAAAAATTCAAAATATTTATTTATGTTTTTATTTGATTAAATTTAATCCATAATTAATATTATCTTTTATATTATACTAACTAGTCATTAATATTCAGACCTTCTATTCTGCATGTAGGGAATACTATACTATCCAGCATAGCACATAATATATAGAATAAATTACATACATATGCTTGATTTATAAAAAAAACAGCAATCATTCCAATTCAAATTATTTATCATCTATTGTAAATTAGTGGTAATATATGAACTTAAGTATTCTAGAAAATATGGAATACTTATTTTAAAAGGGTAACTGCTAGTAACTTTTTTTTTAAAAAAAGCAAGTAAATATAAAATTTAGTATTGTATTTTTGTAAATTTACTTAACAACTTGCGTTGGTTGTGAGGGTCTAATAATTATTAGACTAATATAATAATCTTAAATGTTGTCAGTAATTGACTTTATTGAATGTTTATAATTCTATATTAGCATATAAATTACTAATGCAATTTTTTTTTTGAAAAAAGTCAATATTAGAATACGGAATGATTTTTTTTCTTCATATCCTTTTACATAAAAGGTATTATTTATTGTAAAATCTAAATAATATATTATAAATAAGGAGAATGAGGTGAGATTCATTCTATATTATGGATTGTTTTTAGCAAAAATAGTAACAAGCGTTGTTATAACTATAATAATGCTTATTGTAATAAAAAAAATTATCCATCGTAAAAAATCATTACATACTGGTTATTTAGCTTTAACAAATTTAGGAGATCATTATCGTGATATTAAAAAGGAAATGTTATTCGTATCTATGTCTTCTAATGAAGATAATCAATGGCAAAAAGAAAACGAAAATAAATCTAAAAAAATATTTTCTTTATTTAACCGATGGAAAAAGCAAAAATTACATAAAAAGATAAAACCAATTATTTATGTTATTGATTTTAATGGTAGTTTTGATGCAAAAGAAGTTTCTTCTCTTCGAGAAGAAATTTCTGCAGTGTTGTTGGTTGCTAAAAAAACTGA
This sequence comes from Candidatus Dasytiphilus stammeri, assembly GCA_041941745.1. GTDB lineage: Bacteria > Pseudomonadota > Gammaproteobacteria > Enterobacterales > Enterobacteriaceae > Dasytiphilus > Dasytiphilus stammeri_D. The sequence continues at coordinate 453,435 of CP145885.1, read as the reverse complement.
CCAAGTATTATTGCGTTTAGAAAGTTCAGGTGGTTTAGTACATAGTTATGGACTAGCGGCTTCACAATTACAGCGATTACGTAACAAAGGAATTTTTTTAAATGTAATTGTTGATAAAATAGCTGCTAGTGGTGGTTATATGATGGCCACTGTAGCTAACCACATTATAGCAGCTCCTTTTGCTATTATTGGCTCAATAGGTGTTGTTGCTCAGTTTCCTAATTTTCACCGCTTATTAAAGCGTAATGAAATTGATTTCGAACTTCATACTGCTGGAGAGCATAAACGTACTTTAACATTATTTGGAGAAAATAGTGAGCAAGCACGACAAAAATTTAGGGATGAATTAGATGTTACACATCAGCTATTTAAAAGCTTCGTTCATGATATGCGTCCTACACTTGACATAGATAGGGTAGCAACAGGAGAGCATTGGTTTGGGACTCAAGCCTTGAAAAAAGGGCTTATTGATGCCATTGGCACTAGTGACGACTTTATACTTCATAAAATGAATAAATATGATTTAATTGCTCTACATTATAGATATCGTGGGAAAGGATGGATAAACAACTTGTTGCAGAGTAAGATCTATAAGATTATAGAAAAATTAATTTGGCAATTTATATAATAAGATAATATTGATTATTAATTTAATAAAAAATCATGAAGCCAATTTAGTTGTTTGCATTTAATAGTTGTTTACTACTTATAATTACCATATCCTAAAAAATTGTAACTAAACTATCCTTATTAGCCACCAGCTGGTAAAATGTACTCATCAATGACGGCGGGGTGGTGGTGATGGTTAATAGTAGTACTTCTTCTACTACATTATTATGTAACGAAATTACAGTCATAAATGTTTTTACATACAGGTTAAATATTTTTATTTAGTGATGTAAGGTTATTATATGAAATTAGATTCCCCGCTAATAGTAGCACTTGATTATTCTGATCGGCATCGAGCAATGGGTTTTGTTGAGAGTATTGATCCTTCATTATGTCGGGTTAAAGTCGGACAACAACTATTTATGTTACTAGGTCCACAAATTGTACGCGATTTAAAAAACCTAGGGTTTGACGTTTTTTTAGATCTAAAAGTTCACGATATTCCTCATACTGCTGCTCACGCAGTGGCCCTTGCCGCTGAATTAGGGGTATGGATGATAACAGTTCATGCTAGTGGAGGAGCAAATATGATGAATGCTGCGTATAATGCATTATTACCTTTTGGCAAAAAGGCCCCATTATTAATGGGAGTTACTATGTTAACTAGCATAAAAGACCGTGATTTAGTTGATTTTGGGCTAACTTGTTCAATATCGGAACAAACAGAACGCTTAGCACGTCTTACATATAACTCTGGTCTTACTGGCATTATCTCTTCTGCAAATGATGCAGCGAAAATTAAACAAAATATTGGTAAAAATTTTATCGTGGTCACTCCTGGTATCAGATTAGATAAAAATGAATCCTGTTGTGATGATCATAATATGTCGCGTATTATGACTCCTTGCCAAGCATTAAGTGCGGGAGTTGACTATTTAGTAATAGGTCGATCTATTACACAATCTCCTCATCCTGCTAAAACTATAACTACGATTTATAATCAAATAATCAGTCATAAGCAGAAGATGAAGGATTCTGAAAAACATTAATTAATTATTAGGTGGGTTTGAAGCGCGGTTGTTTTGTTGTATTAGCTAACTAATCGCCCTACTACTATTGTTAGTGCTTTATTATTCATTCTCCTTCTCTTTATTCTTATTCTATAGCTTTGATAATAGCCTCAAGGCTATATTTAGCATCTCCAAACAGCATTTTAGTATTTTTTTTGAAAAAAAGAGGATTGTGAACCCCAGCGTAACCTGTATTCATAATTTCTGTGCGTTTAAAAACAATTACATTGTGAGCAGTCCATACTTTCAGTACTGGCATACCAGTAAGAGGATGATGTGAATCTTCTTGTGCTGCAGGATTGACAGTATCATTTGCTCCAATAACAAGTACTATATCAGTTTTTTTAAATTTATCATTAATTTCTTCCATGCCTAATACTATATCGTATGATACTTTTGCTTCAGCTAATAACACATTCATATGACCTGGTAGACGGCCGGCAATTGGATGTATACCAAAAATAACTTTAACTCCGTATTTACGGCGTAATTCGGCAGTAAGTTTTGCTACTGGATATTGTGCTTGTGCTACCGCCATTCCGTAACCTGGAACGATAATAACAGAAGAAGCCATTTGCAATAAAGTAGCGACCTCCTGCACTGTAGTTTCTTGGTATTTAGCTTTATTAGCTATCGCTTCTTCAAGCTTGGTGTTCTTCTTAATAAGACCCAAAATATTATTTTCACTAAAACCACCACCAGTTATGACACTAATAAACGAACGATTCATAGCTCTACACATAATATAAGAAAGAATTGCACCAGAAGAACCAACTAAAGCTCCAGTTACAATTAGTAGATCATTATTTAACATAAATCCTGTCGCTGCCGCTGACCATCCTGAATAAGAGTTAAGCATAGAAATTACTACAGGCATATCAGCTCCCCCAATGGAAGCAACCATATGCCAGCCAAACATAATAGCAATAAATGTCATCATCAATAATGCAATAGTTTGTAACACAATATTATTAGTGTGGATAAAAATTACCAATAATAATAATGATATAACAAAAGCAGTAACATTTATCGTATGACGATGTATAAGTCTTAATGGACGCGGAGAAATATAACCTCTTAATTTACTAAATGCTGTTATAGAACCTGAAAAAGTCATTGACCCAATAAATATTCCGAGGAAAACTTCAATTAGATGTATTGAATAGAATTGCATACTAGGTTCTAAAAGATAATTTTTATATAAATAACTATTAAATCCAATTAATATTGATGAAAAACCAACAAAACTATGTAACATGGCTACTAATTCAGGCATGGCTGTCATATGTACCTGCGTTGCTAAATATATCCCAATAATACCACCAACAATTATTGCTAATATTATCCAAGCAGTATAACTATAATCTATAGTAGACATAGTCGTAATTAGCGCAAGAGCCATTCCGATAATACCTAAAACATTACCATGTATTGAAGTTTCTGGTTTAGATAACAATGCTATACTGAAAATAAATAATACTGAAGAAACAATATAAATTGCAGTAACTAATTCACCTGACATATTTCATCCTATCTATCATAAATTGAGTTAACGACGAAACATTTTGAGCATACGCTGAGTAACAGTGAAACCTCCAAAAATATTAATACTAGCCAGAAGTATTGCCGTGAAAGATAAGATAGCCATTCCTATACCCCCACCACCACCATGTCCTATTTGTAATAATGAGCCCACTATAATAATACCTGATATAGCGTTTGTAACAGATATGAGAGGTGTATGTAAATTATCACTGACATTCCAGACAACGTAATAACCTACGATGCAAGCCAGTATAAAAATTTTAAAATGTGATAATATTTCTGTAGGTACTGTGGTTGATAACCATCCAAATGGTATTATACCTAAAAATAAATAAATATATTTATGCCATTTTGATGAGCTTTTATTATCAGCCGCCGGAAATTCTTCTTTTTTTATTATAGAATATTGCGCTGTAGTTTTTGATTCTGATCCACTTGCAATAATTTGCCTTGGTGGTGCAGGCCAAATGATTTTACCTTCAAAAATAATGGTAAGATTACGTATGATTATGTCATCAAGATCAATAAAAATCTCACCTTTTTTATTTTGACATAGTATTTTTAATAAGTTAACAATATTTGTACTATAAAGTTGAGATGATTGGCTAGGTAATCTACTTGGTAGATCTGTATATCCAATTATTTTTACTCCTTTATTCGTAATTATTAACTTATCCACAACTGTCAATTCACAGTTTCCTCCAGTTTGTGCAGCTAGATCAACAATAACACTACCTGGTTTCATATTGTCAACCATTTTTTTGGTAATTATAATTGGAGCTGATTGGCCAGTAATCATAGCTGTAGTGACAATAATGTCAAATTTTTTAATTTGATTAGTAAAGAAGTCTCTTTCTTTTTTTATCAGAAAAGCTGATGTTGCCTCCTTATTTTTTTTGGGAATATCATTTATTCCTTTAAGATCTAATTGAATAAATTTAGCTCCCATACTTTCTACTTGTTCTTGTACTTCTGGTCTCGTATCAAAAGCCCATACCATTGCTCCTAAGCTTCGCGCAATACCAATAGCGGAAAGCCCGGCTACCCCTGCCCCGATAATCATCACTTTAGCTGGCAAAATATTTCCAGCCACTGTCATTTGCCCATGGAAAAACTTTCCATACTCATAAGCTGCTTCAATAATAGCACGATAACCAGCAATATTAGACATGGAAGTAAGCGCATCGATAGATTGGGCGCGTGATAAACGAGGAACTGTATCCATCGATATGACATTAATTTGTCCAATTGCTGCTATTTGTTCTAATATTTTGATATTTTGTGCAGGCCAAATAAAACTTATGAGAATGATATTCTTATGCATCAAAGATATTTCATCAACAGTTGGTGGATTAATTTTAATTACAACATCTGATTGCCAAACTTCTGTACAATCAGTTATGATTGCTCCTGCTTCTGAAAAATCTACGTCAGTAAAACTCGCTGTTTGTCCTGCACCTGATTCTACTAAAACAATAAATCCTAATTTTATAATCTCCTTCACAGTATTAGGAGTCACTGCAACTCTTAATTCATTAATCATTCGCTCTTTAGGTACTCCTATTTTCATAGTATTCCTTATCTCCTGATATTTTATTTATATATATGACTAATCAATTCATTTAAAGGTAAAATTGTTCTAAATTTAGATCTATTTTTTATATCTCGTCATCTTTATCACCTGGTTTTTAAATTTTTGACCTGGTTTGAAGGTTACTACTATACGAGAGATAATAGGAATATCTTCACCAGTTTTAGGATTACGTCCAGGACGTTGTTTTTTGTAACGTAGTTCAAAATTTCCGAAACTAGATAATTTTACTTTTTCTCCGTTTCTTAGAGCATACCTAATTTCTTCGAAAAAACGTTCAACTAACTCTTTAGCATACCGTTGTTTGTTTAGTGCCAAATGTTCAAATAAGTACTCTGATATTTTCGCCTTTGTTAGCGCCATAGATTAATCCCTCAATGAGGCTTGGAATCTACTTTTTAATGCTTCTATACAGCTAGCTATAATAGTAGCTATTTCATTTTCTTTGAGTGTCCTTTTGATATTTTGTATTATAATACTAATAGCTAGGCTTTTATAGCCCTCCGCTATATTAGCTCCACGATAAACATCAAATATATTTAATTCAACTAACTGATTTGACAACACCTTTTTACACTCTTTCACAATATCCTCCAAGGGGATTGTTTCAGATACAACGATAGCAATATCACGACGAATTAAGGGAAAACGAGATATTTCTTTTATTATTGGATGGGGTATGATTGGAATTTTATGCCAAAATAATTCAAAAACTACAGTTCTCCCATTCAGTTCCAATCGATGTTCTAATTCAGGATGAATAACACCCATGATACCAATACGTTCTCCTTTGAAATAAATAGCGGCACTTTGACCTGGATGTAATGCGGGATTAGTTTCTGTTTTAAATTCAATATCATCCATTTTACCATTCAGACTTAGTAATACCTCTACATCTCGTTTTAAATCATAGAAATCTACGGGATGACAATGATGAAGATCCCAATGTTTTTCATTTCTATTTCCACTAATCATACCTGTGATTATTAAATCTTGTTGAATCCCTAAATTAGATTTAACATTTGGAATAAAACGTAGACCTATTTCAAATATTCTTATAGATTTATGCAACTGTTTTTGATTAGAAATTATCACTGATATTAATCCAGGCCACAGTGAAAGACGCATGACTGACATTTCTACTGATATTGGATTGGATAATTTAATACCTTTTGTTTCAGGATGTATCATCCTCTGTAATTTCGGATTAACAAAACTATAAGTAATAACTTCTTGATAACCTCTCGCAACTAACATAGTTTTAACACGTTTTATAGAAAAATGGAGGGAATGCAGATTATTAAATCTTCTTAAATTTATTAATGGAGTACGTAAAATTTTTTGATAGCCATAAATACGTATTATTTCTTCCACTAAATCTTCTTCAAAATTAAGGTCAAAACGCCAACTTGGGGTGCTTACTTTCCAGTAAGTATTATCAGTAGTAGTCAAACTACAACCTAGACGAGACAAAATATCAAAAATCTTCTCATCAGCTATATGTTGGCCAATCACTTGATCTATTTTTTTCCGCCGTAAGATGATAATATCATTACTGTTTGGTAATAACTTTGGTGTACTAACGTCAATAATTGGTCCAACTTGACCTCCACAAATATCTATTACTAAACTAGTAGCAAGTTCAATAGCTTTATATTGTATCTGCTGATCTACACCTCCTCGTTCATAATGTTGTGATATAGGAGAATGTAATCCATAACGTAATGCTCTTCCTCTAATAAAAAGAGGGTTAAAAAGAGCACTTTCCAACAATATATTTTTTGTGTTCTTACCTACACTACAAAAATATCCACTAATAATTCCAGCTAATGAGAGAATTTTTTTCTCATCTGCAATCACTATTGTATCTTCTTGGAGTGATATTTTTCTACCATTCATTAACATTATATTTTCGTTTACCTTTGCCATCCGTACCGAGATACCCCCATCAATGGTATCTAGATCAAAAATTTGCATTGGTTGCCCTAGTTCCAGTAAAATATAATGATTAATATCAGTAATAATATTTATAGAACGAACATCGCATCGTCTTAATTTTTCAATTAACCATAATGGGGTAGGTGTATTAATATTAACATCCTTTAAAATACGTGCTAAGTAACGTGGGCAAGCGTTAGCTACTTTCACCATAATTGGCAAAGCATCATCTAATGTTACCTGAACAGGTGATATTTTTTTTTCATTTAATCTTGTTTTATTTAGAACAGCTATTTCTCGGGCAAGACCACGAATGCTTAAGCAATCAGACCTATTGGGAGTAACATTAATTTCAATTATTTTATCATTAAGTGTTAAATATTCACGAACATTTGCTCCTAATGGAGCATTTAAAGGTAATTCAATGATAGTATTATTACTATACTGGTCATCATATATTCCTAAATCAGCAAATGAACACAGCATGCCTTCTTCTTCATAAGAAGAAGGCATCATCATCGGCCTCATCATATTATTCTTTCCCGCCCCTTGTTGTTGCAGTAACAGCGGCTGAGAAATAATATTACAACTACTACTTGTTGTTGGGGTTGTTTGTAGTAGTAGGTGATAAGCTGCTCCTCCTATTCTAATTGCTACTGCAACCTTGATACCATTACGACAATTTTCTGCACTACAAAAAATAGTTAGTAATCGATTAGTACCTATGTCAATTTTTGTTAAAAAAAGCTTTTTATGTGGTTGAGCACTTGAAATAATACAACATTCACGCACTTGCCCAATTACCACCACAGCGTTGTTCCATTTCCCTCCAAAAGCAGCATCATCAACCACTGATACAACACTATCGACTGTTAGTCCAGCTAAAGTTAGTTGTTCAGATAATGTTTCACTATCAATATCAATATTGACCCATTCTCTTAACCAAAATTCACTAAATTTCATTATTATTATTAATCTTAGAACTGTTTGAGAAATCTTAAATTATTTTCATAAAATATGCGTATATCAATTATATCATAACGTAACATTGTCATTCTTTCTATTCCCATACCAAACGCCAATCCAGAATAAATATCGGGATCAATACCAACATTCCGTAGTACAGTAGGATGCATCATACCACAACCTAATACCTCTATCCATTTTCCGTTATCTTTATTTATTTTTATATCCACTTCTGCAGAAGGTTCAGTGAATGGGAAATAAGAAGGTCTAAACCTTAGAGAAAAATTTTTATCAAAAAAATATAATAAAAAATCATATAATATATTTTTTAAATGAGTAAAACTGATATTTTTATCTACCATTAATCCTTCTAATTGATGAAACATTGGTGTATGATTTTTATCGTAATCTTTACGATAGACTTTACCTGAAGTAATAATACGTATAGGAGGTGGGTATTTTTTCATTATTCTGATTAACATACCAGACGTTTGTGTACGTAAAAGACAATTGTCATTAAACCAAAAAGTATCATGTTCAGTACGTGCTGGATGATCATCAGACATGTTTAAAGCATCAAAATTATGATAACTATCTTCAATTTCTGGGCCACTAACTACTACAAAACCTAATCCTAAAAAATAATTTTCAATAAGTTCAATTGTACTTGTGATTGGGTGTATTCCACCAGGAATAACACCCCGTCCTGGTAATGAAATATCAATTTTTTCCTGTATTAACTGAGTATTAATCCATGTTTTTTCCAACATGATTTGTTTTGATTTGAATGCTTCTTTAATATTATTTTTAACTTCATTAAGTAATATTCCTGCTGATATGCGCTCTTCTTTAGGTAAAGAGCGTAATAGATTCATATGCAGTGCAATATGTCCTTTTTTTCCTAAATATTCAACACGAAGCGTTTCTAAAGCCTTCATATCTTGAATACTATCAAGATTTTTGTTTAATTTTGACATTAATTCATTGATATGAAACATGTTGTTATTTCCATTTCAGTTGGTTTTTTGCCATAAAATATTATCATCAGATATTATTTCATTAATCAATCACAAATAAAATTTTTATTGGCAAAAGAATTTTTTCTTATTTCATTGCAATATTTAATTTGTCAACTAAAGCCTCAAATGCTTTTTTATCAAAAACTGCTAGATCTGCCAGTACCTTCCGATTTAAATCAATTGAGGCCTTTTTAAGTCCGTCAATAAATCGACTATAAGACATTCCATATTTTCTTGTTGCAGCATTAATCCTCATTATCCATAAGTTACGAAATTGTCTTTTGCGCTGGCGGCGGTCCCGATAAGCATATTGCCCTGCTTTAATTATTGCCTGAATGGCTACGCGATATGTACGAGAACGAGCTCCATAATAACCTTTAGCTTGTTTCAAAATTTTTTTGTGACGTGCATGAGCAACCACCCCACGCTTTACCCGAACCATATTTGCTCTTTCCTCCTGCTACTTACTATCCTCTTATGCTACTACTATTATTTTATTTATTTGCTGCTCAAAACATTACTTCATCATGCATATGGCAGACAAACAACTACTGAACCTACATCTCCTTTAGACACTATGTCTTTTATGCGCAGATGACGTTTGCGTTTGGAGGACTTTTTTGTCAAAATATGACGAAGGCTAGATTTTTTATGTTTAAAACTGCCAGAAGCAGTTTTCTTAAAGCGCTTAACAGCACTACGTATAGTTTTAATTTTTGGCATATTTCACTATTATTTCATAATTTATGGTTTCTTTTTAGAAGAAAGCACCATAACCATTTGTCTTCCTTCTATTTTATTTGGGAAGTACTCCACTACTGCTAGTTCCTTAAGATCATATTGAATTCTATTCAACATTTCAATACCAATCTGGTGATGTGTCATTTCCCGTCCGCGAAAACGTAATGTAACTTTTACTCTATCACCATCTCCTAAAAAACGTACTAAACTACGTAGTTTTACCCGATAGTCTCCTTCGTCCGTACCTGGCCTAAATTTTATCTCTTTAACTTGAATGTTTTTTTGTTTTTTTTTCTGTTCCTTAATTATTTTACTTTTTTCATATAAGAATTTGCCGTAATCTATCATACGACAAACAGGTGGTTCAGCATTTGGACTTATTTCTACTAAATCAACCCCTGCTTGCTCAGCCCTGTTTAATGCTTCATGTAAACTTACAATACCAATTGACTCTCCATTTATCCCCGTTAAACGAACTGTATTTACTTGTATTTCACTATTAATACGATGTTGTGGACGTATTTTATTTTGTTTCCTGCCTTTAATACCTTATTCCTCCTCTCATTTAGTAAAAAATACTACGATTGTTAATTTCATGCTGTATCTTTTTTAGCATATTTATGCCCGTCATTTTGCCAATATTTTTTCCAGATCTGGTGCGGACAGAGACTTCTCCTAATTCCATTTCTTTATCGCCACATATTAGCATATAAGGAATACGACGTAATGTATGCTCGCGTATTTTAAACCCAATCTTTTCGTTTCTCAAGTCTACTTTGACTCTAATTCCCGCCTTTTTAAATATATAAGCCAATTGTGTTACATAATTTGACTGATGCTTTGTTATATTCATCAATATAACTTGTACTGGAGCTAACCAAACGGGAAAATATCCCGCATATTCTTCAGTAAGAATCCCGATAAATCTTTCTAAGGATCCTAAAATAGCGCGGTGAATCATGACTGGTATTTGACGGTTGTTATATTCATCTACATAAAATGTATTAAGACGTTCGGGCAAAAAAAAGTCAAGTTGAATAGTACCACATTGCCATGCTCGATCTAAACAATCATATAGTGTAAATTCAATTTTAGGGCCATAAAAAGCTCCCTCACCATGTTGATATTCAAAGTTAACTTTATTTTCCTTAAGAGCATTTGCTAAATCTTCTTCTGCTTGGTCCCAAATAATATCATTACCAATCCGTTTATCAGGACGAGTTGATAACTTTACCACTATTTTTTTGAATCCAAAAGTGCTATATACTTCGTAAATCATTTTGATACATGTACGTACTTCTGTACGTATCTGATCTCTAGTACAAAAAACATGTGCATCATCTTGAGTAAAACTACGTACTCTCATTAATCCATGCAATGCCCCCGAAGGTTCATTACGGTGACAACTACCAAATTCTGCTATACGGTATGGCAAATCTCGGTATGATTTTATTTCTTGATTGTATATTTGCACATGTCCTGGACAATTCATTGGTTTAATACAATATTCCCTATTTTCGCAAGATGTTAGGAAGATAGCTTCCTGATAATTTTTCCAATGTCCTGTTTTTTCCCATAAAAGCTTGTCTAACATAAATGGACCTTTTACTTCTTGATATTCATATTCGCGTAACTTAGTACGAATAAATAATTTCAGTTCTAAAAAAATTATCCAACCATCATTATGCCAGAATACCATTCCCGGGGCTTCTTTCTGCATATGATATAAATCTAATTGTTTACCAATTTTCCGATGATCACGCTTTGCTATTTCTTCTATACGTCTGAAATAAATGCTCAGTTGTTTTTTATCTGACCAAGCAGTACCATAAATTCGTTGGAGCATTTTATGGTTTTTATTACCTTTCCAGTAAGCACCAGATATTTTTTGTAAAGCAAAATTGTGACAAAACCGAATATTTGGTACATGTGGTCCACGACACAAATCAATATATTCTTCATGGTAATATAGCCCAACAAGTATATCAGCGGATTGCTGGATATTCTCATCAAGAATGGTAATTTTATAAGTTTCATTTCTAGAAATAAAAATTTTACGTGCTTCTTGCCAACTTACTTTCTGTTTAACTACATCATAGTTTCTTTCTGCTAATTCATGCATACGTGTTTCTAACAATTTTAGATCTAGATGAGTTAGATGATAATCCAGATCAATATCATAATAAAATCCATTTTTAATTACTGGACCAATGGCCATTTTTGTTTCTGGCCATAACTGCTTTATAGCATGACCTAATAAATGAGTACAGGAATGACGTATGATTCTTAGCCCTGTTTCATCTTTAGAAGTTACTAAAGTAACAAGAGAATCTTCATTAACTATATCAGATAGGTCTTTAAGTTTACCATTTACCTTACCAGCTATACATATATTTATATCATAACAACCTGTTATCTTAGCAATTTCCCTAATGCTTATAGCATCATTAAATTGATGTTTTTTTCCGTTAGGAAGAATAATAGAAAACATTATGAATCCTTACCGTCTTATTAGCAAATCATATTCATACAAATATTAATATGTATGATTAGCAATCATCTTACCTATTATTATACTATATATTTTATATCTAAATTTTAGAGCATATTTTATGACTGCAAGAGGTCATGTAATTTTCGCCATTACGCTAGCTATCGTAGCTAAACGTTTTCATTTTACACCTATTTTGAATCAGGGGGATTGGTGGCATATTATTCCATCTGCAATATTAACATCACTATTACCAGATATAGATCATCCTCGATCTATTTTAGGCTATAATTTAAGATGGTTATCTTATCCGATTACCTATTTATTTGGCCATCGTGGTATTACTCATAGTTTATTAGCAGTTGTTATTATCAATCTAGAATTAGTCAAAATGATGATATCTACTACTACTCCTATTATTACTATGCCGGTAATGCCAACAGACGTATTACAGGGAATGATAATAGGTTATATAAGTCATCTAATTGCAGATTTTATTACTCCAGTAGGTATTCCCCTTTTATGGCCTTTGCGCTGGCGGTTTAGATTACCGATCATTCAATTGCAAACATGTAAAAATATTGACCGAGAACGTATTGTTTGCTTTGCTTTATTATGCCTAGTAGTAGTGATTCCCTCTTTTTATTTAGATTATTTACTACTGGAAATTACTAAATTGAATGTAAAGATATTGCTCATTTTACAAAATTTACTGCATATTAAATAAAATAACATTGATTAGAAAATACTCTAACGAATTAATGTATATTTATTATACAGGATTGCCTGAAATTAATAAATGTTTGTTAAATTAATTATATAATAAGAGTATATAACTTAACTGATAAGATACTAACTGACAAATTACCAGTGTAGTAGTGTATACCGGTTTTTTTTAAATAAAATTTGGTTTATAATATTTTATAAATTTTTTTTATTTTAAATAGAAAAAAATAAATGATTCAATTGAAATTAGTGCATTATATCAAATATGTCCATATCATCATTTTTAATTTATGCGGGAATTGAAATATGGGTACAATTGACTTCGATGAAGTAGTGAACAATATGCATACTATCCAAGATATTCTACAGTGGACAGTAAGATATTTTTCTACAAAAAAAATATTTTATGGGCATGGAACAAATAATCCTTGGGATGAAGCGGTAACCTTGGTGTTTTCAACACTATCCTTACCACTAAATTTATCGATGAATATTTATTCAAGACTAACGACTATCATGGAACGCAAACGTATTGTACGACTTGTTATTCGTCGTGTGAATGAACGTATACCTGTAGCATATCTCACAAATAAAGCTTTTTTTTGTGGTTATGAATTTTATATTGATGAACGTGTATTAATACCGCGTTCGCCAATAGGCGAATTAATTGAAATACAGCTGTCATCATTACTTAATAATAAACCAAAATACATCCTTGATATGTGTACTGGAAGTGGATGTATCGCTATTGCCTGTAGTTACGCTTTTCCAACAGCAAGAATAGATGCTGTTGATATTTCTGTAGATGCTTTAGCCGTTACTGAACATAATATTGCTATTCATGGGGTTAAAAAAATTGTTAAGCCTATACTTTCAGATTTGTTTAATAATCTTAAACCAAAAAATTATGATCTAATTATTGCCAATCCCCCTTACGTTAAGACTGATGATATTAAAAAATTGCCAAAAGAATATAATTTTGAACCGGCCATAGGACTAGCAGCTGGAATAGATGGATTGGATATAATCCGTCGTATTTTGTCTCGTGCCTCAGATTATCTTGCAGATAATGGTATCCTAATTTGTGAAGTTGGCTCAAATCAATCCTATTTAATAGATCAATATCCGAATATTCCCTTCATTTGGCTAGATTTTAATTATGGGGGAGTAGGCGTTTTTATGGTAAAAAAAAAACAATTAATTAGCAATAAAATAACATCTCAGAATGAAAAAGAATTTTAATTATAGTCTTAACTTAATTTAAGGAACTATAATGGCAGGAAATAGTGTAGGACAATTTTTTCGAGTAACGACATTTGGTGAATCACATGGTAAAGCATTAGGTTGTATTATCGATGGTGTACCACCTGGAATAAAACTAACAGAACAAGATATTCAAGTAGATCTTGATCGACGTAGACCAGGATTTTCCAGATATACTACTCAACGTCGTGAATTAGATCAAGTAGAGATTCTTTCTGGTGTTTTTGAAGGAAAAACTACCGGTACTAGTATTGGGTTACTTATAGTGAATCAGGATCAACGATCTCAAGACTACAAGAATATTAAATCTTTATTTCGGCCTGGTCATGCTGATTATACTTATGAAAAAAAATATGGAATACGTGATTATCGTGGAGGAGGTAGGTCTTCTGCAAGAGAAACTGTTATGCGTGTAGCAGCTGGAGCCATTGCTAAACAATATCTAAAAATACAGGGTGTAAAAATACGTGGTTATTTAGCACAGATAGGGGATATTATCTGTGACTTTAAGGAATGGGAACAAGTAAATAATAATGATTTTTTTTGTCCTAATGTTGAAAAATTGAGAGTTTTAGATGAATTGATGCGAAAATTAAAAAAAGAAGGAGATTCTATTGGAGCAAAAATTACCGTAGTAGCAGAAAATGTACCAATAGGGTTAGGAGAACCAGTATTTGACCGTCTTGACGCAGATTTAGCTCATGCTTTTATGAGTATAAATGCGGTTAAAGGAGTAGAAATAGGTGATGGCGTAGCTGTTATTACCCAACGTGGCAGTGAACATCGTGATGAAATATATCAAAGTGGTTTTAAAAGTAATCATGCAGGTGGCATAATTGGAGGAATTAGTAGTGGACAACCTATAGTTGCACATTTATCGATGAAACCTACATCTAGCATTATGGTTCCAGGCAAAACTATTAATACGTTTGGTCAGGAAGTTGAGATTGTCATTCGTGGTCGTCATGACCCTTGTGTAGGAATACGTGCTGTTCCAATTGCTGAAGCGATGATGGCCATTGTGCTTATGGATCACCTAATGCGCCATCGTGCACAGTGTGGTAATCAGCACTAATATTATTATTATTTTTTTATGTGGTAAAATTACTACACTTATTATCTATTTGTTTAGGCTGCTAATACTATCGCTGTTTTTTTTTTAATATTGAATGTCTTAAATAAGATTGAGAAAATATATGAATATCAATATAAGTAAACAAGTGAAAATTGTATTCTTATTTATAATTGTTTCTTTAGCTTGGGGCACTACTTGGATGGCTATGAAGATATCAGTACAAACTATACCTCCAATTTTTGCGACAGGGCTGCGTTTTTTATGTGCTTCTCCAGTGTTATTATTAATTGCTTTAATAAAAAAAATACCCTTATTCCTTCCTGTAGGAAGTCGTCATTTCCAGTGTACAATATCTCTTTGCTACTTTATTATTCCATTTACGCTTATGTTTTATGGAGGACGTTATACTAGCGCTGGGTTAGCTGCCATAATTTTTGCTACTATGCCAGTAGTTGTTTTATTAACTTCAATTTTAATCTCTAAAATTAAAACATCTTTTCAACAAACGGTTGGACTATTAATCAGTACTATATCTATTACTGGTATTTTGTGGAAAGAAACTAATCATAGTCATAACAATGATATTAAAGGTATTATTGCATTGATTATTGCAGTTTTTATGCATTCTATTATGTATGTTTTCTTTAAAAAAAAAGGTGATCAGTCTATTATTACCTCTACTACTTTACCTTGTTTAGTTGCAGGCATTCTGTTAACATTTATAGGTTACCAAATAGAAAAACCTATATATGATAACATATCACTGTCATCATTACTCTCTATTGTTTATTTAGGTATTGTGTCTAATGTATTTGGGATGATAAGTTATTTTGCTTTACAACAATTAACTCGTCCTTTTCAAGCTTCATTAGTTTTTATTGTTTTTCCTGTTATTGCAATATTACTAGATAGTCTATTTAATAACATTATTATCAATATAACTACTTTTTTACTAATTATTTCTTTAACTATTGGTATAATTATGATTGTTAGTAGTCCCAACCATTCTACTAAAAAACATATCCGTACATAGACAAATAAGTAGTCTGTGACTTATAGCAGCTGAAGATAATAGAATGAAATTCTGATTCAGAAACATCAATCTTAGTTACTAAACCAAAAAATAATACTAGACCTCTATACTATAACACCATACTTAATATTACTATTTTTACGCAAATTATCTAACAAGCTGATTATAATAAGATTAATTTTATTTTGTGTTATACTTTTAACAATTAATTTTTCCTGTACATTAGATGGTTTTCTGTTACGAACTTCATCTAATTCTATTATCACTATATTACCTTGTATATTTTTTCTAAAACCATAAGAAACATGATTCTCTTCTGGGGGCTTTAAACTAAAAACAGTATCAGTTATATTGTCCGGTGACTCACGGGTAAGTACAATTGCTTTGCCAAAATGTAAACCTAGTCTTTTTTTTGCTTTATCCCCTACATTAAATATTAAATTATTTAATTCTAACTTTATTTGTTGTTCTGCTTTTTGCCGTTTAATTTGTACTGTAATATTATTACGCACACTGTGCAGAGGTTTCACTATTGCTGGTCTATGATGGATAAAGTTTATAACAAAAATATAGTGACAGTGGTTACTATCAACAGTAACAACGTAGGCATTTATGCTGCTCTTTTTTAGCTGACGAGCAGTTGTCTTAAAAATGATTTTTTTCACTGCATTATAATTCAATTCTTCTGGAATATTATGTATATTAAACCACTCAGTTTCAACTGTTCTCCATCCAACTGCGTTGTTGTATTTAAACTGATTAGTTGTTTCCCTCATTTTTTTTTGCAATTTATAATATATGTCTAATTTTTTTTCTTGTTCTATTTTATGAGCAATATTTGTACGTACCATTTTTAATGGTATTAATTTTTCTGATTGTATATTGTCAAGACGTATAATTAAGTTACCAACAGGTGATTTTATAATACCTGATATTTGCCCTTTTTTTTGCAAGTGAGCTTTTTTTACTTCATCAGGAATATATTTTGGGTCAATAAGTTCCCTTTTTCCCCCAATACGTGCTGCTGACCTACTAATCTCATCACGAGATTTTATTTTTGCTAGTGAGCCAAAATTACCAGCATTTTTTAATTCCTTTAATAAAAAAATAGCTTCTTTTTCATTTTTAAGTTTAAAAATACAATACTCCTTCCGTCGAGCTTGAAGATAATCTGATTTGTGTAAATCATACCAATTTTGTATTTCTATATTGCTGACATGTGGCTTAGGTAGTTTTTTTATATCTAATTTTTTGTAAGTTACACGAAACTGTTCTGGAAGAATAAAATAGTTAATATTTTGCTGATAGTGCTGCTTGATTTCTTTTTCGCTAACCAATTGATGGGCTGCTATAGCAGACATATTCATAACAGCTTTACGCACTACACGTTCTTGCGTAATTAGTGCAGTTAATACATCTTTTTCCCTAGGAAGCAAAAAATATGTTTCTTTTATGGCAAATAATAATTGGTTTATAGTTAATTGATTACGTAACAATTCAGCATATTGGTTGCTTGTTAATCCCATACTGTTAAGTATTTTCATATACTTAGTATAGTCAAACTGACCTTTTACTTGAAAATTTGGCTGATTAAAAATATTTTTTTTGATTTGTTCATCACTAATATCCATTCCTAAATGATGTACATACTGTTGAAGTAAAAATTCATCCCTTAGTTGAAATAAAACTTGTTTACGAAATTGTTCCATATAATTATCATGACTAACTAATTCAGTAAATTCTCTGCCAAATAATTGTTGTTGATAGTGTGCTGCGAACAGCAAAGCTTGTTCATATTGTAACATGCTAATTTTATGGCCATTAATCATGATAGCATAATCATTATTACTGCTATTACCAACTATGGTTGTACCAATTCCAGTAACTAATATCATTAAGATGATAAGTAAAATTACTATTTTAAGTACGAAACCACTGTTTGAAATAGTACGTAATACCCCCATCATCATAATATAACTTTTCTCCTGTTTTGGATTTATTTTATAAGATATAAAAGATTATTAGATAATAAATAGTTTGTCGTAATTCAAATTTTTGAACTGTGATTTTTAGAGGTATTCAATATCATTTTGTAATGCAAGTTTAAGAACTTCATCAATGTTTTTTACTGGATAAATTTTTAAATTAGCTCTAATATTAGATGGTACATCTTCTAAATCACGTTTATTTTTGTAAGGAATAAGTACATTCTTTATACAGCCCCGATGGGCTGCCAGTAATTTTTCTTTTAACCCACCAATAGGTAACACGTCTCCTCGTAAGGTAATTTCTCCCGTCATTGCTACATCAGCCCGAACAGGATTATTTGTCAGACAAGATACTAATACAGTACACATTGCAATTCCCGCACTAGGCCCATCTTTTGGTATTGCTCCCTCAGGTACATGCACATGTATATCATTTTTATCATAAAAATCATTGTTAATACCTAGTTGCCAAGTACGCGCACGTACTACGGTCATAGCTGCTTGGATAGACTCTTGCATCACTTGTCCTAAACAACCTGTATAAGATAGCTTGCCTTTACCTGGTACACAAGCAGTTTCAATAGTTAAAATCTCCCCTCCAACCTCGGTCCATGCAAGTCCTGATACTTGGCCAATACGATTTTTGCTATCAGCGCGCCCATAATCAAACCGTTGAGTCCCTAAATAGTATTTGATATTATCACTATTAACTTTGATAGTTTTTATAGTATTTACCATCAGTAAAGATTTTACTACTTTCCGACACAGTTTGGCTAATTCTCTTTCAAGGTTACGTACTCCTGCTTCAAATGTATAAAATCGAATAATGTCCATTACCGCTTTTTCATCAATTGTAATTTCACCAATTTTTAAAGCATTGCGCTCAATTTGTTTTGGTAGTAAGTAACGAGTGGCAATATTTAATTTTTCATCTTCTGTATATCCAGCAATCCGAATAACTTCCATACGATCTAATAAAGGAGCTGGAATATTCATTGAATTCGATGTAGCAACAAACATTACATCAGATAGATCATAATCTACTTCAATATAATGATCGTTAAAGGCATGATTTTGCTCTGGGTCAAGAACTTCTAATAAGGCAGCAGCAGGATCCCCTCGCATATCAGCTGACATTTTATCTATTTCATCAAGTAGAAATAGGGGGTTTTTAACGCCTACTTTTGCCATTTTTTGTAACAACTTTCCTGGCATTGAACCAATATAAGTACGACGATGTCCCCTAATTTCGGCTTCATCACGTATTCCACCTAAAGCCATACGTACATATTTACGGCCAGTTGCTTTTGCCATAGATTGTCCTAATGATGTTTTGCCTACTCCGGGGGGGCCAACGAGACAAAGAATAGGCCCTTTTACTTTATTGACACGATTTTGGACTGCAAGATATTCAATAATTCTTTCTTTTACACGTTCTAATCCAAAATGATCGTTATCCAAAATATTTTGCGCTTGGCGCAGGTCTTTATTTACTTTACTACGCTTATACCAAGGAATTTGAAACATCCATTCGATATAGCTACGTACTACTGTAGCTTCAGCTGACATTGGGGACATCATTCTTAATTTATATAATTCTGCTTCAATTTTTTTACGTGCCTCTTTAGGCATTTTTGATGCTAGAAGTTTTTCTTTCATAATTTCATTTTCATCAGGTCTGTCGTGGTCTATTATTTCTCCAAGTTCTTTCTGAATCGCTTTCATCTGTTCATTTAAATAATACTCACGCTGGCTTTTTTCCATCTGTTTTCTAACGCGGTTACGTATGCGTTTTTCTAACTGTAAAATTTCAATTTCAGATTCAATCAGTGTCATAAGATATTCTAGACGTTCATTAACATTAGCAATTTCTAACAATGATTGTTTATCAGAAATTTTCATCGGCATATGAGCTGCTACAATGTCTACTAAACGTGCGGCATCATTAATATTCGTTATTGCTGTCAATACTTCAGAAGATATTTTTTTATTAAGTTTGATATATCCCTCAAATTGATTAATCATTACTCGTACCAATAATGCCTGTTCATTCCCATCACTCAATGGTGGCTTCAAATAATCAATTTTGGCAAAAAAATAATCATTATTATCATTTAATTCCGTAATACGTGCTCTTTTTTTCCCTTCTACTAATACTTTGATTGTCCCATCTGGTAATTTTAACATTTGTAAAATTGAGGCAACGGTGCCAATTGAAAAAAGATCAGAAAGACCAGGATCATCTATCAAGGATTCTTTTTGTGCAACTAACATAACCTTTTTACCTTGATCTATTGCTACTTCAAGAGCCCGGATCGATTTAGCCCGCCCCACGAACAATGGTATCACCATGTGGGGATAAACCACGACATCACGTAGCGGTAACACAGGGATTATAATATTTTTAGAACACTCATGGTTGTTCATAGAAGAGCTCTCTCTTATTTTATTTTCCCGCCTAGAATTGAATTATTACAGTTTAGATTATGGATAGTTATTAACTTTAAATATATTATATGCTGCAAGTCATCATTTTCCTATATAAGTTATATATCTTCTATTTTAGATAAATAAAATAGGAATACTTTTCCACCCTTACTTTATGGAAGTAAATTTAAAGGCAATAATTGA
The DNA here is from genome assembly GCA_041941745.1 of Candidatus Dasytiphilus stammeri. GTDB lineage: Bacteria > Pseudomonadota > Gammaproteobacteria > Enterobacterales > Enterobacteriaceae > Dasytiphilus > Dasytiphilus stammeri_D. The sequence continues at coordinate 432,749 of CP145885.1, read as the reverse complement.
TGTTCTATTATCTTTTTTTTAATCACAAGGAGATGGTGGTTGCTCTGTTTTATGTTTTTTATTAAAAATAAGCAGAGGATGAGTATGTCCATTAATGACCGATTCATCAATGATAATTTTTACTACATCTTTCATAGAAGGCAGATGATACATAGTATGTAGTAACATTTTTTCAACAATAGAACGTAATCCTCGTGCTCCAGTTTTACGTTGCATCGCCTTATGGGCAATGGCTGATAAAGCTTCATCAAGAAACTCTAATTCTACGCCTTCTAATTTAAAAAGCGTCTGATACTGTTTTGTAAGTGCATTTTTAGGTTCTTTTAAAATCTGAATAAGTGCTTCTGCATTCAATTCTTGTAGGGTAGTGACAATTGGAAGCCGTCCTATAAACTCTGGAATTAAACCAAACTTGATTAAATCTTCTGGTTCTACTTGTTCAAGTAATTCACTTTCAGAGGCTTTTTTTTGGGCATATCCTTTCACTATAGCTCCAAAACCAATACTAGAAGATCCTAATTCAAGACGTTGGGTAATAATTTTATCTAATCCCGCAAAGGCCCCACCACATATAAATAAAATTTGAGAAGTATCTACCTGCAAGCATTCTTGTTGTGGATGTTTACGCCCTCCCTGTGGAGGAATAGCAGCTATTGTACCTTCGATTAATTTTAACAGCGCCTGTTGTACTCCTTCACCAGAAACATCCCTAGTTATAGATGGATTATCTGATTTTCGTGAAATTTTATCAATTTCATCAATATAGATAATACCCCGCTGCGTTTTTTGAATGTCAAAATCACATTTTTGCAGTAGTTTTTGAATAATATTTTCTACATCCTCCCCAACATAGCCAGCTTCAGTCAAAGTAGTTGCATCCGCAATTGTAAATGGAACATCAAGTACTCGTGCAAGTGTTTCTGCTAATAGCGTTTTTCCACTACCTGTGGGACCAATTAAAAGTATATTACTTTTTCCTAATTCGATGATTCCATCAACATCACTATTAAGCAAACGCTTATAGTGATTATATACAGCTACTGCTAACACCTTTTTAGTGTTGTCCTGACCGACAACATAATCATCAAGATGATGACGAATTTCCTGAGGAGTTGGTAACGATCTTTTTAGTTCATCGTACGTGGAAAATCCATTTATTTCTTCGCTAATAATGTTATTACATAATTCGATACATTCATCGCAAATATATATGGAGGAAGGTCCTGCAATTAGTTTACGTACCTCATGTTGGTTTTTGCGGCAAAAAGAGCAGTACAGCATTTTTTCTGAAATGTCTTTGCGATTATCTGTCATCAGTGAACCTCTTTTATTATATTATTCCAAAATAATGGGTATGTATATTTACACCTATAAATTTTTAGGTCTAGTACAATATCATAATAAATTACCTCTTCTATTTTTTATTTAGTCACGATGAGTTAGTATAGAATCAACTATACCATATGCCACTGCTTCATTTGCAGATAAAAAATAATCGCGTTCTGTATCTTTTTCTATTACTGCAATTTCCTGTGCAGTATGTTGAGCCATGATCTTGTTCATCATTTTTTTGATTTTCGCTATTTCACGTGCATGTATTTCTATATCTGTTGCTTGTCCTTGATAGGAACCTAGAGGCTGATGAATCATAATTCGCGAATTAGGTAAACAGAAACGCTTACCTTTAGCACCAGCTGTTAGTAAAAATGCCCCCATGGACGCTGCTAACCCTATACATATAGTACTTACCTCAGGTTTGATAAATTGCATAGTGTCATAAATGGACATTCCCGCAGTGATTAGGCCGCCAGGAGAGTTAATATACAAATATATTTCTTTATCAGGATTATCCGCTTCTAGAAATAATAATTGTGCTACTATCAAATTTGCCATATGATCTTCAACCGTCCCGGTTAAAAAAATTATGCGCTCTTTAAGTAGACGAGAGTATATGTCATAGGCCCGTTCACCATGAGAGTTTTGTTCAATTACCATCGGTATAAACATCATATTTTGATATACTATTCTTTCTGCGGCATTACTACTGTATGACATTTTAATATTCTCCTCTATTTTAGTTATTAAAATAGAACTAAATAATTACTTTATAAAATCAATCGTTCATGATTGATGATGCTCATCAAATCTTGAAAGTTCATCATTTTTTCCGTAACAATAGATTTTGTTATAATCATTTCTACTGCGATATCTTCTAATGCTATGTTATGAATGCTATTCATCATTTCTTTATTTTTACGAAAATAGTGTATCACATCCTGCGATTTTTCATATGTAGCTGTTAAATCTTCAAGTAATGTTTGAACACGACTTTCTTCTATTTTAAACTTATTTATACGAATAATTTCACTTAATAATAATCCTAATACAACACGATTTTTTGCTTTTTCTTCGAAAAAGATACGAGGCAATAACAATTTTTGCCCAGCAAACTGATGATTTGTTGCCTGTTTTTGCAAAAATACAATCTCTCTTTCAAGGAGAGATTGAGGAATATCCTCTATTTTATTAGACATTAATAACCCCTTAAATACCTGTGCTTTAAGGTAATTACGTACTGCCATTTTTAGATTTCGTTCCATGTTTTTGCGTACTTCCTGGTAAAATGGAGCTGTTATTTTATCAGCAATAGCTAAACTAATTCCATCATCATTCAATTCTGATAAATGACATTCTTCTACATTTTTTATTATAATGTCAATTTTAACAATTTTTTCTTTAGTAAGATTTATTTCTATTGTAAATAGATCTCCTAACTTATGACCTATAATATCTTTTTCGAAAGAAAATAATAGGCATTCTGGTCTTATAATAAGAACTGCATCAGTAACTTTTATTAGCTTAAATTGGTCAGAGTCTCCAAAAATTGTAAAATCAACAGTTACTCGATCCCAAATTTTTATTGGCCGAGTACTATTAAGAGATTGCCAATTTTCCGCTCGTGATTGTTGCTGTTGTGTACAGATGGTCACTAGCATATTATCTACGTCTTTTTTAGTTACTTCAACTATTGGCTTTTCAATATGAATGTTTTCAATGCTTTTGATATCAATTTCTGGAGAAACTTCAAATTCTACTGCATAGGTAAAATCTTGACCAACTTTATATTCAGTTGGTACATAGTTTAATTTTCCAATGGGAAAAATTTTTTTATTATTAATAGCTGTCATGAAATTATGTTGCATCATATCAGTCAAAACATCCTTGCGCACAGAAGTTCCATAACGTTGGCAAACTATTTTAAATGGTACTTTACCTTTACGAAATCCATCAATACAAACTTTTTTTGCTACATCGAGTAATTTATTTTTCACCACCTCTTCAATGTTATCAGCTGGTAAAGTAATATTGATTCTACGGCCAATGCTATTATGAGTAGTTTCTAATGAAAATTGCATACTATTAATTACCTCCAATAATTTATTACTTGCTATTAGCCAGTAACGGGAAAATTAGTATTTTTAATACTAAAATAATAATGTATTAGAATTAATCTAATATGTTTTATCACAAAATATAAATACATTTAGTTAGACAAAAAATCAATTATGTTTACATAATTAAACCAGTTTTGTAGAATAGCGATATAATAGACGATATAATAATTGTCGTTGAGGTATTAAATGGGAAAAAAAGAATTTTTCTGGATATTATCAATAATAACACTTACTTTATTATTAAGTGGTTGTAATATGGCTTTGTTAAATCCAAAAGGACAAGTTGGCCTGGAACAACGTACACTAATATTAACGGCTATTGGAGTAATGTTAATTGTTGTTATTCCTGCTATCATAATGGCTATTGTTTTCAGTATAAAGTACCGTAAAAATAACATTAATTCAAAATATAATCCGGACTGGTCTCATTCGTATAAAATTGAAGCAATAGTATGGATAATTCCTATTTTGATCATAATGTTTCTTGGTATGATTACTTGGCAAACTACTCATTTTCTTGATCCTAATAAACCGATCCATTCTAAAGTAAAACCTTTAATCATTGAAGTTGTATCTATGGACTGGAAATGGTTATTTATTTATCCGGAACAAGGAGTAGCTGTAGTTAACGAAATAGCTTTTCCCATTAATACTCCTGTTGAATTTAAAATTACTTCATTTTCTGTCATGAATTCCTTCTTTATTCCTTCTCTTGGTAGTCAAATTTATGCAATGGCCGGTATGCAGACAAAACTACATCTTATAGCAAATGAAGCAGGTACTTATAAAGGAATATCAGCAGCTTATAGTGGTAAAGGTTTTTCCGGGATGAAATTTAGAGTTATTGCCACATCTAATATGAGTTCTTTTGATCATTGGATAGCAAAAGCGAAACATGCACCAGCAACGCTGAATACAATAGAATCTCTAGAAAAACTTGCTGCTCCTAGCACAAATAATCCAGTGGAATTTTTCTCCAGCGTCAAGCCTAATTTGTTTAAATATATAATAAATAAGTTTAAATTATAGATAATATTGAGTGAGATTCACATATCTAATCAGTATGTCACAACAATAAATTAAGGAATAAACTAATGTTTGGTAAATTAACACTAAATGCTATTCCATATAACGAACCTATTATCATGTATACAGTGACCACAATAATATTCATTAGCTTATTGATATTATTAGCTATTACCTATTTTGGTAAATGGAAATATCTGTGGAAGGAGTGGATAACATCAGTCGACCATAAACGCTTAGGGATTATGTACATTATTGTGGGATTGGTTATGATGATTCGTGGTTTTGCGGACGCTATTATGATGCGCAGTCAACAAGTTATAGCATCATCTGGTAGTAGTAGTTCAGGATTTTTGCCCCCCCACCACTATGATCAGATCTTCACTGCTCACGGAGTAATTATGATTTTTTTCGTGGCTACACCGTTGATTATAGGTCTGATGAATTTTGTAGTACCTTTACAAATTGGGGCACGTGATGTTGCTTTCCCGTTTCTTAATAATTTGAGTTTCTGGTTGACTGTAGCAGGTGCATTATTGGTAAATATTTCACTAGGAGTGGGAGAATTTGCTAAAGTTGGTTGGGTTGCTTATCCTCCACTCTCTGGTTTAGAGTACAGTCCAGGGGTGGGAGTTGATTATTGGATCTGGAGTTTACAAATATCTGGTATAGGTACTACATTAACTGGTATTAATTTATTTGTTACTATTATTAAAATGCGTGCACCAGGTATGACGTTATTTAAAATGCCAGTATTTACTTGGACAGCATTGTGTTCAAATGTACTCATTATTATAGCTTTTCCTATATTAACAGCAACCATTGGCTTACTTACCCTTGATCGTTATTTAGGAACACATTTTTTTACTAACGATATGGGTGGTAATATGATGATGTATATCAATCTTATTTGGGCGTGGGGTCATCCAGAAGTATATATACTAGTTTTACCCGTTTTTGGTATCTATTCAGAAATAGTAGCTACTTTTTCTAAAAAAAAGCTTTTTGGTTATACTTCTTTAGTTTGGGCAACAATTGTTATTACTATCCTTTCCTTCATTGTATGGTTGCATCATTTTTTTACTATGGGTGCAGGAGCAAATGTTAATGCTTTCTTTGGTATTAGTACAATGATTATTGCAATTCCAACTGGAGTAAAAATTTTCAACTGGTTATTTACCATGTATCAAGGACGTATTACACTAAACTCTGCTATGTTATGGACAATAGGCTTCATCATTACATTTTCTATTGGAGGAATGGCAGGGGTTCTATTGGCTGTTCCTGGAGCTGATTTTGTATTACACAATAGTCTATTCCTGGTTGCACACTTTCATAATGTGATTATTGGTGGGGTGGTATTTGGTTGCTTTGCTGGATTCACATATTGGTTCCCTAAAGCATTTGGGTTTACTTTAAATGAAAGTTGGGGGAAACGGGCTTTTTGGTTTTGGTTCATAGGATTTTTATTTGCTTTTATGCCGCTGTATGCACTAGGATTAATGGGAATGACACGACGGTTAAGTCAAAATATTGATACACAGTTTCATCCATTATTAGTTATTGCTGCTTTTGGAACGGTATTAATTGCAATTGGTATTAGCTGTCTATTCATACAAATATATATTTCTATTCTTGAGCGTAACATAAATAATGATATTACCGGTGATCCTTGGGATGGACGTACTTTAGAATGGTCTACATCTTCACCTCCACCATTATATAATTTTGCTATTATACCGAAAGTAACAGCACGTGATGCATTTTGGGAAATGAAATGTCGGAAGGAGATTTATATAAACCAGAAATATTATGAAAAAATACATATGCCTAAAAATAGTAGTATGGGTATTGTAATTGCAAGTTTCAGTATGGTATTTGGTTTTTCCATGATTTGGTATATTTGGTGGCTAGCATGGATTTCTTTATTAGGAATTATTATCTCTTGGATTGCAAAAAGTTTTGATGAGGATATATATTATTATGTTCCATTAAATGAAATAATTCAATTTGAAAAAAAACACTTTGACAGATTGACTCAACAACAAGGAGAGCCATCAAATGTTACTAACCACAGACGATTATGAAGCAAATAGTAATAAAATATTTGGTTTTTGGATATATTTGATGAGTGATTGTATTATTTTTGCAACTCTATTTGCTACTTATGCAGTTATGATAGCAAATGGACCCATGGCTAAAAAAATTTTCAATTTACCTTTTGTCTTAGTAGAAACAAATTGTTTGCTTTTTAGTTCGATAACATATGGCATGGCTATGGTTAATATGAACAAAAAAGCACGTAGTAAAAATAAGGTACTGATGTGGTTATTCTTAACTTTTTTATTAGGTGTTTGTTTCATATATATGGAAATTTATGAGTTCCATAATTTAATTAATGATAATTTTGGCCCAAATCGTAATGGATTTTTGTCTAGTTTTTTCACGTTAGTAGGCACCCATGGGATACATGTTTTATCAGGATTGATATGGATAGTTGTTTTAATGTCTCAAGTTGCTTATCGTGGTATAAATGCTACAAATAAAACCAGGATGGTATGTTTAAGCTTATTCTGGCATTTTTTAGATATAATATGGATTTGTGTCTTTACTGTGGTATATTTACTGGGTACCATTAAATGAAATATACAGAAAATAAATTTAATTCCGTGAAATGTACTGTTAATACATATTTAATTGGTTTAATTCTATCACTTATTTTGACAATATTTCCATTTTTGGTAGTAATTTATGGGGGTATTTCATATCATATAACTTTATTTATAGTATTGGCTTGTGCGATAATACAAATTATTACTCATTTAATATGTTTTCTGCATCTAAATAATTCTAAAAAAGACCGTTGGAATCTATTAGCATTAATATTTAGTCTACTAATCATTACTATTATAATAATGGGTTCATTATGGATTATGTGGAATCTTAACAAGAATATGGCTGTTAACTAAGATAAAACATAAGAATAAAGATAACTATACCTCCTTCTACCACCACAGAAAATATAGATTGTATTATATATAATGTAATGTAAGGAGATCACCCATATAATGGTAACGTAATAATGAATGAACGAACAACTGGATACCAGATATTTCTTTTATAAAGAAAATTCAATAAATATTTTTTAATAAAAAATCATAATGTTATGATAAAAATTTTTCATATATAATTTTAAAAATCATGATATACTGGACAAAACATGATGCAATTGCTGCATGCACTTAGCAACCGACACAGTTGCGAGTTTATTTAAAATTTAAAGGTAATATTGATGTCCAAGATTAAAGGTAACGTTAAATGGTTTAATGAATCTAAAGGATTCGGGTTCATTACTCCTGAAGATGGTAGTAAAGACGTATTTGTTCATTTTTCTGCTATCCAGAGCAATGGGTTCAAAACACTGGCTGAAGGACAGCGTGTAGAATTTGAAATTACTAATGGCGCTAAGGGGCCTTCTGCTGCTAACGTTATCCTTGTGTGAGTTAACATTAACAGTCAGGATTTAAAATAAAAACCCGTCTTAATGTCGGGTTTTTAATTTTAAAAGAAGTATTATATTTTTAACAAGCTATCCATTTGTAGATCAGCATGATAAGATGAACGGACAAATGGGCCGGCCGCTACATGAGCAAATCCCATTTCCATAGCTTCTTTTTTTAACTCTAAGAAATCATCTGGACTTACATAACGTTTTACCGGGAAATGATGCCGACTAGGCTGTAAATATTGACCTATGGTGAGCATGGTGACCCCATTATATCGTAATTTTTGCATTACATTGATAATCTCAGAATTTGTTTCACCTAATCCCACCATTAATCCAGATTTAGTAGGTATATTAGGAAAAACCTCTTTGAAATGTGCTAGTAATTTTAATGATAAAGAAAAATTAGCTCCAGGACGGATTTGGGGATATAGAGTGGGAACAGTTTCAACATTATGATTAAATATATCAGGGGGCATTTTCATTAAAATATTTAATGCTTTATTTTGGCAATTCCTAAAATCAGGTACTAATATTTCAATTTTAATTAGAGGATTAATGTGTCTTATTGCACGAATGCAATCAACAAAATGCTGAGCTCCACCATCATGTAAATCATCACGATCAACAGAAGTAATAACAACATAATGTAAATGCATCTCATTAATAGTTTTTGCTAATATTTTTGGCTCATTAATATTAGGAGATAATGGTCTCCCATGTGCTATATTACAAAATGGACAACGTCTGGTACAAATATCTCCTAAAATCATGAATGTTACTTTTCCTTGGTTGAAACATTCAGTAATATTAGGACAGGAAGCTTCTTCACAAACAGAATGTAAACCATTTTTACGTATTAATGTTTTAATACATTGGATACGATTAGAGTTTGTAGGTAATTTTATTTTTAGCCATTTTGGCTTTTTTTGGATTTTTTCATTATTTTCATTTAATATCTTTACTTTATCAGCATCACGATATTTAATCCCTATCTTTTTGTTAATTATTTTCGCATTCATTTGTTACCTTGTTAATTATTTTTAGATAATAAAAACCATTTATATTTATATCACTAAATCTGTGCCTTATATTATTTTTTTCAACCGAAAAAATAATTATATAATAAAAGTACAATAATAAAAGTAATAAAAGGTGTTAACTAAATAATCCCCATATCGTGGGTGGGGTGGTATTTAGAAAATAAATATTAAATTGCATTTAACTGCTGCTTGTGTGATATTATCTCATATATTATTTTAGTTTCATCAGCTCATATTATATGACGTTTATTAAACCAGTATTTATTAGTATTGCTGCTGTGGTTGCTGCCACCACAACAGCGATAATTTTTTTGTCTTTATCATGTTCATGTTGTGCAATTATAGATAATTACAAGATAAGTGTAGGTTTTACATCTAGTAAAAATTCAGCATCAAACCTTATTTTAAATGCTATTAATAAAGCTAATCATAAAATTGATATAGCTGCATATTCTTTTACTAGTAAAAATATAAGTCTTACATTACTTCAGGCAAAAAAACGTGGGGTAATAATTAGAATTCTTGCTGATTATAAAGCTAACCATAAATATACTGCTATTACTTTTTTAGCTAACAAAGGAATTTCAGTAAGATTAAATAGTAATTATTCTATTATGCATAATAAATTCATGATTATAGACAATCAATTAGTACAAACTGGTTCATACAATTATACAGCGGCGGCAGCTAACCATAATGCAGAAAACATTATTATTATATATAATGCTCCTAATATTGCTTCTAAATACAATAGTGAATTCAATAGATTATGGAAAGAATCTACTAATTTAGTACCACAGTATTAATAAATTTCCTGAAACTGACTTATAAATTTATATAATAGCAATTGCTGAACTTCTAATAATGTAATATATGGATAGAATTCACTTAACTGTGTCATCTCTAAGTCCGAAAATCCACAGGGATTAATACGTTGGAAAGGCGATAAATCCATAGCAATATTAAGTGCTAAACCATGTAGAGAGCATCCATGGTGTATACGCAAACCCAGAGAACAAATTTTTCGATTACAGATATAAACGCCAGGAGCATTAGTTCGTACATTAGCTTTAAGATTGAAATAATTTAGTGTATTAATTACAGATTGTTCCATGAATGTTATGAGCTGACGGATACTAATTTTCCTTCTTTTTAAATCTATCATAATATACATTATGAGCTGCCCCGGTCCATGATAAGTTACCTGTCCACCTCGATCACTTTGTAGCACTGGAATGTCATCTGACGACATAAGTATATGTTCAGATTTTCCAGTATTTCCCTGAGTAAATACTGGATAATGTTCTAATAACCATAGCTCATCAAGGGTTCTTGAATTACGCTTTTTAGTAAACTTATGCATTGCTAGATAAACTGGTAACCATGATTGTAAACCTAGCTGACGAATAACAAATGTTTTATATGATTTGCTCATAAATAAGGGACAATTAATAACAATGATGTTTTCTTTATAATGATAAATAAACACACACCGGAAAATCGTTATTACTTAACAACAATGATATTTGTTCTAAACAACACCATAATAAAGGCATGTCTTCATGATTTTGTTTTAGAGCAATCTCTATGCGAGCCAATAAACAAATAGCCAAATTTATTCGTTTAGGATTTAATCGTTGTAATGCTTTTATAAAAAAACTCCTACGTTTTTTATAGAAAAAAAAATGCTGATCTAAAAAAAATTGTAAAGAAGAAAAATTATTTTTAAATCTACGAATTAATGTAAGTACTAACATTAAATCATGTTGTAATAGATAACACAAGTTGTTGATCTCATTTCCTTGTTGACGTAATTGCTGTAAAATATGTAAGGAACGATGACTGTCTCCTGATAATATAGCATCCACCCAATGGGTATTAATAAATAATGCAACATTTGTGACAACTTGCACTACATGATTAAGGGATATCTGATATCCGTCAGGCCATAACAAAGATAATATTTCTAATGTTTGAACTAAGGCAAATAAATTTCTTTCATAGTTATAACATAACAAAGATATAACCTCTTTTTCCAGTATTAATCCCAGAAATTTTGCTCTTCTATCAAGCCACCGGGGTAACTGATTTTTTTCAGGTGTAAAACAATAGACGATTACAACACTAAGTGCAGTAACCCACGTAGTATTATGAATTAAAGGACTTTTAATAATAAGTAGCAAATCATGCTGCTCATGTTGTATTTTTTTTACAAGCTTCAATAATTTATTTCCTAATGATGCCTTTAATTTTTTTTCAGTTAATGTTAATAATACTGTGCGTCGTTTAGCAAATAAACTAGGTGTATGGAACTGCTGAAGAAAATCATTCCAATTAGTATTATTATTTAATGTTAAACGTAAATACTCATTAAATCCATGTTGCTGCGCCACTTTATATACACTATCTTGGCTCTCCTGCAATAAAAACTGATCGTTACCTACAAGCATATAGCACATAGTTAATTTATTAGTTAATTGTGCTGTCAATTGTTCTGGATAAATTTTTATTATCATTAATTGTGTGGAGTTTCTTTTATTATGACTATATTATTTAGTGGTGGATAAAATTAGATTAATCAGTTTATCTTGTACATAAACAGATCTTTGTAACGTTAATCCAGTTACATACTTGGCTATTTGTTTATCTAACATTGCTTGTTGTTGTATTTGGTTTTTTGTAAATTTTGTCGGGACAATAATTTTTCCTCGTACTTTACCGTTTACCTGAACTACAATCATCTTACTTTTTTCTATCAAAGCTTGTTTATCTACTTTTGGCCAAGTATAATAATCAATATTCATATTTCCATTTTGTCCATGGAGTTCCTTCCATAAGACAAAACAAATATGTGGAGTAAAAGGATATAGCATTCGTACTACAGCTAATATTGCTTCTTGCATCAATGCACGATCTTGTTGAGTTTTTTGATCTGCTTGGGATAATTTTTGTATCAATTTCATAATTGCTGCAATAGCTGTATTGAATGTTTGTCGTCGAGCAATATCGTCTGTTACCTTCAGAATTGTTTTATGTAAATCGCAACGTAAAGATATTTGTTCTTTATTCAAAGAACTCTTATCTAGGGGATAAGTAGGACCTTTTTGAAGATGATTATAAACTAAATTCCATAGTCGGTTCAAAAAACGGCTAGCGCCTGTTATCCCTGATTCATTCCATTTGATCGGCATTTCAGCTGGTGAAGCAAACATTATAAATAAACGCACAGTATCTGCACCATATTTTTTAATCATTACATGTGGCTCTATACCATTATTCCTTGATTTTGACATTTTGCTAACACCTGCATATATCAATTTACGTCCCATATTATCGATAGCATTGATAATACGTCCTTTTTCGTCCCTTTTAATCTTGATATTAATAGGAGAAATCCAATTACGGTCCCCCTTTTCATCGAGATAATAAAATGTGTCTGTCAGTACCATTCCTTGACATAACAAACGTTTTACTGGTTCATCAGTATGAACCAAACCTGCATCTCGCAGGAGTTTATGATAGAAACGGAAATACATTAAGTGCAAAATAGCATGTTCAATCCCACCGATATATTGATCAACAGGTAACCAGTAATTGGTGGCTTTAGGATCTAACATACCTTTATTATAATGAGGGCAAGTATAACGTGCATAATACCATGAAGACTCCATAAAAGTATCAAAAGTATCAGTTTCTCGTAAAGCTTTTTGCTTATTTACTATTATTTTAGCCCATTCAATATTATCTTTAAGTGGATTATTAATACCATTATTATTCATAATAACATCTAATGGTAGTAACACAGGAAGTTGATCTTCAGGAACTGGTATCATTAATCCAGTTTTAGTTGTCATCATAGGAATAGGAGCTCCCCAATAACGCTGACGAGAAACCCCCCAATCTCGTAGCCGATATTTAACTTTGCGTTTTCCTAATCCTACAATACCATCAGGTTCACACATTTTTTTTACAATAGAATCATAATGTTCATAGGAAATATGATTAATAATTGGTAACCCATATTTAGTGGCAAATTCCCAATCATGCTTATTATGAGCAGGAATTAGCATAATTCCCTCTGTATCTGTTTGTACAAAGTTAGTCACCCAAATAGGTAATTTTTCACCAGTTAATGGATGAATAGCAAATAAGCCAGTAGCTACACCTTCATTCCTTACTATTCTAGATGGCGGTTTCAGAAACAAGGACGACCATTGAGTAATGAAAGCTGCTATGATTGGGTTTGTTATAGCCGCTTGATTTGCAATGTTGTTATTAATAGCAATAGCAATACATGTAACATCTATAATATTCTTTGATAGTCTAGTATAGACGTTAATTTTTTGATCAGAATCAAATATAAAAAAATTAATTTCTATGCCCTCTGAACGACCAATCCAATTACGCTGCATAGTTTTCACTTGGTTAGGCCAAAAAATTAGTTTATCTAAGCCACTAAGTAATTCATCAGCATAATGAGTTATTCTGATAAACCACTGAGGAATTTTCCTTAGTTCTACTGTAGAATTACAACGCCAACAACATCCTTCCACTACTTGTTCATTAGCTAATACTGTTTTATCATTTGGGCACCAATTCACTATTGAAGATTTTTTATATACCATCCCATTTTCATACAATTTAGTAAAAAACCACTGTTCCCAACGATAATATTCTGGATTACAAGTTATAATCTCACGATTCCAATCATAACTAAATCCTAGTGATTTAAGCTGTTTTTTCATATAATTAATATTCTTATATGTCCAAGATACAGGAGAACTCTTATTTCTTATAGCTGCTTCTTCGGCTGGCAAACCAAATGCATCCCACCCTATCGGGTGTAATACATTTTTTCCTTGCATACGTTGATAACGAGCGATAACATCTCCAATTGTATAATTACGAACATGACCTATATGAAGATGTCCAGAAGGATAAGGTAACATGGATAAACAATAATATTTTTCTTTGTCTTTTAATTCTGTTACATGGAAAGTATTATTATTTTCCCAATAAAGTTGTACATAATGTTCTATCTCTTCAGGACAATATTGATCTTTCATTATTCATGGCATCCTTTATTAATTTTGAATACAAAATTAGGTTCGGTAAAATTACTTGTATGTATTATACAGTACTGAATCAATGTTGCTAATTGCTACTATTATAATTATTCTTAGTTTCTTACTTACTCATCATTTTGTAGCCTATCCTATTCTTAATTAACTACTTATTCTTCTTTCTATTTATACTACTAAGAAGCAGCAATAATAAATAAAGAGAATACTACATAACTAAATGAAATTTAGATGCCAATTAACTGGTGAGAATAACTAGTAATTTATTACTAACATAATTTATATAACCAAAAATTAAAAATATTGGTTCTATTTAGTTATTTTTTTTATTTACAATTCAAATTAATCTAAAAATAGAAATGTTCGATTATTTCACTATTTTTCACTAAATTATATTTTTGAATAAAGTTATCATCATCGTATAGGCCAAATTTAATCTGGACTACTTACTACTATTTGGCTAATATGTAAGTTAGGTAGTAAATATTATTTAGCTTAATAAATATGGATCTGGAAATCCAAGCTTCAGCATTATTTTTGTTTCTATTAATTCCATCTGTTTAGCTTCATCATCATGAATATGATTATATCCGAGTAAGTGTAAAATTCCATGAATTACAATATGAGCCCAATGTGCCAACAAGTATTTGTGTTGTTTTTTAGCTTCTTCTTCTAGAAGAGAAGAACATATTACTATATCTCCCAGTAAGGGAAAATTATTTATATTTGAATTTTTATCAAATGGAAATGACAATATATTCGTAGGTCTATTTATTCCTCGATAGCAAAAATTTAATGCTTGAATTTCATTTTTATCTACTAAACGAATAGTAATTTCTTTATTATTCTGCATAGATATAGCATGTATCCATTTTTTAAAATTTGCTATGGTTGGTAATCTACTATGATTTTTATTACAGGCAATTTGTATTTTTACACGCATTTTTATAAATCATCTCCTTATTTTACTAAATAATTAAATTAATTTAATGATTTTATCTAAAACTACCACGCAGAGAATGCGGCTTCACTTCCACGATTTCTACATTAATAAACTTACCAATTAAATCTACAGATCCTTCTAAATTTACTACTCGATTATTTTCTGTCCGTCCGGATATTTCCTTCATATTTTTACGTGACATTCCTTCAATAAGAATTTGTTGGGATGTACCTAACATGCGACGACTCCAAGACATTGCCTGTTGATTAATTCGTGTTTGTAAGATATGTAAACGCTGTTTTTTCTCTTTTTCACTAACATTATCAATCATCATTGCGGCTCGTGTACCTGGTCTTGGAGAATAGATAAAACTAAAACTCATATCAAAGTTTATGTCTTTGATTAATTGCATTGTCTGTGCAAAATCTTTTTGAGTTTCACCAGGAAAACCTACAATAAAATCTGAACTAATATTAATTTCAGGACGTACTGCCCGTAATTTATGAATAATGTTTTTATATTCATGTACAGTATATCCTCGTTTCATCATATTAAGGATACGGTCAGAACCACTTTGCACTGGTAAATGGATAAAACTGACTATTTCTGGAGTATCGCTATACACTTCAATAATATCATCTGTAAAATTTCTTGGATGACTAGTGGTAAATCGTATACGATCAATACCATTGATTGATGCTACAAGACGCAAAAGTTCTGAAAAAGAGCAAATACTTTTACAGTTTTTTCCACGGAGACCACAATATGCATTAACATTTTGTCCTAGGAGATTAATTTCTCGAACTCCTTGTGTTGCAAGTTGAGATATTTCAGCTAAAATATCCTCACAACAGCGACTCATTTCTTTTCCACGTGTATATGGTACTACACAGAAAGAACAATATTTATTGCATCCTTCCATAATTGAAACAGAAGCACTAGTATGATTTGTCGCAGATATTAGCTTCGGCAAATAATTGAATTTTTCTTCAGTAAAACTGATATCCATAATATGGTTGTTTGAATTGATGACATAATTAATCATATCTGGTATACGATGAATTGTTTGTGGGCCAAAGATAATATCAACATAATTAGCTCGATGCAGAATTAATTCCCCTTCCTGTGAAGCTACACAACCTCCTACACCAATAATTATTTGAGGTTTATTATCTTTTAATTTTTTCCAGCGGCCAAGTTGATGAAATAATTTCTCTTGTGCTTTTTCACGTATTGAACAAGTATTCAGTAGTAAAATATCTGCTTTTTCAGATGAATGAGTTAGTAAATACCCATTTTTTTTCAGCATAGAAACAATTTTAGAGGAATCATATTCATTCATTTGACACCCCCACGTTTTAACATATATTTTTTTTATATATTTATCTTGATTATTTTTGAGCACAAAATACCTCAATTCAAATTAATTGAATAATATAAATTATAAATTTGGGGGGGTACTGTCGATTAAAGAATTTATTTTTACTGGGGTACCAGGATTCGAACCTGGGAATGCCGGGATCAAAACCCGGTGCCTTACCGCTTGGCTATACCCCATCAATCATATTTAATTTAGTTAGCAGATAAATGGTATGGTGCGGAAAGCGAGATTTGAACTCGCACACGCTGCCGTGCCAGACCCTAAATCTGGTGCGTCTACCATTTCCGCCATTTCCGCTAAAATATATTTGTGGCTACGACTGGATTCGAACCTGTGACCTCAGCATTATGAGTGCTGTGCTCTAACCGGCTGAGCTACGTAGCCCATACATACATATAATAAATAATAATAACATTAATGAATACATTATGCTTTAATAATATTATTATCGTAAATAATTTTTTTCAATGCTTCATCGCAAATTATTTTAAATTTTATATAGTTTATAATATAATAATGCAACAACCGGTATTTATTAATTGGTAACCAATCCATGAAAATTTCATGAAGAAAACAATAAGAACCAGTAACCAAAAGAATTTTATTAAGCAAATTATTGAAAAGGACTTAAGTACAGGAAAACATAATATAGTTCAAACACGTTTCCCACCAGAACCGAATGGTTATTTACATATTGGCCATGCTAAAGCTATTTGCCTCAATTTTGGCATTGCACAAGATTATAATGGGCAATGCAATTTGCGATTCGATGATACAAATCCAGAAAAAGAAAATAAAGAATATATAGAAGCTATTAAGCATGATGTAAAATGGTTAGGTTATCAATGGAGCGGGAAAGTACGTTTTGCTTCTAATTATTTCGAACAGTTATACCAATACGCGGTTGAACTTATTGACAAAGGCTTAGCTTACGTTGATGAATTGACTGTAGAACAGATACGAGAATATCGTGGTACCTTGACTGTACCAGGGAAAAATAGTCCTTATCGTAATCGTAGTATAGAAGAAAACCGAATGTTATTTGAGAAAATGCGTAATGGTGGCTTTTATGAAGGTGATGTATGCTTACGTGCAAAAATTGATATGGCTTCTAACTATATCGTTATGCGTGATCCTGTATTATATCGAATAAAATTTACCGAACACCATCAAACAGGTAAGAAATGGTGTATATATCCCATGTATGATTTTACACATTGTATTTCTGATGCATTAGAAGGGATTACTCATTCACTGTGTACACTTGAATTTCAAGATAATCGCCGTCTATATAACTGGATATTAGAACATATTAGTATTTCTGGACGCCATCCCAGCCAATATGAATTTTCTAGATTAAACTTAGAAAGTACTGTAATGTCAAAACGTAACCTCAATTTGCTTGTGTCAAAGAAAATAGTGGAAGGTTGGGATGATCCTCGTATGTTTACTATTTCTGGCTTACGTCGTCGTGGTTATACTGCCGCTTCTATTCGTGAATTCTGTCGTCGTATAGGTGTTACTAAACAGAACAGTATTGTGGAAATTTCTTCATTAGAAGCCTGTATACGTGAAGAGTTAAATGAATATGCTCCTCGTGCAATGGCAGTTTTATATCCATTAAGGATAGTATTGGATAATCTTCCTATGGGCTATACAAAAATAATAAAAATGAGTAATCATCCTTATAAACCAGAAATGGGGTTTAGAGCAGTACCCTTGAGTCGCGAAATATATATTGATCGTAATGATTTCTGTGCAGAAGTCCCAGATCCCCAATATAAAAGACTAATTTTAGGTAAAAAAGTAAGGTTACGAAATACTTATATTATCAAAGCAGAACGTGTAATAAAGGATACAGCAAATAACATTATTTGTCTGCATTGTACTACATGTTGTAACAATAATTCTTATGACAAAGAAGTCATAGGAGTGATTCATTGGGTTTCTGCACAACATGCTTTACCTGCTCAGTTTAGGATTTATGATCGCTTGTTTAGCGTACCTAATCCTGATGCATTAGATGACTTTTTATCAAAAGTCAATCATAATTCATTACAGATCTGTAATGGGTTCGTTGAACCTAGTATTAAACAAAGACAGAATACTACTTTTCAATTCGAGCGTGAAGGATACTTTTTGGCTGATAGCCATCATTCTTCTGATGAAAATTTAGTATTTAATCTTATTGTTCGCTTACGTGAAACCTGGTTAAAAAAAAGTAATAAACTATTATCCTAACTAATATAATAAAAATTATTATTCAAGATTTATTATTTAATGATAATTCACTACAAATTTGTAACACCCAATTTTTTACACGTTCCTGAGTTAATTCAGGTTGGCGATCTTCATCAATAGTAAGTCCTACAAAATATTGCTCATTAAATAAACATTTAGATGATACAAAATCATAACCTGTTATTGGCCAACGGCCAACCATATTTGCTCCTTTCTGAATTAATATATCTCTTAATGTTCCCATAGCATCACAGAAATATTCTGCATAATCTTCTTGATCACCACAACCAAATAATGCCACGTATTTTTTTCTAAAATCAATTAGCTTCAATTTGGGGAAAAAATCATCCCAATCACATTGAGCTTCTCCATAATACCAAGTGGGAATTCCTAATAATAATATTTTGAATTTCTCAATATCTTCTTTGCTACTATTCGCAATATCATAAATTTCGGCTATAGATTCACCACCTAATTCCATTTGAATCATTGTTGCGATCTTTGCCGTATTGCCTGTATCGCTTCCAAAAAAAATGCCAATTTTGTTTTTTTCACTTTTCATAAATTCATTATTTCCTTAAAATATGATAATTAGCTAACTTGACAATATTCAAAATTATTTATCATTAAACTTAATTTACTTTTTTATTGGTATGTCTGTGGCCAGAATTATTCTGACCATGAGCACATCAAAATTATTTTCCAGATCAGTAAATAATTAAAAATACCATTCATTCTAATTTAGAAATAAAACAACACAATTTATATTATTTTTTAATATTTTTAACTTCATGCATAAATTTGACTATAATAATATTTTATTAATTTGTAAAAAAAATATTTTTAAATATGTATTTTCATGCAATAAAAAATCAACTATCTTATTAAGAAATGTAATTAGAATAGTTTATGTAAAAATGCGTAATACAGAATTAGAACAATTAATCAACAAACTATTAAGCAGTGATGATTTTTGTGACTTTGCGCCTAATGGGTTACAGGTAAGTGGATGCGAAGATATTAAAACAATTATTACTGGAGTTACAGCATGTCAAGCACTTATTGATGAAGCTGTTAATTGTCACGCCGATGCTATCAT
Organism: Candidatus Dasytiphilus stammeri; assembly: GCA_041941745.1. Classification (GTDB taxonomy): domain Bacteria; phylum Pseudomonadota; class Gammaproteobacteria; order Enterobacterales; family Enterobacteriaceae; genus Dasytiphilus; species Dasytiphilus stammeri_D. Next base: position 412,975 of record CP145885.1, on the reverse strand, counting down.
TGTACATCATGGTTATTTTTGGAAAAATGAATCATCTATCATAAAAGGAATGAAACGTCAACGTCTGAAAACACTCTTAGTGAATAATATAAATTTATATAGTTGGCACCTGCCACTTGATGCCCATCCCCAACTTGGTAATAATGTCCAATTGGCAAAATTATTAGGGATAAACTTACAAGGAGAAATAGTTCCCTTACTTTATTGGGGGCGATTTATCTCTCCATTAACTAGTGAAGAACTCATAGGACGTATCACTACAAAATTAGATCGTATTCCTTTGCATTTTGGGGAGCATGCCCCAAGCTTAATAAGCTATGTAGCATGGTCTACGGGTCGAGGACAGAATTTCATTGATGAAGCTGCTAATTTTGGTGTAGATGCTTTTATTACTGGTGAAGTTTCAGAAAAAACTATCCATAGTGCTCGGGAAAATGGGTTACATTTCTTTTCTGCCGGACACCATGCTACTGAACGCGGAGGCATTAAGGCATTGAGTAAATGGCTAGAAGAAAAAAAAATATATGGTTTTAATGTTAAATTTATAGATATTGCAAATCCTGCATAAAAAAGTAGTTGTATTTAATAATTATTTTGGTAGCAACTGATATCCAGTTGGATTACTTGGACATTGTCCAAGTCCACATTCTAATATTGTAGATATTACATTGGCAGCAATTAATAAAACAAAGATAGTAATAGAAATTTTTTCTAGTACTATTGTTAACTTAAAATGTGTAGTTACATCATCACCATTCTCTTTTTGCAATATTAATAGTAAAGCAATACCAATCATGGTCAATAATGAACTCAATAAAGCCCAAGTATAAAAATGAATACCAAATAGAGTACTACCGTAACCTGGGTCACCGGGAAGAATATGTATAAATACTTGTCGTAGGGCTATAATAATAGTGATTATACAACCTAATAGTGCTATTCCGTAATGTATATTACGAATACCAAATAGTATATTTTGCAAAAATCCGATACTAATCATAATAATACCAACCCGCTGCAATAAACATATCGGACATGGTAATTCATGCAGCACCAACTGATAATAAAAGGCAAACAATAATATTATATTATTAACACATAAACCTAGTGTATTAAGTGGGCGACAAAATTTATGTGCATTATTTTTCATAATAGCAAATATTGTTGTTAAGTTGCGCATGTTATTCTAGCCTTTAGAAGGATAAATTTAACGCTCGAGTTGCATGATATTTAAAACAAGCAATAGTTACAATACTTAATATCGTCCATAATATATAACCATATTTTACTTTTTTTAACAAAAAACAGATAACCGTTAGAAACGATATTACAAATGGTAAATACATAAGCTACCTCATGGTATCAAAATAAATTACTATTGATATTTATTATAATAATTAATTTGTTAGTTGTCCTAATCAAAATCACTATTTTTTTTTTGCAAAATTGATTGTAAGATATTTGTGATAATAAGGCGATCGTTTTATACTTTTGTTCGAATGAACATGAAAATAAAAAATGAGTATAAATAAAAATTATTATGAATAAGAATATGAAAAAACAAAGACCAGTAAATTTAGATCTAAAAACAATAAAATTTCCTATTGCAGCAATTGCATCTATTCTGCAACGTGTTTCTGGTGTAATGAATATTTTTTTTATGGCTTTAATACTTAGATTACTTGAGATTTCCTTATCTTCACCTGAAGGATTTCTAAAAATTAGAATATTGATGAACCATATTTTATTTAAAATGATTATGTGGCTTGTTTCCACTATAATGATTTTCCATATTATAGGAGGTATCCGTCATATATTGATGGATATTGGATTTTTTATAAAAAATGAGCAATATGGTGCTCGATCAGCGCAAATAGTATTCATTTTTACCACTATACTTTCAATTATTACTGGAGTTTTTATATGGTAAATAATGTTTCTGCATTAGGATGCAATGGGGTATGTGACTGGATTTTATTACGCATATCAGCAATTATAATTTCTCTTTACATAATTTATTTACTTGGTTTTATTATTACAACTGATACCATTACTTATGTAACGTGGCGTGGTTTTTTTGACTCTTCATTTACTAAAATTTTTACGATACTAACTCTTTTGTCTACTCTTATCCATGGGTGGATAGGTATATGGCAAGTGTTAACTGATTATATTAACTCACTGATAATACGTGTAATATTACAATTTACACACATCCTAGTATTGCTAGGATATGTAATTTATGGAACCATTGTGATATGGAGCGCCTAATTAATGATTTATCCAATTATAGAATTTGATTCGATTGTTATAGGGGCAGGTGGAGCAGGAATGCGAGCCGCTTTACAAATTTCAAAAAATGGGCACTCTTGTGCCTTGCTGTCTAAAGTTTTTCCAATTCGTTCTCATACTGTATCAGCTCAAGGAGGGATTACCGTGGCACTTGGAAATCACCATGAAGATAATTGGGAATGGCATATGTATGATACAGTCAAAGGGGCGGACTATCTAGGCGATCAAAATGCAATTGAATATATGTGTAAAAATGGTCCAGAGGTTATTCTAGAACTAGAACATATGGGACTTCCATTTTCCAGATTACCCAATGGTAGAATATATCAGCGTCCATTTGGTGGTCAATCACTAAATTTTGGCGGCCAACAAGCAGCAAGAACAGCAGCTGCTGCTGATCGTACTGGTCATGCATTGTTGCATACACTTTATCAACAAAATATCAAAAACAAAACTACCATTTTTTCTGAATGGTACGCATTAGATTTAGTAAAAAATCAAGATGCTAATATTGTTGGTTGTACTGCCTTATGTATTGAAACCGGGGAAATTGTATATTTTAAAGCTAGTGCTACTATTTTAGCAACTGGTGGTGCTGGTCGAATTTATTATACAACTACTAATGCCCATATTAATACGGGAGATGGCATTGGAATGGCATTACGGGCCGGGGTTCCATTACAGGATATGGAAATGTGGCAATTTCATCCTACAGGTATTGCTGGAGGAACTGGTATATTGATTAGTGAAGGTTGTAGAGGAGAAGGAGGTTATTTATTGAATAGTAATGGTGAACGTTTTATGGAACACTATGCCCCAAACGCTAAAGATTTGGCTGGCCGTGACATTGTTGCACGTTCAATCATGATTGAAATCAAAAAAATGCGTGGTTATGGATATAATGATGAATATTGGGGGCCACATGTAAAACTAAAATTAGACCATTTAGGAAAAGAGCTGTTAGAATATCGTCTACCTGGAATTATGGAACTAGCACGTACTTTTGCTCACATTGAACCTTCTAAAGAACCTATTCCTGTTATCCCTACATGTCATTACATGATGGGAGGTATTCCAACTAAAATTACAGGACAAGTGGTAACAATTAATAATTTTGGGGAAGATGTGATTATTCCTGGACTTTTTGCAGTAGGTGAAATAGCTTCTGTTTCCGTACATGGAGCAAATCGTCTTGGAGGAAATTCATTACTTGATATAGTGGTATTTGGTCGGTCTGTAGGTATACATCTGAGTCAGTCTATTAAGGAACAAGGAACATTACGTAAGGCTTCAAATGAAGATATTGATTATTCTTTAGAACGATTCAATCGTTGGAAAAGTCATCAACATGGTGGTGAAGATCCCGTAGAAATACGTAAAAGCATGCAATTTTGTATGCAACAAAACTTTTCCGTATTTCGGGAAGGTCAAACCATGATCAAGGGATTAGCAGAGCTAAGATTGATTCGTGAACGTTTAAAAAATGCTTCTGTTAGAGATACTTCAAAGTGTTTTAATACTCAGCTGATAGAATGTCTAGAATTAGACAATATGCTGGAAACAGCTTATGTCACGGCTCTTGCTGCTATATTTCGAACTGAAAGTCGTGGGGCACATAGTCGAGTTGATTTTCCTACCCGAGATGATAAAAATTGGTTATGTCACACTTTATATCTCCCGCAAAAAGACTGCATGACTCGCCGTAAAATTAATATGTCTCCCAAATTTCGTAAATCCTTTAAGCCTAAGGCACGTACTTATTAATAACATAAGTAATATAATATATAGTAGAGATAAAATAATGAAATTAACTTTTTCTATTTACCGTTATAATCCGGATAAAGATAGCGCTCCTTATATGAAAGATTACATTCTTATAATGGAAGAAAAGCGTAATATGGTACTATTAGATGCTCTATTTATTTTAAAAGAGCGAGATCCAACACTTGCCTTTCGTAGATCTTGTAGAGAAGGAGTATGTGGTTCAGATGGTTTAAATATAAATGGTAAAAATGGCTTAGCTTGTATTACTGATATTGCTGCCATAAGCAATAATGGTAATAAAAAAATTATTATCCGTCCACTACCAGGCTTACCAGTAATTCGTGATCTAATTGTAGATATGAAACAATTTTATAATCAATATGAAAAAATAAAACCCTACCTATTAAATGGGGAGACTCATCCTATACGAGAATATTTACAAACTACAATACAACGTGATAAATTAAATGGGTTATTTGAGTGTATTTTATGTGCATGTTGTTCAACATTTTGTCCATCATTTTGGTGGAACCCAGATAAATTTATAGGACCTGCAGGATTATTAACTGCTTATCGGTTTCTGGTAGATAACAGAGATATGGCAACAGAAGCAAGGTTAGAGAAATTACGGGATGCTTTTAGCGTTTTCAGGTGTCATAGTATTATGAACTGTGTCAGTGTTTGTCCTAAAAAATTAAATCCTACACGTGCGATTCATCATATTAAATCAATGTTATTGAAAAATAATTGTTAACTACCATAACTATATTTATTAGGATATAAAAAATCATGTATAATCACAGCACTAGTATAAAATACTGGTTAGATACTTCTTGGCTTACAGGAATCAATCAATCATGGGTAGAGCAACTTTATAAAGATTTTTTAAAAAATCCCAATTCTGTAGAACATGAGTGGCGTTCTATGTTTCAGAAAATGATGAGATCAGCTGATGTAGCTAAAAATATATGCAATGCATCTTCTAAAAATAAATTCAAGGATGAATTAAAGAATTTAAAACAGACTAAAGTGCTAAAATTAATTGATGCGTACCGATGGTACGGGCATCAAAAAGCTCGCTTAGATCCTCTAGGAGGAGGAAATCAACAAAAAAGTGTTCCCTATTTGGAGCCCTCCTTTTATGACCTTCTAGAGGAAGATTTAAATAAATATTTATATGTTGATATTGAATCCTTTTATGATTTTAAAAAAGAGATTATGACTATTGCTGATTTGTATCGTTATTTGAAAAAAATTTACTGTGGTTCAATTGGATTTGAATATATGCATCTTTCTAATATTGAAGAACGACGATGGATTCAGCAATATATTGAATCTATAAATGATAATATTGTTTTTAGTAGTACTGAGAAAAAAAAATTTTTAGAAGAAATTACTGCTGCTGAAGAAATAGAACATTATCTTGGAACTAAATTTCCTGGCACAAAACGTTTTTCACTTGAAGGAGGAGAAGCTTTAGTTCCAATGTTAAAAGAAGTTATTCGTCATGCTGGGGAAAGTGGTATATGCGAAATTTTTTTTGGGATGGCACATCGTGGACGTATTAATGTCTTAATAAATGTTGTGGGTAAACCACCAAAATATTTGTTTGATGAATTTTCTGGTAAATATGAAGAAATATTTGGTACTGGTGATGTAAAATATCATATGGGATACTCTTCTGATATTAAAACTATAAAAGGAGATAAGATTCATATTACATTGGAATTTAATCCATCTCACTTAGAGATTGTTAATCCAGTAGTAATGGGATCAGTACGTGCCTGCTTAGATAAGCATCGGTTAACAGACCCCAATTTTAATAAGGTATTGCCCATTACTATTCATGGAGATGCAGCTATTATAGGTCAAGGAGTGATGCAAGAAACTTTAAATTTTTCAAAGGTTCGAGCTTATGACATAGGTGGTACTCTTCGTATTGTTATAAATAATCAAATTGGATTTACCACATCTAATTTGAGTGACGCACGTTCAACACAATATTGCACAGATATTGGTAAAATGGTAGAAGCACCCATTTTTCACGTTAATGCTGATGATATAGAAGCAACAATTTTTGTTACACGATTAGCATTAAAATTTTTACGAAAATTTAAACGAGACGTATTTATCGATTTAGTCTGTTACCGTCGTCATGGGCATAATGAGGTTGATGAACCTAGTGTAACACAACCAATTATGTATAAAAAAATTAAAAACCATCCTACAATACGCCAAATTTATGTAAAAAAATTAATGACAGAACAAGTTGTTACTTTACAAGAATCTCAAAAAATATTAAAACAATATCGTGAGCAATTGGATATTGGCACATGTGTAGTTGCAGAACGATGTACAATAATGGAAAAAAAATTTTTAAGAAGCTCATACAACATACCTAATCAGGTGCATTTAGAGAAGAATTCGCGGGAAGGTGATAATAAAAAAAACATTCAAAAATTAGCAAAATGTATTAGTGATGTGCCAAATTATATTCAGATGCAATCCATAGTCGCTAAAATTTATCAGGCTCGCCGTGATATGGCAGAAGGAAAAAAACCATTTGATTGGGGAGCAGCCGAAAATTTAGCATATGCTAATTTATTATACCGCGGAATTTCTATACGTTTATCTGGTGAGGATGTTAGTCGTGGTACTTTTGCGCATCGTCATGCGGTAATTCATAATCAGATCGATGGTTCGACTTACATACCATTACAACATCTCCCTAAAGATAAAGAAGAACAAGGAGGGATATTTCAAATCTGGGACTCAGTTCTTTCAGAAGAAGCTGTCTTAGCATTTGAATATGGATATTCAAGTTCAAGTACAGCACAAAAGACTTTAACTATCTGGGAAGCACAATTTGGAGATTTTGCTAATGGTGCTCAAATTGTCATTGACCAATTTATTAGTTCTAGTGAACAAAAATGGGGGCGACTATGCGGCTTAGTAATGCTACTGCCGCATGGCTATGAAGGACAAGGACCAGAACATTCGTCTGCGCGTTTAGAACGGTATCTTCAGTTATGTGCTGAACTAAATATGCAAGTCTGTATTCCTTCTACACCAGCACAATTTTTTCACCTAATTGAGCGACAGGCAGCACTAATAGTAGATAACATGCCTCGTCCCTTAATTGTGATGTCACCTAAATCATTACTTCGTCATCCTTTAGCTACTTCTGATTTATATGAATTAACCAATGGTACATTTCAATTAGTTATTGATGAAATTGAAAAAAATCACATTTTAGATGTAAAACGCATTATTCTATGTTCTGGTAAAGTATATTATGATTTAATTGGCCAACGTCGGAAAAATGAACAGAGAAATATTAGTATCATACGTATTGAGCAATTATATCCCTTTCCGATACAAATAATCGAACAAATAATAAAAAAATATCTACATGTAAAGGATTTTATTTGGTGCCAAGAAGAACCCTTTAATCAAGGTGCATGGTCTTACATTCAACAGTCCCTTCTCCGGGAGGTTATTCCATCCGGTGCTTCATTACGATATGTAGGACGACCTGCTTCAGCTTCACCAGCAGTAGGTTATTTGTTTCTTCATCAAAAGCAGCAAAAAGTACTAATTAATGAGGCGCTCACTATTGATTAATTTTTATTAAGGAATAATAGTTCAATGAATAACAACTTCACTAATATCCTAGTACCAGAATTACCTGAATCAGTAACAAACGCTACTATAGCAAAATGGTATAAAAAAATAGGTGATATTTTCCATAGAGACGAGGTATTAGTAGAAATTGAAACTGATAAAGTAGTCTTGGAAGTTCCAGCTACAGGTGATGGAATTATTGTTTCTATTTTAGAAAAGGAAGGAGCTACTGTCTCTTCTAGACAGATTATAGGACAATATAATATAAAAAATAATAAAAATGATGATAATTATCATCAAACATCTATTACGAAAAAAGGTGACAAGCTATACAAAGATAAAGATTTACTGAGTCCAATTATTAGACGTTTGATTACCAAACATAATTTAGATTATTCCAACATAATAAAGGAGATAAAGGGTAGTGGCGTAGGTGGCCGTATTACTAGAACAGATTTGAATAATTATATTAGATTAACACAGCAGCAGCTAAAGCAATCCTCACCGCAACAACAAGATATAAAAAATAAAATTGAAACAGTAAGAGGACTGAAAGAAATTTCGGAAAAAATTAGAGAAAAACGTATTCCAATGACACGTATACGTAAATGTATTGCAGAACGATTACTTGCAGCTAAAAATAATACTGCTATGTTAACTACCTTTAATGAAGTTAACATGAAACCAATTATTGATTTACGTAAACAATACGGAGAGACATTTCATAAAATTCATGGAATACGATTAGGGTTTATGTCTTTCTATGTAAAAGCAGTAGTAGAAGCATTGAAACGTTTTCCAGAAGTGAATGCTGCAATTGATGGTGAAGATATTATCTATTATAATTATTTTGATATAAGTATTGCGGTTTCCACTCCTCGCGGTTTAGTTACTCCAGTATTACATAATGTTGATCTGATGAGTATGGCCGATATAGAAAAAAAAATTAAAGAATTTGCTATTAAAGGAAACGAAGGTAAGTTAACAGTTGATGAACTTATTGGCGGTAATTTTACCATTACTAATGGTGGTATCTTTGGTTCATTAATGTCTACTCCTATTATTAATCCCCCACAAAGTGCTATCCTTGGAATGCATACTATTAAAGACCGGCCTATGGCTGTTAACGGAGAAATAGTTATTCTACCTATGATGTATTTAGCACTTTCTTACGATCATCGTTTAATTGATGGTCGTGAATCAGTAAGCTGTTTATTAATGATTAAAAATATTATAGAAGATCCAGCACGGTTATTGTTAGAGGTGTGAAATGAAATTACATGAATATCAGGCAAAGCAAATATTTTTGCAGTATGGATTACCCACGCCAATTGGTTATATCTGTAAAAATTATTATGAAGTTCCAGAAATTATTAATAAGCTGGGAACTGGTCCATGGGTAGCCAAATGTCAAATTCATGCAGGTGGCCGTGGCAAAGCTGGTGGGGTAAAACTATTTAACAATCAAAAAGATTTATCAAATTTTGTACATCAGTGGTTAGGTAACCGTTTGATCACTTATCAAACTCAATCACAGGGACAACCAGTTAATCAAATCTTAATTGAAGCCGCAATAAATATTAACAAAGAACTATATTTAGGAGCTGTTATTGAACGTAGTACTTGTACCATTACATTTATAGCAGCCTCGCAGGGTGGCGTTAATATTGAAACTATTGCTAAAACAAATTCAAATTTAATCCATAAGATTATTATAGATCTTTTAACTGGTCCTCAACCATATCAAGGACGTAGATTAGCTTTTAAACTTGGATTAATGGGGAAAGATGTCATTCAATTTACTAATATATTTATGAGTTTAGCAAAGTTATTTTGTGAAAAAGATCTAATGTTAGCAGAAATTAATCCATTGGTTTTAACTCAAGAAGGAAGTATGCTTTGTTTGGATGGAAAATTGATTGTGGATGAAAATGCCCTATTCAGACAACCTGAATTATTAAAAATGAATGATTCCCACCAGCAAGAACCACGTGAAGCATATGCTGCACAATTGCAATTGAATTATGTAGCATTAGATGGAAATATAGGTTGTATGGTAAATGGAGCTGGATTAGCAATGGGTACAATGGATATAATTAAACTTTATGGTGGAAATCCAGCTAATTTTCTAGATGTTGGAGGTGGAGTAACAAAAGAAAGAGTAACTGAGGCTTTCAAAATAATATTATCTGATACAAAAGTAAAAGCTATTCTTGTAAATATTTTTGGTGGCATTGTAAGTTGTGATATAATAGCAGATGGTATCATAAGTGCAGTATCTGAAATAAATATCCAAATACCAATTATTATCCGTTTAGAGGGTAATAATGCTGAGATTGGAATAAAAAAAATATCTTCAATAAATAAGAGTGATATTGTGGTAACTAATAATTTATTAGAGGCAGCACAAATTGTTGTTGCTGCAACAAGGTTAAACATGAATGTCTATTTTAATTCATAAAAATACTAAAGTAATCTGTCAGGGTATTACTGGCATTCAAGGTACTCTGCATTCTGCACAAGCATTAGCTTATGGAACAAAAATTATGGGGGGGGTTACGCCTGGTAAAGGTGGTAGTCAACATTTGGGCTTACCTATATTTAATACTGTATTTGAAGCGGTAGAAATGACAGAAGCAACAACATCTGTAATCTATGTTCCTGCTCCATTTTGTAAAGATAGTATTCTTGAAGCTATAGATGCGGGAATTAAGTTAATTATTACTATTACTGAAGGTCTACCGATACAAGATATGCTGATAATAAAAAGTAAATTAAAGAAAACAGGAGTTTGTATGATAGGCCCAAATTGCCCTGGAGTGATAACTCCAGGAGAATGTAAGATAGGTATCATGCCTAGTGAAATTCACAAACCAGGAAAAATTGGCGTAATTTCACGTTCTGGTACATTAACGTATGAAGCAGTAAAACAAATTACCGATATAGGTTATGGACAGTCCACTTGTGTTGGTATAGGAGGAGATCAAATTTCCGGCTCTGATTTTAAAGATATTTTGAAATTATTTCATAAAGATCCGCAAACAGAAGCAATAGTGATGATTGGAGAAATTGGGGGGACCGCAGAAGAAGAAGCATCCCACTATATAAAACAATATCTAAATAAACCAGTTATTGCTTATATTGCAGGTGTGACAGCACCCCAAGGAAAACGTATGGGACATGCAGGAGCCATTATATCCTCAGGAAAAGGTACAGCAAAGGAAAAATTTAAGCTACTGGAAAAGGCAGGAGTAACAATTGTTCGTAATTTGACAGATATTGGTAAGGCAGTAAGAAAATTATTAGCATAATATCTCCACCACACACATAAATGTGTCTATCTCTTCTACTTCGCTTACTATAGGAGATAGAAAGAAGCAGAAGAGCGACAACTATTTTAGTTTTTAATCTTCATAATTAAAACGTTTATTGAATTTTTCAACTCGGCCTCCAGTATCAACTAATCGTTGTTTTCCTGTATAAAATGGATGACATTTATTACATACATCTAAATTAATATCATGACCTACCGTCGATCTTATATTAATAATATTACCACAAGAACAAGTTGCAATAATTTCTATATAATTAGGATGAATACCTTTTTTCATACAAAACCTCACATTTTATTTTTTGTAAGTGTTTACAATCATACTGCAGATTTTTTTTAAATATTTAATACCATTATCACATTTGTGAATATTATGCTTATTGTGCAAGTTGCTATTTATATTCCTATAAAAAAATACTTTGATTATCTATTACCTTCCAATAAGATGGAAGCTCTTATTGGTAGAAGAGTATATGTCCCTTTTGGAAATCGAAAAGTTATTGGTATAATAGTTAACATTAAGAATCAAAGTAAATTACCTTTGAATAAATTAAAAACAATCAATGATATTATTGATAATAAATCATTATTTCCTACTGCATTATGGCGTCTTTTACTCTGGGCAGCTGAATATTATCAGTATCCTTTAGGTGAAGTATTATTTCAAGTTATCCCAAAAATTTTACGTAAAGGTAATCCTGTTGTAGCTCAACCATTATTGCAATGGCAAATAACTGAACTAGGACGTATTACGTCATTAAACACTTTTAAAAATAAACCAAATATGCAAAAAGCTCTTGCTATTTTACAAACAAAAACTATATATCAAAGTGATATTATCCAATATAAAATAAATAAAAAAACTTTAAATACTTTAATTTTAAAAGGATTATGTAATTTATCCCATATTAACAAACCATTAATAAATAATTTGCCAAATAATTTTGTTTTTTTAACAAAAAAAATATGTTTAAATTATGAACAAATAACAGCTATTGAGGTTATATGTAGAGCCATAAATAAATTTTCTGCTTGGTTACTAGCAGGGATTACTGGTTCTGGAAAAACAGAGGTATATCTTAATGTCATTGCAAAAATTATTACTAGTGGTCGTCAGGTATTAGTATTAGTCCCAGAAATAAACTTAATACATCAAACGATTGTAAGATTTCGGGAACGTTTTAATCTACCAATAGAAGTTTTACATTCTGGTCTTAATGATGATGAACGGTTTTCCGTTTGGTTAAAAGCCCGTCAAGGTGAAGTATTAGTTGTCATTGGAACCAGATTGGCATTATTTACCCCTTTTGCGTCTCTGGGTATTATTGTAATTGATGAAGAACATGATTCTTCTTATAAACAACAGGAAGGGTGGTGTTATCAAGCTAGAGATCTAGCTGTTTTCTTAGCACGAGAGTCCAATATTCCTATAATCATGGGGTCAGCAACACCTGCGCTCGAAACATTATATAATGTAGATTTAGGTAAATATAAATTATTGCGACTAAGTAAACGTGCTGGTAACGCATCTTTATCAAAACAACATATTATTGATTTAAAAGGATTAAAATTGGAATCAGGATTATCTCCTATACTAATAAAAAAAATATCTAAGCATTTAGAAAATAAAAATCAAGTATTACTTTTTTTAAACCGTCGAGGGTATTCAACATCATTCATATGTCATGAATGTGGATGGATTGCTGAATGTCAACGTTGTGATCATTATTATACATTACACCAACAGTATCATCAATTATACTGCCATTATTGTGAAAGTAAACGTACACTTCCATCACAATGCATCCAATGTGGAACAACAAACTTAATTCCTGTTGGGTTAGGAACAGAACAAATAGAACAAAAAATGAGAATATTATTCCCTACAATACCATTATCACGTATTGATCGTGATACAGTTAATCGGAAGGCTACGATAGAAGCCCATTATACAAAAATCCATAATGGAGGAGCACATATTTTAGTGGGAACACAAATGCTAGCTAAAGGACATCATTTTCCTAATCTAACATTAGTAGCCTTATTAAATGTAGATGGGGCTTTATTATCCTCCAATTTTCGTTCAACTGAACGTTTTGCTCAACTTTACACTCAAGTAGCTGGTCGGGCGGGCCGGACGGCAAATAAATATGGCGAAGTATTATTACAAACTTATCATCCTCATAACCCTGTATTACATACATTATTAAATAATGGTTATGAGTCATTTGCTACCCAAGTTTTAAAAGAACGTAAAATGTTACTATTACCTCCTTATACGTGTCAGGTATTATTCAAAGCCGAATCTTATGATAATGATCAAGCCATTCAAAGTCTTTACCTTTTAAGAGAAATTTTTACTAACAGTGTATTACAATATAATAAAGAGTTATTACTTATGGGACCAATACCTGCTTTGCAAGCTAAACGCAGAGGCCGTTATCGATGGCAATTAGTATTGCAACATCCTTCACGTGGTAAATTACAAAAAATTATCAAACATAATTTATGTAAAATTTACAATTTACCACAAATTAAAAAAATTAAATTGTCTTTAGATGTTGATCCCATAGATAATTAAAAAATAATTTAATTACTTAAGCTATAATATAAATATTATTATATAATTTAAAATTAAGGATAAAATTGTATATGTTGCATCAAAATCTACAAGACAATAAATTTAACCAAAATGAAAATACAGATTTTATAGAAGATATTTCTTCCTCAAATCATCAGCAAATAAAAGATAATATTAATAATAAAGGTGAGAATTGTACTTCCTTAGAAAGGATTTTTGATACAATTGAACATCATATACGGAAAAAACCTATATATTATCTATTTATAGCATCATGTATAGGTTTTATTTTAGGTAATATATGTGGACGAAAAATGAATTAAAAAAATAAATACGAGATGAGCTTGCCAAGCAACTCATCTCGCTTGATTTTTTTTTTAAAATTTTATTTTTTTTTGTATATGTCGAATGACATTCCACTACTTGTTATATTATTGTTAACTATCCTATATTTAGGGGAATTAACATTCCAATATGGGTAAATTTATTTTTAGCTGCAGCAGCTATTAGTCTAATATAACAAATACATGTAACATTTATTTTGTGTATGCAGCAGCAAGCATAATTTTTGCCCCACTTCTATTTATTAAAGTGGTAAAGGGAAATTCAGTATTAAAATACGATTAAAATCTTATCTATTTTATTAATTAAATATTAATCCTAATACCTACCATATAATGTTAAATGCAAAACGATTTTAATCAAAATATTAAAATACGTTGTTGCTTTGATTTTAAAGATATAATAATATTATTCATAGGCGCGTTGGCAGAGTGGTTATGCAGCGGACTGCAAATCCGTATAGCACGGTTCAATTCCGTGCCGCGCCTTTTTTATACCTACCTGGTGGTAGTAGCCATACGAAATTATATACCCTACCCGGATGGTGGAATCGGTAGACACAAGGGACTTAAAATCCCTCAGCCACATATGGTTATGCGGGTTCAACTCCCGCTCCGGGTACCATTTATCTCAATCTACTTGAGCAGTTTTTTCTAAGTTAGAGATATTTTATTATGAATTATAATTTTCTTCAGTGCGTTTATTTATGGGCCTAAAAAATAAAATTTTTAAATATTAAATCCGAGAGATTAATATATCTTGAATAAAGATATTTTGAAAATGTTGAATAAATATGGAGTAAAATTTATTGATTTGCGATTACAGATAGTAAAGGTAAAAATCAGCATATAAATATATAACAATACCATCAACCATCACACCAAATTAATACTGATTTTTTTGAAAAAAAATAAAATCTTTGACGGCTATTAGATTAGGATGGAAAAAATATAAATGAATCTGATATAATATTATCACCAGATACTAATCAACTATGCGAATTCTATTCGTTGTGATGTAGCAATGTGATAATTGTGCTATTTCAAAAAAGCCCGGAAATTTTTTTCATCTTCTTTCTTCATCTTCAGGGGATTGGATTGATTGCTGAAGTAGCTTTTTATGGTACTAAAACAGAATAATTTCTTTTTTGTTTTAACTGTAATTCCTCTGGATCTTAGATTGTTATTGATGAGATTGAACCTACTTTTACTTTGCTTGGAATAATAATAAACAGGGTATCCCAATAATATAACATATTAAATGGGCTATTTTCCAGTTCCTCCCTACCAGTTAATTTTACCTAAAATATATGTTTAGCTATATGTCTAACAATGGAAAAAAATGGTAGTAATAGAATAGTGGCCACCATCATCATGAAGTAGCAGCGACAGCAGGTCGAAATGAAATTGCTACTAGATTCAACAACAAACACTGTAGATAAAAAAGTTCAAATATATAAATAAATATGTAGTGCATACTACTGTAGTATATGTATTTGGTAAAATGGCAAATTTTATGAAAAAATCTATTTTCGGAAATAATAGCTCTGGTATACAATCAACAATCATCTTTGTAAGACATCAATATGTAGCTTTTCATAATAAGTTATGTTTTATTTATATAGGATAGGGCATTATTCAACATACAAAATCAATTAATGTTGTAATAAATATTTGCTTCCAGGTTATGAAGAAGCTACATTATTAATCAGTCCGTAATTAAATTAATGTTAGTATATTTTATATTGATGGTAAGTAGTAGAGTAGTAGGTAGTAGGTAGTAGTAGTAAGAAGCGGTCTGCTTCTATTCGTATCCCAGTAGGCCTACTACTACGGAACGAACGGGAGGAAGCTAATAATGCTAACGATCCGATCGAATTGAAGTAAGATTTCTCAGATCTAGCAACCCAATACATTCTTATTTAAATTTTTCTACATCCATTAGAATTTAAACTTTATTATAGTGTTTAATAGTTTGTAAAAATACTTTTATTTCTTTTTTTTAAGGAAATATGATTTTTGTTATTTAATTATCAGGTGACTAATTTTTTTCTTAGTGTGCCTTCTTTTAAAGATCTTCCAAATGATCGTGGGATTGAAGTAGCCTTTCTAGGCTATTCAAATGTTGGTAAATCCAGCGTTATTAACAATATTACTAATCAAAAAAAATTAGCACGCACTAGTAAAATTCCAGGAAGCACAAAACTTATTAACATATTTCAAATATCTGAAGGATATCGTTTAGTAGATTTTCCTGGATATGGTTATACTGCAACAATATCGAAAAAATTACAGTTTCAATGGAAACACACATTAGATATTTATCTAAAAAACCGACGTTCTTTAAAAGGTATTATAGTAATAATGGATATTAGATATCCTTTCAAATTATTTGATGAATTGATAATTCGGCGGGCTGTTAAATACGCTATCCCAGTATTACTTTTGCTAAATAAAGCAGATAAATATTCTTTATTTAAAAGAAAAAAACAATTAGATTTCGTAAGACAAAAAATTTCAATGATGTTTATCAGAGATGAAGATGTGCAAGTAGATTTTTTTTCATCTCGTAAAAAGATGGGTATTGAAAATATACATCGAAAATTAGATAATTGGTTTAATTTTTTTTTAAATTAAATTAATTTTTATTAATTAATGTGTTTCATCCCAATTTTTACCTATTCCTATATTTACATATAGAGGAATATTTAACTTTATACTATTTTCCATTATGTCACGTATCTTCTTTATAGAAAGATCTAAGTAATTTTTTTCAATTTCAAATACTAATTCATCATGAACTTGCATAATCATTTTAATTTTATAATTGTTATTTTTAACAATCCATTTATCTAGGGATATCATAGCTATTTTAATAATGTCAGCACTAGTACCTTGCAGTGGGCCATTAATAGCAGCTCGTAATGCAGCTGCACTTAAAGATATATTAGTAGAATAATTATTATTTATTATCTTCTTAGGAAGATAAATTCGCCGTCCTATAATGGTTGTGATGTATCCATTTTTTATTGCTTGTTTCTTTGTATTTTCCATAAATTTTAATACATCTGGATAACGATTGAAATATGAATCCATATATATTTGTGCTTTTTTAATTGAAATATGTAATTTTTTTGATAAGCTAAAGGCACTCATTCCGTATATTAATCCGAAATTAATAATCTTTGCCTGCTGTCGTTGTAATTTATTTACCTTTTGTAAATTTATGTTAAAAATATTTGCAGCTGTCAGACAATGAATGTCCTGTCTGTTTAAGAAATCATTTATTAAATTTTTATCATTAGATAAATGAGCTAGAATGCGTAATTCTACTTGTGAATAATCTGCCGATACAATATAGCATTTTTTTGACGCAATAAACGCTTGACGTATTTTACGCCCCTCAACACTTCTAATTGGAATATTTTGTAAATTAGGGTTACTAGAAGAAATTCGGCCTGTATTTGTACTTATTTGACTATAAGTAGTATGTATTCTTCCAGTATTTATATTAATCATTTTTGGTAATTTATTAGTATAGGTATTTTTAAGTTTTGCTAACCTACGGTAATCTAATATTATTTTTGGTAATATATAATTTTTATTAGCTAGTTCAGAAAGAACTTCTTCACTCGTGGACGGTGAACCACTAGGTGTTCTTTTTACAATTGGCATATGCATTTTTTGAAAAAAAATTTTTTGTACTTGCTTATTAGAAGCAATATTGAATGATTTACCAACAAGTTCATATGCTTTATTTTCTAATTCTTTCATTCGTATAGTAAGGTCTTCTTCATGAGCAAATAAAATTTTTGAGTTTATCAAAACACCGTGTTGTTCAAGATGTGAAAGCACTTTTAATAGCTCCATTTCGATACTATTGAGTTTTTTTTTTCATTAGATTTTTCTAAATATGGCCACATTTTGAAATGTAACTGTAATATTACATCTACTTTCGTTGTTGCAGCTATGGCAGAATCTTGTAAATTTATATGAGTTATTTCTTTTTGATATTTACTGACATTTTCTTCAAAATATTTTTCTTTTTTTGGTAACCAATATTGAACAAGTGATTTAAGTTCATGTGAACTCAATACTGGATTAATGACATACGATTCTAACATAATATCAACAATACCAATTAATTCAATTTCATATCTTTTCAAAATACTATATTGATATTTTAAATCATATCCAATTTTTTTTATTTTATGATTTTCTAAAATAGGTTTCAAAAGTACTAATATTTTTTCTAGATTTAATTCTAATGATATTACCCAATCATTATTTTTTATAGGTAAATAACTCACTTCACCGCTTTGAAGTGCAAAAGAAAAGCTACTAGGTATAGGTAATATATTCTGCTGATTCTTACTAATATTAGTTTCAATATTGATTGCAAAAACAGAATCTTTTTCTATTTTTTCTATCCACAACAAGAATGTTTTTTTATCATAAATAATCACAGATTGGTAATGGACCCATTATTTAATTTTTTTTTTATATCATAATGATTGAATAAGAGGAGGAGCTTCTCTATATCTGGTTTTTTTACTATCATTTCTTTAAAATTTATTTGTATTTTAATATCTGTTTTTATAGTAGTAAGTTTACTTGAAATAAAAGCCAGTTCCTTATGTTGTATTAGCTTCATAGCAACAGATTTTGCGCCACGAATATTCATTTGCGCAACTTTATCTATATTTAGATATATTTGTTTAATACTACCTATTTCTTTTAAAAGCTTATGTGCTGTTTTAATTCCAATACCCGGAATTCCTGGTATATTATCGGAACTATCTCCCATTAATGCTAACAAATCCGCGATCAAATAAGGTGGTACTCCATATTTCTTTTTCACCTCGTTTGGCCCATACAATGTATTATTAACTATATTCATCATTTTAATCTTCGAAGTTACTAGTTGTGTTATATCTTTATCACCAGTACTGATAAAAATTCTATCTCCTTTTTTTTCTAAAAATTTAGCAATAGTGCCAATTACGTCATCGGCCTCAACACCAGATACAATTAATATTCGTATTCCCATTGCTTTAATTATTCTATATAATGGTTTTATTTGAGTACTTAACACATATGGCATAGGTGGGCGATTTATTTTATATTTTTTGAATAAATCGTGTCTAAATGTTTTTTCTTTTGCATCAAATACAACCACCATATGACTTGGTTTATATTGCTTTAATATTTTATAAAGCATATTATATATGCCATATATTACTCCTGTAGGTTCTCCTTTACTATTAGTAAGTAAAGGGAGTGCATAATAAGCACGATATAAATAATATGTTCCATCTATGATAAAAACAATATTTTTTGTCATAAAAAATCTATCCTTTTTCTAAATAAAAGAAAGGGATAGGTAGGTAGGGGCGATCGCCCCATTTTTTTTTATCATTTATTATTTTACAGCTTGCTTGAGAAACTTACCTGAAATAAAGGTTGGTACATTAGTGGCGGCTATTTTAATCTCTTTACCATTCTGCGGATTACGACCTGTACGTTCTGCACGATGATTCACTTTAAATGTTCCAAAACCAATTATTTGTACAATCTCACCTGCTTTAAGAGAATCAGTAATTGCTGTTAATGTGGATTCTAATGCAAGTTTTGCTTGACTTTTAGATAAAGCTGATTTTTTAGCAATTATCTCAATAAGTTGAGATTTATTCATAATGTATCCTCACAATATATTTATTAAATAGGATATAATTTTTGAGTTAATCTTCATTAAATATTTTTTAATTTTTAGTGACACTATCATATTATTAATTTTCTGGATAGCAACTGTGGGGTTGGCAGGTGATTACTATAAGTTTAGTTAAACCTAACTATTTTTTCATATTATTTAAAATAATTAAATTATGGGGTAATAAGCTACTTGCAAGCAACTACTTGTTGTTTATTATCTCGCAACTTTTACCCATCCTAACCCCAATTATTTATGAACCTATGCTAATAATTTAGTTGATTATTTGTTAAATGGCCTTTTTAAGTAAATTACCAAAGGCATTTCTCTATTACAGAAAACACTGTTTATATAATTAAATTATAAATTTAGTATCATATACTAATAATAAATCAATCTTAATAAATCTATTAGTAGTAATTTATAAATAACCCCTTAACACTTAACTTTTATATGATAAAATATTATAATTAATAATTCCTTATATTATAATAAGGAATAAATACATCATTGCTATCTTCAACAATTAGCAAACAAAATATCAATCAAATCTATCTATTACTAAATATTGATTAAATCTCAACTATCTACTAATTTAATATATTTTTCCTTATGATTAATAATCACAGTTAAATTAAGAATTTTTGGGGAATTAATCCTGTTGTAGTCCTAGATATAATAGGTAGTGCCTCTTCATCATCATAATAATATTGATCCCCATTATTATTGTAACAACCAAAGAACTGCTGCTGATGAAATGGAGGAATGATTATGTGATGGTGTTCTCTCTTATGCCAAAGTTGATAACCATTAATCTTCATTACTAAAAATTTATATGGCTGTTGATTAACATAACCTTGTTCTGTACCTTCAATAGTTCCACTAACTGTAATTAATTGATTATAGAAATCTAGTGGGTCAAAAAAATCTTTTATATCGGCATAAATACGTCCTATCACAAAAGAGTTTAAAAGAGGACTTGCATTTTTATCTGTCAATGGCATAGTAGCGATAACTAATCGTGTCATATTAGGATTATTAATTACTTTTATTACTTTACCACCAAACCGTGCCTCTTTATTTATATAAAGATGAGGTGATTTCATAATCAATTTTAGATTCTGTTCTGGAGGATATAAACCTTTATCCATTATAGAATTAGGAACAGATGAACAACCAAAAATAGAAAAGCTTAATGTAGTAATCACAATCCATTTGATAAAATTTGAAAAGAACTTTAGCACGAAAATCCTCCTATCCTAATGGAAATAATTAAAAACGTCCTGATATTTTTTTCCATTTCAAATGATTATGCATATATTCTGGTTCTACAACAAAAAAATCTGCACTTACAGTTTTACCTTCCATTACATATTTTATGGCTAAAGGTAATATATCTTGTGCATTTGTATTTGTGTATAACAAACTGTTCATTTTTTTTACCTCATCTATTAAATCCGTATATCTCTTCCATCCTGGACCAGCTTTAATCCAAGTACTAAATGATGACGTAGTTGCTGCTATACGATTTTTAACATCTTGTACTTTTAGGATTCTCTCTGTCTCTTCTCCTTCCCATAATGAATTATTTTTTTTTTGGTATTCCCCCCAATATATTTCATCCTTATTTGCATATAAGGCAACTAAAACTTGTTTTGTACCGCTAAGACGGAAAGCTTTTTCTGCTATACTTGCTAAGTTAGATATTCCAATCATAGATATATTGGCTCCAAAAGCTAGTCCTTTAGCAACGCTAAGACCTACACGTAATCCTGTAAAACTACCAGGACCTCTACTGTAGGCTAATACATCTAATTGATGTAAACTAACATTATTATTGACCAATATCTGTTTTATCATCAATAAAAGTTTTTTCGCATGCTGACGAGGACTATATTCAAATATAGATTTACTTAATCCCTGATTAAGTAAGGCTACCGAACAGACATCATTTGATGTGTCTAATGCTAATATTCGCATAAGAGTATAAGAGTATTGACTTGAACTTATTAAAATTATTTTTACAACACCATTCTACGTAATGCTTCAATCCGCTTATCTAAGGGTGGATGTGACATAAAAAGCTCACTTAGAGAATTATATTTCTTACCATTAATACAAAAGGCACTAACAGTCTTATCTTCAGTTGGTGCACAACTGGTTTTCAACTGCTGTAAAGCAGCAATCATTTTTTCCTTACCTACAAGTCGTGCAGACCCGGCATCAGCCGAAAATTCACGCCTCCTGGAAAACCACATTGTTATTATACTAGCAAATATTCCAAATATTGCTTCAAATGTAGTTGTGATAAACATATATATCAAAGAATGATGATGATTATGATTCATATCACGTTCTCCTGATAGCAATCCAGAAGTTATATAGGCTATAATCCGAGAGAGGAAAATCACAAAAGTATTTACCACTCCTTGTAGTAAAGTCATTGTTACCATATCTCCATTCACAATGTGACTAATTTCATGAGCTAAAACAGCTTCAGCTTCTGGTTTAGTCATATTATTTAATAAACCTGTAGATACAGCAACTACTGAATTGTTACGAAATGCCCCAGTAGCAAATGCATTAATATCTTTCGCTTGATATATTACTACTTGTGGGCTTTTAATACCAGATTTTTTTGATTGCTGATTGACAGTTGTTATCAGCCACTTTTCTCTTTCATCACATGGTTTATTAATGTATTTACCACTTACCGCTTGCACCGCAAGTTTTTTTGATAAAAAAAGCGAAATCAATGAACCACTAAATCCTACTAACACTGCTGTTAGAAGCAATCTATTTATAATACTATATTTCAAGCCAATTAGACTTAAAATAATACCAAGTCCTATCATTACACTGATATTAGTTAATAAAAAAAGAACTATACGCTTTATCATAAATTTTATTTATCCTTCATAAAAATACATTACATAAATTTAATTATGAATTATGTATATTTGATTAAAGTCCGTACTTTACAAGTACTAATATAAAATTATATAGCGTTATGGATCAATACATCCCCGCGATTTAAATATACAATTAAAAATTAATTTAAACAAATAAATTATTTTTAAAATAGATGAAAAAAATTAATTATGAAAAATTTTTTGTAGTATTTAATAATAAAATTATGGACTAAAAGAAATAATTCTGGTAATTTAAATTATGAAAAAGTATATACTTTCAGATTATAAAATAATATGTCAAAAATAGAATTACTCTCTCCTGCAGGCACTCTGAAAAATATGCGTTATGCCTTTGCTTATGGAGCCACCGCTGTATATGCAGGCCCTCCTAGATATAGTTTACGTGTACGTAATAATGAATTCCACTATGAAAATTTAGCTATAGGTATTAGGGAAGCACACGAACTTAAAAAAAAATTTTATGTGGTAATTAACCTTACTCCCCATAATGCAAAAGTGAAAACATTTATTCAAGATATAAAACCTATTATTGAGCTAAATCCAGATGCTATGATTATTTCTGATCCAGGATTAATTATGTTAGTCAGAGATTTTTTTCCTACAATACCTATACATTTGTCAGTGCAAGCAAATGCAGTAAATTGGGCTACAGTGATATTTTGGGAAAAAATAGGTTTAAATCGTGTTATTTTATCACGTGAACTCTCACTTATAGAAATTGAAGAAATTCGTCAAAGGGTCCCAAACATAGAATTAGAGGTGTTTGTACACGGAGCTATATGTATGGCATATTCTGGTAGATGTTTGATATCTCATTATCTTAATAAACGAGATCCTAATCAGGGAGCATGTACTAATATTTGTCGTTGGAAATATAAAATACAAGAAGATAAAGATAATATTACCTATATTAGGAATGATAAAGTTTTTTTAATTAAAAATAATGATAGGGCTCCATATAACGAGATGACTGCTTTTGAAGATGAACATGGAACTTATATTTTTAATTCAAAAGATTTACAGGCAGTTATGCATATTGAAAAATTAATAAAAATAGGAGTTAATTCTTTTAAAATTGAAGGACGCACTAAGTCAGTATATTACTGTGCTCGTACTGCACAAATTTATCGTTCTGCTATTAATGATGCTAACGAAGGCAAACCATTTGATGTTGCTTTAGTACAACAATTAAAAGGATTATCACATCGCGGATATACGGAAGGATTTTTACGTCGTAATAACAGGGAGATTCTTCAAAATTATGAAGATAATTACTCAAATCATATTTTTCAACAATTTGTCGGTGAATTTACAGGAAAACGTCAGGGTGAATTGGCTCAAATTCTAGTGAAAAATAAATTTATTCAGGGCAATAAGTTGGAAATTATTACACCATATAGTGATAATATAACTTTTACCTTAAATATTATGTTTAATGATAAATTACAATCTATCAGAGTTGCTCCAGGAAATGGTCATATCGTATGGATACAAATACCATCTAAGTTAATAAAACTTGATTTTGCTTTGTTAATCAGTTACCTATAAATTTAACCATAAATATTAAAAATATGGATTATTTTAAAAAAATATTAGTTACATGTGCTTTACCATATGCAAATGGTCCAATCCATATTGGACATCTGTTTGAACATATTCAAGCAGATATTTGGGTACGTTATCAACGTATGCGTGGGCATCAGGTATGGTTTATTTGTGCGGATGATGCACATGGAACCCCAATCTTATTAAACTCTCAAAAAAAATCTTTAAAGCCTGAAGAGATGATACAAATTATTTGTAAGGAACATCAAATAGATTTGAAGGGATTTAATATTATTTACGATAATTATCATACTACACATAGTAATGAAAATCATCAAATGGTAATTTTTATCTATAAAAAACTGTATAAACAGGGATTAATAACAAAAAAAAATTTAACACAATTTTTTGATCCAAAAATGGGTATTTTCTTACCAGATCGTTTTGTTAAAGGTGTTTGTCCTATTTGTAAATCCAATGAACAATATGGAGATCATTGCGACGTCTGTGGTTCTATCTATAAAACAACTGATTTGATTATGGCCAAATCTGTGATCAGTGGTGTAACTCCAATATTGAAAAAATCAGAACATTTATTTTTTAATCTACCATTATTTCATCATAGCTTAAAAAAATGGATGTTTTCAGGAGCATTACCTGAAGAAATAATTAATAAATTGCAAGAATGGTTTGTAATTGGACTAAAGGAATGGAATATATCTCGTGATGCTCCATATTTTGGATTTAAAATTCCAGAAACTATAGATAAATATTTTTATGTATGGTTCGATGCCCCAATTGGTTATATTAGTACTTTTAAAAATTTATGTCATAAAAGGAATGATATTTGTTTTGATGATTTTTGGAAAAGTGATTCTTTAGTAGAATTATGTCATTTTATTGGTAAAGATATCATTTACTTTCATAGCTTATTTTGGCCAGCAATACTAGAAGCTAGTGGATTTCGTAAACCTAATCATATATTTGTTCATGGATATGTAACAGTTAATGGACAAAAAATGTCTAAATCTCGCGGGACATTTATTAAAGCAAGTACTTGGTTACAATATTTAGACTCGGATAGTTTACGATATTATTATGCTACAAAAATATCATCACGTATAGATGACATCGATCTTAATCTACAAGAATTAATTCAACGTGTAAATTCAGATATTGTTAATAAAATAGTAAATTTAGCTTCACGTACTTCTAAATTTATTCATAGAGATTTTTCAGGATGGTTATCTAATAAAATTAGAGATCCCATAATCTATAATAGATTTACTGAATCGTCTGTTACTATTGGTAATTTATTATCTAATCGTGATTATAGTCACGCTATTCGTTATATTATGAAACTGGCAGATATAGCAAATAGTTATATTCATGAAAATGAACCATGGAAAATAACAAAAAATAAAGAAGATTTGCAATTAATTTGCACCATGGGAATTAATTTTTTTAAAATTTTAATGACTTATATTAAACCAGTTATGCCTTCATTGACCCAACGCACGGAAATTTTCCTTAATCATATCCTGGAATGGAATACTATTGCAAAACCGTTGTTAAATCATAAAATATCAGAATTTCAATTTCTATTTAATCGTATTAACCAAGATAAAATTAATTCATTAATATCAAAGAAATAATATAACCCCAATAATTTTAGGGGTTATATTACCACATGAATCATGCTTAATTATTTTTGTTCAATAACATGATTATTCTTTTGTCCTATTTTAATCTTATAAGGTTTTTCTGCTTCAGGTATTTCATATTCAAGTATTAATTTTAATAAACCATATTCAAGATTAGCACTTTGAACTTTAATACGATTGTGAAGATTAAAACTTAATGAAAAATTTTCACAAGAAATACCTTTATGTAAAAAATTACATTTCTTTTCATTTAAATCTTGTTGGTTTTTTTTATGTTTACCATTGATGGTAAGTAGGCCATTTTGTAATAAAATTTCTAATTCGCCTTCTTGGTATCCAGGTACACTAATTGTTAAATGATAATGATTATCATCTGGTTGACTTAAATTGTAAGCTGGAGTATCAGTAAGAGGTACATCTCCTGTTAATCGACTGAATAATCTATCCATACGATCAAATCGATCAGAAAAAAGATTATCTGTTATTCCTGGTATTAGTGAAAAAGAACGATAAGCCATAATTAATCTCCTATTTATTATTATTATAATTAAGTATAGTTTTTATAAAGAAAAATATAATAATTTATTTATTAAGATAAGGATTTTTATTCCATTTTCAATATTTGAATATATTATTCATGTTGAATAAGATAGTATTTATTCAATTAATAAATAAAAATTATTCATAATAAATACTATTAGTTGTTAACACATGGATTTTTAAAATTAAATATTATTTAATTAATTTAAGATGTAAAAAAGGTAATAATTTTATCTCGGCCATAAACAACTTCCTTTTTTTGTTCTAATCATATCAAGATATGATTCATGTATTAATAATTCTTCAGAATTAGCTTTTATAACACGTAAGGGTTTATGATAATGATCCCCGGTTAGTGTTTTTCTTTTAATTGCTATTTTATTCTCTATTTTTTCTCCTGGGAAAAAAAATGAAGATTGTTTTACCGACATAGATAAATAAACTTTTGCTAATGTTTCTGCATCTAACAGTGCTCCATGTAATATCCTTTTACTATTATCTATTTTATAACGGGTACATAATGCATCAAGACTATTTCTTTTACCAGGAAAAAGAGCACGTGCTAACAATAGACTATCAGTTATACAACATATTGTGGATAATTTTGGATAACTGCGATTTAATCTGTTATACTCGTACTCAATAAAACTAATATCAAATGGAGCATTATGAATAATTAATTCAGAATTTTTGATATAAGCAAATAAATTATCCGCAACGTCGGAAAATACTGGTTTATCAATTAAAAAATTATCGGTTATACCATGAATATAAAAAGCTTTTGGATCAATAGATCTATTTGGGTTTAGATATACATGAAAATTATTTCCAGTTAGACAACGATTTATTATTTCAACTGCACCAATTTCTATAATTCGATGTCCTTCATAAAATGGAATATCATATGACGAATTCATACCAGTAGTTTCTATATCTAATACAATTTTTCTGTTGATATTAGTTATCATAATTTTTATCTCTTTATTGTATAAAAGGTAACATAAGATGCATAAAACTATAGAAATTTTTACAGATGGATCTTGTATAGGCAATCCAGGTCCAGGTGGTTATGCTAGTTTATTGCGTTTTAAACAGTATGAAAAAAAATTCAGTGGGGGGTTTTTTCTTACAACTAATAATAGAATGGAATTAATGGCTGTTATTGTTGCTCTGGAAACAATAAAAAAACAACCCTATATTATAAAAATAAGTACTGATAGTCGATATGTACAACTTGGAGTAAAATATTGGCTACCTAATTGGAAAAAAAAAATATTGGCATAAATCTAACAAACATCCTTTAAAAAATAAGGATTTATGGCAGCGTTTAGATAAAAATTTACTATTACATTATAATAGTAGCATCCAATGGGAATGGATAAAAGGACATTCTGGTCATCCAGATAATGAATATTGTCATAATTTGGCTCTTAATGCTGCTAAATCTCCCCTGTTTTTTGATACTGGTTATCTCTCTTCCTCTCTCTGAGCAAAATAATATGATTATGAAAACAAATTTAATAATTGAAATGGCGGTGCGGACGGGATTCGAACCCGCGACCATCGACGTGACAGGCCGATATTCTAACCTACTGAACTACCGCACCAGAACAACATTACATTTTAATAATTAACATAAAATAAACCCAGACAGCGGCCTGCTCTCACACGGGGAGAACCCCGTACTACCCTAGGTGCTACGACGTTTCACTTCTGAGTTCGGAATGGGGTCAGGTGGTACCATCGTGCTCAAACCGTCTGGGTTGTTATTAGTATTTATTAATATTAATTAGTAGAACATTTATGGTGTTGTAAGGTTAAGCCGCTCGGGTAATTAGTACTGGTTAGCTCAACGTATCACTACGCTTACACACCCAGCCTATCTACGTTGTAGTCTTCAACGACCCTTCAGAAAATTTGTAATCTTCAGGGAAGATTAATCTTGAGGCAGGTTTCGTGCTTATATGCTCTCAGCGCTTATCCCTTCCACATTTAGCTACCGGGCAATGCCACTGGCGTGACAACCCGAACACCAGAGATGTGTCCACTCCGGTCCTCTCGTACTAGGAGCAGCCCCTCTCAATCTTCCAACGCCCACGGCAGATAGGGACCGAACTGTCTCACGACGTTCTAAACCCAGCTCGCGTACCACTTTAAATGGCGAACAGCCATACCCTTGGGACCTGCTACAGCCCCAGGATGTGATGAGCCGACATCGAGGTGCCAAACACCGCCGTCGATATGAACTCTTGGGCGGTATAAGCCTGTTATCCCCGGAGTACCTTTTATCCGTTGAGCGATGGCCTTTCCATACAGAACCACCGGATCACTAAGACCTGCTTTCGCACCTGCTCGCGCCGTCACGCTCGCAGTCAAGCCAGCTTATGCCTTTATACTAACTTCACGATATCCGACCGTGATTAGCTGACCTTTGTACTCCTCCGTTACTCTTTAGGAGGAGACCGCCCCAGTCAAACTGCCCACCAGACACGGTCCTGGTTCCGGCTAACGAAACTCAGTTAGAATACTCAATCTTAAAGGGTGGTATCTCAACGACAGCTCCATGTAAACTGACGTCTACATTTCTCAGCTTCCCACCTATCCTGCACATTAATATTCAATATTCAATATCAGGTTACAGTAAAGGTTCACGGGGTCTTTCCGTCTTGCCGCGGGAACACTGCATCTTCACAGCGATTTCAATTTCACTGAGTCTCGGGTGGAGACAGTCTGGCCATCATTACGCCATTCGTGCAGGTCGGAACTTACCCGACAAGGAATTTCGCTACCTTAGGACCGTTATAGTTACGGCCGCCGTTTACCGGGGCTTCAATCTAGAGCTTCAAGTTACCTTTAACCCCTTCATTTAACCTTCCGGCACCGGGCAGGCGTCACACCGTATACGTCCACTTACGTGTTTGCACAGTGCTGTGTTTTTAATAAACAGTTGCAGCCAGCTATTCTCTTAGACTGATCTTAGCTTCATTCGATTGAATTTCACTATACATCAGTGTGCCTTCTCCCGAAGTTACGGCACTATTTTGCCTAGTTCCTTCACCCGAGTTCTCTCAAACGCCTTAGTATTCTCTACTTGACCACCTGTGTCGGTTTATAGTACGGTTATATATTACTTTTCTATAAATAGATAGCTTAGAGGCTTTTCTTGGAAGCTTGGTATCAATCACTTCACTATTTTCATAGTTCGTCATCACGCCTCAGTGTTAATGATAATACGGATTTGCCTATATTATCCACCTTTACGCTTAAACTAGGAATAGCCATCACCTAGCTGACCTAACCTTCTTCGTCCCCCCATCGCAATAATATACAGTACAGGAATATTAACCTGTTATCCATTAGCTACGCTTTTCAGCCTTACCTTAGGTACCGACTTACCCTGCCCCGATTAACGTTGGACAGGAACCCTTAGTCTTTCGGCGGACAGGTTTTTCACCTGTCTTATCGTTACTTATGTCAGCATTCGCACTTCTGATACCTCCAATATACTTCCCAGTATATCTTCAATGGCTTACAGAACGCTCCCCTACCCAATAACTTTCATTATTGCCGCAGCTTCGGTGTATAATTTAGCCCCGTTAAATCTTCCGCGCAGGTTGACTCGACCAGTGAGCTATTACGCTTTCTTTAAATGATGGCTGCTTCTAAGCCAACATCCTGGCTGTCCAAGCCCTCCCACATCGTTTCCCACTTAATTATAACTTTGGGACCTTAGCTGGCGGTCTGGGTTGTTTCCCTTTCCACGACGGACCTTAGCACCCGCCGTGTGTCTCCCATGATAACATTCAACGGTATTCGTAGTTTGCATCGGCTTAGTAAACCGGTATGGCATCTTTACCGAAACAGAGCTCTACCTCCGATGATGACTTCATGAGGCGCTACCTAAATAGCTTTCGGGGAGAACCAGCTATCTCCCGGTTTGATTGGCCTTTCACCCCTAGCCACAGGTCATCCGCTGATTTTTCAACACCAGTCGGTTCGGTCCTCCAGTTAACATTACTTAACTTTCAACCTGCCCATGGCTAGATCACCGGGTTTCGGGTCTGTATCCTGCAACTTAACGCCCAATTAAGACTCGGTTTCCCTACGGCTCCCTTATTCAGTTAACCTTGCTACAAAATACAAGTCGCTGACCCATTATACAAAAGGTACGCAGTCATCTGATTATGTAAACTCAGACTCCTACTGCTTGTACGTATATGGTTTCAGGATCTATTTCACTCCCCTATCCGGGGTTCTTTTCACCTTTCCCTCACGGTACTAGTCCACTATCGGTCAGTCAGGAGTATTTAGCCTTGGAGGATGGTCCCCCCTTCTTCAAACAAGATATCACGTGTCTCGTTTTACTCTTTGAGTAGATATTTGCATAATTTTATATACGGGACTATCACCCTGTATCGTTGTTCTTTCCAGAACATTCTATTAATAATAACAAACATCTTTTTTTACTCTGGGCTATTCCCTTTTCGCTCGCCACTACTATGGGAATCTCAGTTGATTTCTTTTCCTCAAGGTACTCAGATGTTTCATTTCCCTTGGTTTGCTTTATTAAGATATATATTCACCTAATAATAATGCTTATTGCATTAGGTTTCCCCATTCGGAAATCATTGATTAAAATGCTTCTATCAACTTATCAATGCTTTTCGCAGATTAGCACGTCCTTCTTCGCCTCTGACTGCCAAGGCATCCACCATATACGCTTACTTGCTTAACCTCACAACCCATAAATGTTCTAACTATATTTTATATTTTTTTAAAGAACGGTCATGGAGCTAAGCGGATTTGAACCGCTGACCTCCTGCGTGCAAAGCAGGCGCTCTACCATCTAAGCTATAGCCCCTGTTTTTTGATAGGCCTGAGTGGATTTGAACCACTGACCTCACCCTTATCAGGGGTGTGCTCTGACCAACTGAGCTACAGGCCTACTATTAAAATAGTAGGCACTGAACGGTTTTTTTTAACTATTACTGTTAATAAAATTAAGGAGGTAATCCAACCACAGGTTCCCCTACGGTTACCTTGTTACGACTTCACCCCAGTCATGAATCACAAAGTGGTAAACTCCCTCCTAAAAAGGTTAGGTTATTTACTTCTTTTACAACCCACTCCCATGGTGTGACGGGCGGTGTGTACAAGGCCCGAGAACGTATTCACCGTGGCATGCTGATCCACGATTACTAGCGATTCCAACTTCGTGGAGTCGAGTTGCAGACTCCAGTCCGGACTACGATGTATTTTACGAGATCTGCTTACCTTTACAAGTGTGCTTCTCTTTGTATACACCATTGTAGCACGTGTGTAGCCCTGGTCGTAAGGGCCATGATGACTTGACGTCATCCCCACCTTCCTCCGGTTTATCACCAGCAGTCTCCTTTGAGTTCCCACCTTTACATGTTGGCAACAAAGGACAAGGGTTACGCTCGTTGCGGGACTTAACCCAACATTTCACAACACGAGCTGACGACAGCCATGCAGCACCTGTCTCACAGTTCCTAAAGGCACTCCTGTATCTCTACAGGATTCTGTGGATGTCAAGACCAGGTAAGGTTTTTCGCGTTGCATCGAATTAAACCACATGCTCCACCGCTTGTGCGGGCCCCCGTCAATTCATTTGAGTTTTAACCTTGCGGCCGTACTCCCCAGGCGGTCGATTTAACGCGTTAGCTACGGAAGCTACAGTTATAGTACCTACAACCTCCAAATCGACATCGTTTACAGCGTGGACTACCAGGGTATCTAATCCTGTTTGCTCCCCATGCTTTCGCACCTCAGCGTCAGTATTAGTCTAGGAGATCGCCTTCGCCACTGGTATTCTTCCAGATATCTACGCATTTCACCGCTACACCCGGAATTCTATCTCCCTCTACTATACTCTAGTAAATCAGTTTCAAATGCCATTCCTAGGTTAAGCCCAGGTATTTCACATCTGACTTAACTTACCGCCTACGTGCTCTTTACGCCCAGTAATTCCGATTAACGCTAGCACCCTCCGTATTACCGCGGCTGCTGGCACGGAGTTAGCCGGTGCTTCTTCTGTAGATAATGTCAAAATGAAAATTTATTAGAAATCCATTCTTCTTTTCTACTGAAAGTACTTTACAACCCGAAGGCCTTCTTCATACACGCGGCATAGCTGCATCAGGGTTTCCCCCATTGTGCAATATTCCCCACTGCTGCCTCCCGTAGGAGTCTGGACCGTATCTCAGTTCCAGTGTGGCTGGTCATCCTCTCAGACCAGCTAGAGATCGTTGCCTTGGTGAGCCTTTACCTCACCAACAAGCTAATCTCCTCTGGGTTCATCCGTTGGCATGAGGCTTTTCAGTCCCCCACTTTACTCTATTTGAGGATATGCGGTATTAGCCATCGTTTCCAATAGTTATCCCCCTCCATCGGGCAGATCCCCAGATATTACTCACCCGTTCGCCACTTGCCAGCAGAAAATATTACTTTTCTCTGTTGCCGTTCGACTTGCATGTGTTAGGCTTGCCGCCAGCGTTCAATCTGAGCCATGATCAAACTCTTCATTTTTATGTTTTACCTGAAAGAATTTTATTCCTCTCGGGTATTACAATTTTTATATCCGTCAGTGCATACTATATTTACATATAATAATGTACTATACTAAAAAACATAAAGCAACAATTATGTAATTTTTATTAATTATCTGAATAAATTTATATTTAAAAATTAAGTTAATTAACTAATAAAGTCATTATTAATAATTTTATTAGCACGGTTAAAACATATCATTATTTCTTTTTTAGCGATTTCTACGTCTACCCATTTCATTACTTTTGTCCATTTATTTTTTTCTAAATCTTTATAATGTTCAAAAAAATGACTTATACTTGCACATAATGTTTTAGGTAAATCATCAATATTTTTAATATCATCATATTTTTTAGTCAGAGTAAAATAAGGTACAGCAATTAATTTAGAATCTTCACCTGAATCATCAATCATTTTCAACATACTTACCGGCCGACAACGAATAACAGTATTTGGTTGTATAGGATAGGGTGTAATAACTAAGGTATCTAATGGATCACCATCCAACGCTAATGTATTATTTATATACCCATAATTACATGGATAAAACATAGAAGTACTTAAAAAACGATCAACAAATAATATCCCTGTTTTTTTATCAATTTCATATTTAATATTATTAGCACATGCCGATATTTCAATGATTACATAAATATCGTCTGGTAATTTTTTTCCTGCTGGAATAAATTTCATATTCATATTTATTATCCTTATGAATTAAATTATAGTTAATAACTGTTATTAATAGTAATTTTTAAGTTTATTAAATATGCAAATTTTATTCTATATCTTTATAATATTAGATCAGTTTATAAAACAAATATATATGGAACTATTATTAATATGAATCAAGGAATATTATTTATTATTTCTGCACCTAGCGGTGCAGGAAAATCAAGTATAATTCAAGCATTATTAAAAATGCCACAATTAAATTTAACCAAATTAGCTGTTTCACATACTACTAGAAAAAAAAGACCTGGTGAAATCAATGGTAGTGATTACTATTTCATTTCTAATGATGCGTTTCAAAGAATGATTCAACAAGGATTATTTATAGAATATGCTGAAATATTCGGTTCATTTTATGGCACTTCACATGTAACTATTAATGAGTTATTAACTTCTAGTATTAATATATTACTTGATATCAATTGGCAAGGCGCACAACAAATACGAAAAAAAATACCCTTAGCACGTAGTATTTATATACTACCCCCAAGCAAGATTGAATTAACAAAACGATTATATTGTCGAGGACAAGACAGTTATGAATCTATTGAAAATAGAATTAAAGAAGCAGTTAATGAAATGAAACACTATTTAGAATATGATTATTTAATCATAAATAATAATTATAATTTGGCAATCATGGAATTAAATACAATTATTAAAGCAGAAAATTTAAAAATGCAAGTACAAATATTACGTAATAAAAAAATTATTAATGATTTATTAAAATAAAAAAATATATATTGCAAATAAGGAGAGATTTGATGGCACGTATTACAGTTCAAAATGCTGTAGAAAAAATCGGTAATAGATTTGATTTAGTATTAATTGCCGCAAAAAGAGCACGTCAAATACAAATTAATAATAAAAACGATTTCTTTTTCTCAAAAGAAAATGAGAAACCTACTGTTCTTGCTTTACGTGAAATTGAAGCGGGAATGATATCTTAAATTTAAGGAATAAGTGATTATTTATTTTAATATTATTCAACATTTTGAATCTGTTCTCTCATTTGTTCAATAAATACTTTAATTTCTATTGCTGAATTAATAATATCAATATTAATAGCTTTTGAAGCTAATGTATTAGTTTCTCTAAATAACTCTTGCATCATAAAATCTAATCTACGTCCTATTGGCTCTTTTTTATTTAACATATGATTTATTTTTTTAACATGTATATCTAATCGATCTAATTCTTCCGTAATATCAAATCGTTGAAAAAATAATATAATTTCTTGTTCCAGTTTATTAGATTCAGTTTGTTCTTTAAATGATTGTAATTTTATAAGAAAACGTTCTTGTTGCAATTTTTTTATTACTGGTAATTTATTTTTTAATTTCTTTATCTCATTTTTTAAATTAGTTAGTTGTTTTTCAATAATTTTTTTTAAGGCAATGCCTTCTGTTTCTCTTACTTTTATTAAATCATTAATAGTTATATTAACTATATTAAGTAATTCTGTATCACCAGAAGATATTTTTGCTTCTTCATTTACTGTTACTCCTGGCCACCGCAAAATATCTATAGGATTAATTTTAGTTTTATTACTATCAAATTGCATATTCACCCATTTTATTTTTTCTATTATACAAAACAATAATTCTTTATTAATATTTAAAATATTTTTATTAGAGGTGATAATTTCAAATTGTAAATAACAATCAATTTTTCCCCGACTTAAATGATCACGAAAGATATTACGAATTTCCGGTTCTAAATGACGAAAATATTCAGGTAACCTTACATTTATTTCTAAATAACGTTGGTTTAAAGAACGAATTTCTAAAAAACCGTAACCCCACGAATATTTTATTTCATGTCGTGTAAAAGCTGTCATACTTTGAATCATAAAAAAAATCACCTAATTCTAAATTAGAATATTTGCAATTATTTATTGACTATTATTATAACCATAATAAAATTTTTATCTCAAATGTTAAGAAAATATTAAAAATTCTATATATTTAGGAAATATGTATAAATGGATTCCTATAATCATCAATTTATTGATTTTGCAATCAAAACAAATATGTTAAAATTTGGTAAGTTTGTTTTAAAATCTGGTCGTATTAGCCCTTATTTTTTTAATATAGGTACACTTAAGAATGGAAAAGATCTAGCATTATTAGGCCATTTTTATGCTCAAGCTTTAATTGAATCAGGAATATATTTTGATGTTATTTTTGGCCCAGCTTATAAAGGAATAATAGTTTCTATTACAACAATTATTGCACTTACAAAATATTATAATCGTGATATATCATATTGTTTTAACCGTAAAGAATCAAAATCTCATGGAGAAGGAGGATTATTAATAGGTAGTTCATTACAGCAGGGACACATCATGTTAATTGATGATGTTATCACATCAGGTGATACTATTCGTGAATCAATAAAAATGATCAAAAAAAATAAAAGAGCTAAATTAGCTGGAATTTTAATTGCTCTTGATCGACAAGAAAACAAAAATAATTTCCTTTTTTTTAAGGAATTAAAACAAAAATATAATTGTAAAATTATGTCGATTGTTAAATTGAAGGACTTAATTGAATATTTAAAATTAAAAGAAAATTTAAATTTTAATAAACAATTAGTTGCACTTCAGTTATATCAAAATATATATGGATATGATTATTAATATTTAATAAAGGCCAGAATGGCCAAAATTACCTGTGCCACGTGTAGTATTATTACTAGGAGTAAAATTTTTTACTAACTTCAATTCTACTTGAATTATTGGTAGAAACACTAATTGTGCTATTCTTGCATATGGATGAATAAAAAAATTTTTATTTCCTCTATTCCATAAAGAGATCATAATTTCCCCTTGATAATCAGAATCAATTAACCCAACTAAATTGCCTAAGACTATCCCATGATTATGACCTAATCCAGAACGTGGTAGTATCATGGCAGCTACTGACATATCAGCAATATGAATGGCAAAACCTGTTGGTATAAGTATAGTATCTTTAGGATTAAGTATCGTAATGTTATTTAAACAAGCATGTAAATCTATACCTGCAGAACCAACTGTGGCATAACTAGGCAAAGGAATATTTTTTCCTAACTGTTTATTAACAATTTTAATTTCTATTTTTTTTTTCATAATGAGCAAAATGTTTTAAAGAAATTGATAAAAGTATAAACTTAATTGCATTTAATATAAAGTATAATTATAATATAAATAAAATTTATTTGGATATAGATATTATGTCACGATTATGTCTCATAACAGGTAAACGACCATTAATTGGTAACAATCGATCTCATGCTATGAATGCTACAAAAAAACGTTTTTTGCCTAATTTACAATTACGTTATTTTTGGAGTGATATTAAAAAAAAATTTATAACTATACGTATATCAACTAAAGGTATACGAATTATTGATAAAAAAGGTTTTGACTCGGTTTTATCCAAATTAAAAACTAAAACAACTAAGGATTAATTCAATATGTCTAAAAAAGGAGGAAGAGAAAAAATTAAATTAGTATCTTCGGCAAATACAGGCCATTTTTATACTACTACAAGAAATAAACGTAATAAGTCAGAAAAAATAAATTTGAAGAAATTTGATCCAAAAATAAGACAGTACGTTCTTTATAAAGAAGCAAAAATTTAAATAGCTCAATAAGTTATATTTTTAAGATGCCTGAATTACCAGAAGTAGAAAATATAAAAAATGGTATTATAAATCTTATAGGAAAAACTATTCTATATTCGGTTATACGTAATGGAGTCTTACGAGTACCTGTATCCAAAGAACTATATTTATTAAGTGATCAAGAAATTTTGAATATTCAAAGACGAGCAAAATATATTATTGTAAAAATAACCAAAGGATATATTATTATCCATTTAGGTATGTCTGGTAGACTTAGTATCCTACCAATAGGTAGTATTCCCTATAAACATGATCATATAGATTTAATAATAAATAATGGTAAAATACTTAGATATACTGATACTCGTAGATTTGGTCTTTGGATATGGTGTAATACTAAACAAAAATGTAGGTTACTAGAGTCATTAGGACCAGAACCATTAAGCAAAAGTTTTTCCATTAATTATTTAATGAATAGTTGCTCTAATAAAAAAAGAGCAGTTAAATCTTGTTTAATGGATAATAAAATTGTAGCTGGCATTGGTAATATTTATGCTAATGAATCTTTGTTTTTGGCAGGTATTTTCCCTATTCGTAATATATCTACTTTAAGTAGAAATGAAATGCAAAAATTAATTGAATCTATAAAAATAATATTACAACAGTCCATAAGATATGGAGGGACCTCCTTTCGAGATTATTTCCTTATAAATGGAACTAGAGGGGAATTTATACATAAATTAAATGTATATGGTAAAAATGGAAAACTTTGTCATAGATGTGGTGCTATTATTCAACGTTTGATTTACCATAAAAGAGGTACTTTTTTTTGCCCACAATGTCAATTTTAAATTAATAAATTTAATATTATCAATATTGATTTAATTTAGATTAAAAACTATTATTTTGGAGTTTTATTATGCAATCAATACTATATTTTTATAGTATGCATCCTATACTTTGTATTACATGGTTTTTATTAATGATTATTATATTGTATTTGACAGTTAAAATAAATTTAACAAAATCAAAAATAATAAATTGTAATCAAGCAATTATTTTAATTAATAAAAAAAATGCTCAAGTCATTGACCTAAGATCGAAAGAAGATTATTGTAAAGGACATATATATCCTTCTATCAATATTTTAGAACAAGATATCAAAAATAATTTCTGTTGGAAAGAACTACAAAAATATAAATTTCAGCCGATTATTATCGTTGGTTATGGATATAATAACCTTATAGATATCGAATTAGCCTCAAAAATTATTAAATTTGGGTTTAAACAAGTTTATATTTTAGAATATGGTATAATTGGTTGGGAAAATGCCCAACTACCCTTAATTACTAGTTAAAACTAATAATTTAGTTCTAAAATAATAGAAAGATACATTTTATAATTAATAAAAATTACATTTAGAAATTCTTCTTATCACTTTATTAGTGATAAATAAATACATTTATTTGAGGTGTATTATATATAATATGCACTATAAATATTCACATTGGGTCACTCTGGCATCGTTAGCTGCTATAGCTATAGCTGTATTATTATTTTTTTTTAAAGTTTTTGCATGGTGGCAAACTGGATCGGTAAGCATGTTAGCATCACTAATAGATGCTACAGTAGATATAGGAACTTCATTTACTAATTTTTTGATAATTCGTTATGCATTACAACCAGCAGATGAAGAACATACTTTTGGTCATGGAAAAGCTGAATCGCTAGCTATGTTAGCTCAAAGCATGTTTGTTTCTGGTTCTGCTTTTTTTTTATTGCTAACTGGCATACATCATATAGCAAACCCAACATATATGTACTACCCCGAAGTAGGTATTATTGTTACCTTTTTAACAATATGTATTACACTTTTGTTAATTATATTTCAATATTGGGTGGTACATAAAACTTCTAGTCAGGCAATTAAAGCTGAAATGCTTCATTATCAATCGGATATGTTAGTATCTGCAGCAATATTAACTGCATTATGGTTAAGTTATTATGGCTGGAGATGGGCCGATCCATTATTTGCTTTAGTAATAGGAATGTGGATTAGCTATCGTGCTATAAATATAGGTTATGAAGCTATCCAATCTTTACTAGATAGAGCATTACCAATTAATGAAATTAAAACAATTATCAATATTGTAAATACTTTAGCTTTAGCTAAAGGAGTACGTAAATTACGCACCAGAAAGTCTGGACAAACACGATTCATTCAACTTCATTTAGAAATGAATGATGATGTGCCCTTAATAAGAGCACATAATTTTTCAAAAGAAATTGAAAATAAGTTATTAGAATATTTTCCTAATTCTGATATAAAAATTTATTTTGAACCATGTTCAAATATTTACCATGAAAAAAATATTAATTAATACTATTACTATTCTTTATTTCAAGAACTGATTTAATAATCTTAGCAAATTTTTTTGCATTAAGAGAAGCTGTACCTATTAAAAGACCATCTATATCAGGTTGTATCAATATTTCTGCTGCATTTAAATCTGTTACCGACCCACCATATTGAATTATTAAATTTTTAGCTATAGTAACATCTTTTTGGGCGATATGATTACGTATAAATTTATGGATTGATTGTATATATGTTGCCATTGCTGATACTCCAGTACCAATAGCCCAAATTGGTTCATAAGCAATTACTACGTTTTCTAACGCTTGTATGCCATATATGTCTGTTATAACATTAATTTGCTGTTTACAAATAGTTTCTGTATATCCTTTTTCATATTCTTCTCTATTTTCTCCTATACATATTACTGGAATAAGTCCTACACTTTTTAATACAGCAAATTTTTTTGCAATTAACTCGTCATTTTCTTGATGAAAAATACGACGTTCCGAATGTCCTATTAAAATATATTTTGCGCCAATATCTTTTAACATATTAGCAGAAATATCTCCTGTAAAAGCACCAGAGAGATTAATATCTACATTTTGAGCGCCAAGATATATAATATT
Organism: Candidatus Dasytiphilus stammeri; assembly: GCA_041941745.1. Lineage (GTDB taxonomy): Bacteria > Pseudomonadota > Gammaproteobacteria > Enterobacterales > Enterobacteriaceae > Dasytiphilus > Dasytiphilus stammeri_D. Next base: position 372,754 of record CP145885.1, on the reverse strand, counting down.
TTTATTAGCTATGTCTATATATTTTTTTACTTGATCTAAGTACATTATTGGAGGAATAATAACTACCCTACAACCTTTTTTTATGGAACTAATAATATTAGAGAATATTAAAAAAAATTCTTTAATCATTTTTCTATTGCCATTTAATTTCCAATTTCCTATTATTAATGGAATGCGCATTATTCTCTCCTATATATATCACCAATAATGTTCTGTAGTAATATTACCCTTTAATCCCTTAAATGATTTTTTTAACATATTTTTATTTTTAATTAAAAAATCTTTTGTATCTCTTACCATATTAGGATTACCACACAACATAATATGACTAGTATTAGAGTTGATTTCAAAATTAACCCTTTTTTCTAAACTGCCATTTTCTATTAGTTGAGGTATACGTCCAAAAATTGTTTCTTTTCTCTTTTCCCTACTTGTTATTGTCTGAATAAATAATTTATTATTATAACGTTCTTGTAGTTTATGCATAACTGATAAATAACATAAATCCTGTACATAACGTACAGCATGGACTAAAACAATATATTCAAATTTATCTAGATTTTTTCCTTCTTGTAACATTGATAAATACGGCCCAATTGCAGTACCAGTTGCTAACATCCATAAAATTTTACATGGAGCAATTTCATTCAAAATAAAAAATCCACAAGCTTCTTTAGCAATTAAAAATTTGTCCCCTATTCTTAGCCCATGCAAGTATGGGCTAAGAATACCGTCTTTTACAAGAACTAAATAAAACTCTAAATTATTATCATGTGGCGCATTTACATAGGAATAAGCACGTTGTATTAATCTATTTCCATTTTTATCTTTGATAGCAATTTTTGTAAATTGCCCAGCAATAAATTTATCTATTGGTGCTTCAACATTAATTGAAAATAATTTTTCCGTCCAATGTTTTATATGAGTTAATTTTGCTGAAACCCATGTAGTCATATAAATACTCCCTTATAAATTATTTATTTAATTTTTAAATATATCTAACAAAAAAAATTATTTATATCGATTTTTTTTCCATCCTTTAGTTAAAGAAACTGCTTGTTTCCATTTAGCATAATATTTATTTCTTTCTAAAACATTTGTCTTGGGAAGAAAATAACGTTCAATAATTATTTTATCATGTATTTCTTCTAAACTTAACCAAAAACCTACTGCTAAACCTGCTAAAAAAGCAGCTCCTAATGCAGTCACCTCCCGTAATTTTGGTCGTTCTACATGTATTCCAAGAATATCAGCTTGGAATTGCATAAGAAAATTATTTGTAACCGCCCCTCCATCTACTCGAAGTAAATTTATAGAAGTATTTGTATCAGCCTGCATAGCTTCAATAACATCACGAGTTTGATAAGCAATTGATTCTAATGTGGCGCGAATGAGATGACTAGCATTAGCTCCTCGTGTAAGGCCAAAGATAGCCCCTCGAGCATAAGGATCCCAATAAGGAGCTCCCAAACCAGTAAATGCAGGAACAACATATATTCCATTACTATCTTTTACTTTTTTAGCAAAATATTCAGAATCTTCTGCACTATTTATCATTTTCATTTCATCCCGTAACCACTGAATAGATCCCCCTCCAATGAAAACAGTTCCCTCTAATGCATAATTTACTTCTCCTCGGGGACCACAAGCAACGGTAGTCAATAATCCATGTGTAGAAGTAATGATAGTGGTATCTGTATTCATTAACATAAAACATCCAGTTCCATAAGTATTCTTAGTCATGCCAAAATGAACACAAAGTTGACCATAAAGAGCTGCCTGTTGATCTCCTGCTATCCCCGCAATAGAAATATTAGTTCCATGTATTCCTCCACCACAATATATATTAGTTTGAGTATAGATTTCTGAAGAAGGACGCACATCTGGTAATATATTTCTTGGAATATCAAATATATCTAATAATTTTTGATCCCATTTCAGAGTATGTATGTTGAATAACATCGTACGTGAAGCATTAGTATAATCTGTTATATGTAATACTCCTTGTGTCATTTTCCATACTAACCATGTATCAATGGTACCAAATAATAATTCTCCACGATTTGCTTTTTCCCGAACTCCTGCTATATTATCAAAAATCCATTTTATTTTTGTCGCTGAAAAATAAGGATTTATAACAAGCCCAGTTGTTTTATGAATATAAGTTTCTAACCCATCTTTTTTTAGTTGTTCACATATATCAGCAGTACGAGAACATTGCCATACAATTGCATTATAGACAGGTTTTCCAGTTATTTTATCCCAAATAATTGTTGTTTCTCTTTGATTAGTAATGCCTATACCTGCTATTTGGTTAGATTGAATATCTGCATAAGCTAACGCTTCTACTAAAGAAGAACATTGTGAAGACCATATATCTAATGGATCATGTTCTACCCATCCAGCTTTTGGATATATTTGTTTGAATTCACGTTGAGAAATAGAAACAATATTAACATTATGATCTAAAATAATAGTACGGGAACTTGTAGTGCCCTGATCAAGAGCAACAATATATTTTTTTTTGTCTATAGACATAGATGGTTCCTGATATGAAAAACGTTAACTTATTAAAGAATCAGGTAACTCAATAATTAATAATAGTAGGAGCTACTAACTATCCTTGATAGTTACCGTTATTTATTTATATAAATAATAGAAACATTATTTGTATGGCTAGATAAATAGCGATATAGATAGACAGTACTTTTATATTTAACTATAAAGTTAAAACATATGAAAATTAAACAAAAATCATAAATATATAATATTTTGTTATAAATAATAATTTATTATTGAATTGAGTAAGCTCTCATTTTTAGCATTAAAATTTTTAATAATTAATTTATTAAACATTAAATGCTAATCTCCCAATTAGTGAACAGTAATTTCATATACTCTAAATTTTAAAATTTATAAAATAAATCTACTTAAATCTTCATCTGCAACTAATTTATCTAAATGATTAGAAACATATTTTTCATCAATAATAATTGATTCCCCCCATCGATCACTAGCATCATATGATATTTCTTCCATTAAACGTTCTAATACAGTATACAAACGACGAGCACCTATATTTTCAGTAGTTTCATTTACTTGCCAAGCAGCTTCTGCAATTCGCCGAATTCCTTCATTAGTAAAATCAATAGTTACTCCTTCTGTAGCCATTAAAGATTTATATTGTATAGTAATAGATGCACTCGGTTCAGTTAAAATTCGTTCAAAATCATTAGTAGTTAATGCTTGTAATTCTACTCGAATAGGCAAACGTCCTTGTAGTTCTGGAATTAAATCTGATGGACTAGATACTTGAAAAGCACCTGAAGCTATAAAGAGAATATGATCAGTTTTCACAATTCCATGTTTAGTAGAAACATTACATCCTTCAACTAAAGGTAATAAATCGCGTTGCACACCTTCGCGAGATATATCTGGTCCAGAAGATTCTCCACGTTTACAAATTTTATCTATTTCATCAATAAATACAATTCCATGTTGTTCTACGGCTTCAATAGCTTCCTGTTTTAATTCTTCAGGATTAATAAATTTAGCAGATTCTTCTTCTATTAAAAGTCTCATAGCATCTATTATTTTTAGCTTATGTTGTTTTTGTTTTTGGCCACTTAAATTTTGAAACATAGTTTGTAATTGATTAGTCATTTCTTCCATACCAGGTGGCGCCATTATTTCTACCCCCATCGGAGAACTTGTTAGATTAATTTCTATTTCTTTATCATCTAATAGTCCTTCACGTAATTTTTTACGTAATGACTGACGAAGAGTCGAACATTGGGGTATATTTTTTTCATTTAAACTCTTTTTTGAGGAATTTATTAATACATCTAAAATACGTTCCTCAGCCATTTTTTCTGCCCGATATCTATTTTTATCCATAGCACGAATACGTACTATTTTAATAGCCGAGTCTGTCAAATCACGGATAATAGAATCTACTTCCTTACCTACATAGCCTACTTCAGTAAATTTGGTTGCTTCAACCTTAATAAAAGGTGCATCAGCTAATCTAGCTAACCGCCGGGCAATTTCAGTTTTACCTACTCCAGTAGGACCTATCATAAGAATATTTTTTGGAGTAACTTCTTGGCGTAATTCTTCATTTAATTGCATACGACGCCAACGATTTCGTAATGCTATAGCAACAGCACGTTTAGCCTTATTTTGGCCAATAATATATTTATCTAATTCACTGACAATTTCGCGGGGAGTCATTTCAGACATAATAAAAATCCTTACGCTTTAGAGATAGTTAATTCTTCAAAAGTAAAAATTTGGTTGGTGTAAATACATATATTACCTGCAATAGTTAATGCCATTTCTGTAATTTTACGAGCATTGAGTGTTGTTGTTTCTAACAACGCCATAGCTGCTGCTTGTGCATAATTGCCTCCTGAACCAATTGCAATAAGATCTTTTTCAGGTTGAATTATATCACCATTACCTGTAATAATTAATGAAGCCGTTTGATCAGCGACAGCTAATAAAGCTTCCAATCTACGCAGGATACGATCAGTACGCCAATCTTTTGCTAATTCAACTGCTGATTTTATCAGATGCCCTTGATACATTCCTAATTTACGTTCAAAAAGTTCAAATAAGGTAAATGCATCTGCAGTACCTCCTGCAAAGCCAGCAATAACTTGATCATTATAAAGACGGCGAACTTTTTTTACGTTTCTTTTCATTATAGTATGACCAAGAGTAACTTGACCATCTCCACCAATTACTACTTGATCATTACGGCGAACACTTACTATTGTTGTCATGAACATATGACCTTTTTTTATGTTTTTCAATGAAAAATGATTTATTTGTATAATGATATTGAATAAAGGCATCTTATTATATAACAATATATATATTAAATATATATCAAATAATACCAATTCTTTAATTTGAACAGAATTATATTCTTATATATTACATATAATTGTATTTATCACCGCTAAACAAAGCATCATCATTTTTATTTAAATATTAATAGACTATTTTAGTCTACTTCATAAGTATTAAAATTAATATTATTATATATTTATATATTAAAAAATATATTTTTTTATTTTATATAAATTAGTAATTTTTATATTTATAAAAATAAAAATTTTAAGACAAAAATTTAAATAGAATTTATTCTATAAAAATAATATAGAGGTATATCTGTATATGAAAAAAAGAGTATTTTTACTAGTATTAGATTCCTTAGGGATTGGATCAACTGAAGATGCAAGAAAATTTGGAGATGAAGGCGCTAATACACTAGGACATATTGCTGAATTCTGTTTTAAAAATAAAGCTAATAGCACTATACGCCAAGGTCCATTAAAAATTCCTCATTTAATAACTTTAGGATTAGGACAATCAGCAGCGCAATCTACTGGAAAATATCCTCTAGGTATAAAAGAAAACAATAATTTAATAGGAGCATATGCATATGCAAGCCCTATTTCTTCAGGCAAAGATACGGTTACAGGTCATTGGGAAATTGCTGGAGTACCAACACTTTTTGATTGGGATTATTTTTTAGAAAAAAAAAATACTTTTCCTTCTCTTCTTATTAAAAAAATAATTGAAAGCGGCAAATTAACAGGATATCTTGGTAATTGCCATGCTTCTGGCACAATGATTATTAATGAATTTGGTGAAGAACATATAAAAACATTAAAACCTATTTTTTATACTTCTACCGATTCAGTTTTTCAAATTGCCTGTCATGAAGAAATATTTGGATTAACTAGGTTATACCAATTATGTAAAATCATTCGTAAAATACTTAATAAAGAAGGATATAAAATTTGTAGGGTTATTGCTCGGCCATTTATAGGAAGTAAATTAGGTGAATTTACTCGAACAGATAATCGGTATGATTTAGTATTAAAACCTCCATCTAGCACTATGCTTAATAAACTTATATATGAAAAAAAAGGTACAGTTATTTCTATTGGTAAAATTGGTAATATATATGCTCAATCAGGCATTAGTAAAAATGTAAAAGCTGTAGGATTAGAAAATTTATTTAAAGCTACTATTAAAGAAATGAAAATAGCAAATACTAATACTTTAGTTTTTACTAACTTCGTGGATTTTGATTCAAAGTGGGGGCATCGACGTGATGTAGCTGGTTATGCTAATGGATTAGAAATTTTTGACATAAATTTACCAAAATTATTATCTTTAGTTAAAGAAAACGATATGCTTATTATTACTGCTGATCATGGCTGTGATCCAACTTGGTATGGGAGTAATCATACACGCGAAAATGTTCCTATATTAATTTATGGAAATAATATCTTTCCTCGTTATTTAGGCGCACGTAATACATTAGCTGATATTAGTCAAACAATTACCCATTATTTTCAATTAACTTCCATGAAGTATGGAACAAATATGTTATAAACACATAAACTGTATAATAGGAATATTATAATGATAACACCACATATTAGTGCAAAAAAAGGTGATTTTGCAAAAATTGTTCTTATGCCGGGAGATCCATTAAGAGCAAAACACATCGCGGAAATATTTTTAGATAATTATCGACTTGTAAATAACATACGTGGTATGTTAGGTTATACTGGTTTTTATAAAAAATACCCTATATCCATAATGTCACATGGAATAGGTATCCCATCATGTTCAATTTATGCTAAAGAACTGATTACTGAATATGAAGTGAAAAAAATTATTAGAGTAGGTACTTGTGGTACAGTTCAACCAAACATAAATGTGCGAGATATTATTATTGGTATGGGAGCATGTACAGATTCGAATATTAATCGTATCCGTTTTAATGGACATGATTTTTCTGCTATTGCTGATTTTCAACTTGTATGTAATGCAGTAAAAGCTGCAAAACAATTAGGATTAATTGTATATGTAGGAAATCTTTTTACTACTGATCTATTTTATACTCCAAACATAAATCTATTTAATATTTTGGAAAAATATAATATTCTAGGTATAGAAATGGAAGCAGCGGGCCTTTATGCAATAGCAGCTGAATTTAATGCTAAAGCATTAACTATTTGCACAGTTTCTGATAAATTAAATCTTCACTGTAAAAAAAAATATATTTCTTCTACTGCAGAAGAGAGACAAAATAGTTTTAATGAAATGATTCAAATTGCTTTAGAATCGTTATTATTAGATATATAAATAATATATTTGTATAACAAACAGAAGTATTTTTTAAAAATTAAATAACTCATTTAAATTGAACAATATAGCCAAAAGGATGTTAACTTTATCTTTACTAAAAAGCATCTTATCTTTTATAGGCATACTTTATTCTTTTTAATTAAAGAAGCTGATAAAAATAATTTGATGATTAATTATGTGGTAAGGGATAATTGTGCACCGTACAGACTTAAATTTATTAATCGTATTAGACATGTTATTAGAAGAAGGCAGTGTTAGTAAAACAGCAAAAAACCTTAATGTTACACCCCCAGCAATAAGTAAATCATTAAATAAAATTAGAGATACCTTCCACGATCAAATATTAGTACGTTCCGGATCAAAATTAATGTTAACTCCTTTAGCTTTACAACTTAAACCCCAGATAAAAAATCTTCTTAATAAAATACAAAGCGTATTAAATCAAAATGTAGTATTTAAAATAGGTGAAAAATCGCTTTTATTTACTATAGCATCAAATGATATAATTATTTCAATTTTAAATTACCATTTTATGAAAAATATTAAAGAAAATGAACCTAATATATTACTTGAATTTAAGTATGATAATATTGCTAACGATTTTTTACGTAAAGATAATATAGATTTATATATCGGAGAATTACGAGATTTAAGTCCAGAAATAAAAATTAGGACCGTATATCGAGAAAAATCTTTAATTATCGCGAATAAAAATCATATGGTACTTAATCAACAAAAAACAATTGAAAATTTGATTAATTATAATTTTATTAGTACTAAAGATAAATTAAATACTGATTTTGATCAAATGTTTATTGCTAATGGATATCAACGTAAAGTTATTAGTATTAGTCCAAGTTATTTATCTATTATTGAAACGATTACACATACTGATTTGTTAGCTGTCGTTCCTATTTTTTTTCTAAGTATTTTAGATAGAATGAAAATTGAAGTAGCAACTTTTGAACCAGATATTAATCTTCTTCCTAATGTAAATATTATTCAAGCATGGCATCCTAGAAATGATAATTCACCTGCTCATAAATGGTTAAGAGATTATACTAGATCTTTTTTTAAAAAGACTAATGATTATTATCAGCCAAAAATTATTACAAGTAATATATAGATTTATATTAAATTAATTTATTTTAATTAATTTAATATTAATTAAAATTAGAGCCATTTTCTATATTTAAAATATGCATATGGAGCTATTCCAGTTAATATCATGAGGATAATTGCTGCAGGATATCCAAAATGGAATTTTAATTCTGGCATGAAATCAAAATTCATACCATAACTTGATGCTACCAGTGTAGGTGGTAGAAAAATAACAGAAACAACAGAAAATATTTTTATTATTCTATTTTGTTCAATATTAATAAATCCCATTGCAGCTTGTAGTAAAAAATTTACTTTTTGTAAAAGTGATTCATTATGTGATAATAATGATTCAATATCACGTAATATTTCACGTGCTTGTTCTAATTGTTTAATAGGCAATCTATCCTTACGAACAAGAAAATTTAAAGCTCGTTGTGTATCCATTAAACATAAACGAACTTTCCAAACAATATCTTCTAATCCTGCTAACATAGATAATGCTTCATCACACTCATCATATTTATGCCCTTCCATAATAACCCTACTCAAATTTTCTAAATCACTGTAAATTGTTTCAATTTCATCAGCTAATTGTTCTATTTTAGTTTCAAATAAATCTAATACTATTTCAAATACATTACCATCTAACAATATTTGACTACGTGCACGCATACGGTAACTTTTAAAAGCCGGTAACTCTCGTTCACGTAAAGTATATAATCTACCATCACGAATAGTAAAAGCTACAGTAACATTTCCTACATGATCTACAATATCTTCATAAAAAAATAAAGAATGAATATGTAATCCATCTTCATCTTCAAAAAAACGTGCTGACGCTTCTATATCTTCTAATTCAGGACGAGTAGCTAAACTTTGTCCTAATATTTTACGTACTTGTTCTCTTTCTCCTAATTCAGGTTCGATTAAATCAACCCAAATTGAGTCTGATAAATTATTACATTCATATAATTCAAATCTTGTTAAACGATTATCAATTAATTTATATGCACTCAGCATAATCAAAATCCTAAAAAATTAATACTAGTTAAAATAAAAATAAATAAAATTCATATTTTGATCAAACATATATAAATTGCTTACATCCATTTTGGATTAACCCTAATTTATAAGCAATAACGACAATGAATATCATTTTAGATGATATCTAAATTTCTGAAATAATTAAATATTAGTTTTTAACATAAAACTATCTTTAAATAGATGATTTATCTATATAATAATTTTTGAGGAAAAGATCCCACCAGAACTTTTCTAAAATTCATGATATTTTTAGATAAACAATATAAGTAAAAGGTAGTTATTATTCAATTTATACTCTCGAATTTTATATTTTGAAATTAAGTGTCATCCATCATGTTATTATAACACTATTACTTTTACTTGATGAAATGGATAATTTGTTAAAAAATGATTATTTTACAGATTATTATCTGCATTTTATCTCTTATATCTAGAGAGGCACAAACTATTTATTTTAAATAATATGTTTATTATTGATATAATAAAGTTTTTAATATTTCCTAAATCCAGGATTATAAATCACATTCTTTAATGATATATAGATAATTTTGTTATATATTTATTGTTTCATGACAAATTTATAGAAAGATGAAAGAACTTTCATATTAAATATTTGTCTAGATACAAAATCTATACCTTACTTATTTTTAAGGTAAAATAAAAATTTATATGTCTATAAAATAAACATTACTTATAATTGTTCATTTATTTCATGTAATAAACGATCATAAACATGAGTGGCTCGTCTAATCATTACTATTTTAGACCCAGGACCAATTCACCAAGAGATATATAATTTCCCCACCTGGCTGGGAAATCAATTTTTACATTATTAGACAATAAAGATTGTTTTATTCCTACTACTGCTAATGCAGTACATGCACCATTACCACAAGATTGTGTTTCTCCTACTCCTCTATCAAAAACTCTTAAATAAATATGTTTTGGATTAATAATTTCCATGAATTCAATATTCCTCTGATCTGGAAATAATTCCCTTTTATTTTGTAATAAAAATCCAATTTTTTTCACTTGTACAAGTTTAATCTTATCTAATTGAATAACACAATGTGGATTACCAATCGAGACTATTCGATTTTTTATATTTTTTTATCGTGGCTAATTAATTGTATACAAATTTTGTTCCTTTTGAGTAAAAAAAGGAATTTGTTTTATCTAAAAAATTGGTTCATTCATTTGAACAGATATTTTTTTCTTATTTATCATATTTTTGGTACTAACATTAATAATATTTTTATTGCTTAATCCTTTAAATTTAACAAATCTTGCAATACAACAAGCTCCATTTCAACATTACTCTACTTCTCTTCCATCAGCATTAAATATACGATAGTAAAAATCGATTTCAGGGAAATACGGTGGTTCAACTATTAATAATTGATTAAAAACCACCCCAATATAATAACGATTGGCTAATTTTTAAATTACTTCTGGTGATAAAGATAATTTTTGTGTCATAGGATCTATGATCATAAAATTGTTACCTAATACATGTATTTTAGAAAAATTTATTAACATTCATATTTCCAAAAAAAAACTATTGATTATATCAATACAGACATTCCTTGTCTGTATTGGGTAAAATTTTAAAAACTAGATTAGTTATCTTTATCTTCGTCAACATCTTTATGTTCAACTTCTACTTCTTGCTTACGTAATTTCTCATGAATTTTTTCAATATGATCTTTACCTGTTTTACGTACAATTACTTCTTCTACTACATGTGCCGTTTTATTAATTACAGGTTTTTCATAACTATCGGTCATTTCTACTACTGTATCGGACCAATCAATTGCATCCATTGCTGCAGGATTATCTTTATTAACACAACGTCTAAAAATAGCTGTATGTTCCTCATGTAGTGGAATATTTAATTCCACATCTTTTTCTGTTATAAAACGACGTACTTTTGTTGATCCTTCTTTGACTAATTTTTTACCTACTTCTAATTGTTCTTCGGCTAATTCTAAAATTTCCTCATTACTTTCATTACCTGAATATTTTCTAGATTTCATATCTGTTTTACATTTAGAAGAATAAGTATTTTTATTATCTTGATGACATATAGTAGGTATGTCAACAATTTGATGAGAATTAAGAATACCCATTGCTTTAGGAGTATCATCTCCTGTAGTACGTATAGTTAAAATTACCCCCCCAGTATGTATTGCTTGAGTATAAATTTTTGCTTCTTCTTTTGTTAAATTATTGCCGAATAATCTTCTCCAAATATTATCATAGTGATGACTAACATTTGCAGCTTTAAGTTGATTATGATCAATTAAACTTATGTCACAATCTGAGAACCCTGCTTTTAAAAGATTTTTTTTAGCAATTTGAGCATGTTCAGCATTATCAAATAATGTAACAATTTTCTCATAGCTCATTATTAAATCCTCTTAATATTAGTTAAGAAATAACTTTTACTTACTTGTTTATTACAAGAATAGCAACTCTACGGTTTTTTGCACGACCATTAGGACTATCATTAGATGCTATTGGATGATTTTCACCATAACCTTCTACAATTAATCGTTCAGCTGGAACATTTAAATTGATTAACATTTTTTTTATCTTTTCAGCACGTGCTAGTGATAAATCCAAATTTTGATCAGTATTTCCTATACTATCAGTATAGCCACCAATTTTTATTTTTACATTAGGATATGCTTTTAATATAGCAGCAATATTTTTTATTTGATTTTGTGCTTCTATTTTTATCTTATCTTCACCACTATCAAATATTATTTGATCAGAATCAAACCATATAAAATGTCTGGGATTTTGATAAGTATTTTGAATAAATTTAAGTAAATTAAATTCCAAACTATTATTTGGTAAAGTTATAGTTACACCATCTGGTAAAGTAACATTTTCTTCTTGTTTTGCCCATCTTTGTTGAATGATATGTGTAGAACTATTTGTTCTTTTTATTATAGATGATTCTGAATGATGAAAATACCAATATAAAAAAATTAAAAATAATACTAATAAAGGTATGAGCCACAATAATCCAGATCGTTTTTTAATAATTTCTTGTGCCAAAATAGGATTATTGCTATTTTTTTTATTTCTATTAGGAAACATAAATTTACCTCTTTTATTATTTTATTAATATCATTTAAAACTATAGTTTTTTTTTACGAAAATGCCACTGTCTAAAAACAGATTTAGTTAGTCACTTACTGAGTATTACTAAAGTAAAAAAAATTTTATCTATTTTTAAACAAATAATTAAAGTGATTATTTAATTGGTCGGCGAGAGAGGATTTGAACCTCTGACCCACTGGTCCCAAACCAGTTGCGCTACCAAACTGCGCTACTCGCCGATAAATACTATGTGGTGGGGTGCGAAGAGAGGGATTTGAACCCTCACATCCTTTAATGATACTAGCATCTGAAGCTAGCGCGTATACCTTAATTTCGCCATCTTCGCATTATTTATTATTTGGTGGGGTGGCTAATGGGATTTGAACCCACGACAACTGGAACCACAATCCAGGGCTCTACCAACTGAGCTATAGCCACCAACAAATTGCTAACTAATTATAACTATATAATTAATTGTTACGCACCCGACAGGATTTGAACCTGAAACCTCTGCCTTCGGAGGGCAGCGCTCTATCCAACTGAGCTACGGGTGCTTGGCACTGTATGAATAATACATCAGCTCAATATCTTGCTGGTATAAGAAAAAAATTATCTTTTTATTTTCAATTATCAATAAATTTAAAATATCTATTATTACATAATATTAAGACCGTTTCATCATATTGAAAAATTCATTATTAGTTTTGGTCATAGCTAATTTATTTATAAGAAATTCCATTGCTTCGGTTTCTCCCATTGGATGGAGAATTTTTCTTAAAATCCAGATTTTTTGAAGTTCTTCTTGTGAAGTAAGAAGTTCTTCTTTACGTGTACCAGAACGATTATAGTCTATAGCAGGAAAAACCCGTTTTTCCGCTATTTTACGTGCAAGATGTAACTCCATATTACCTGTTCCTTTGAATTCTTCATAAATAACTTCATCCATTTTTGATCCAGTATCAATTAAGGCAGTAGCAATAATAGTTAAACTTCCCCCTTCTTCTACATTTCGTGCTGCCCCAAAAAATCTTTTAGGACGATGTAATGCATTAGCATCCACTCCTCCTGTTAATACTTTACCAGATGCAGGGACTACTGCATTATATGCTCGGGCTAAACGAGTAATTGAATCTAATAAAATTATTACATCTTTTTTATGTTCTACTAAACGCTTAGCTTTTTCAATTACCATTTCAGAAACCTGAATATGACGGCTTGCAGGTTCATCAAAAGTAGATGCCATTACATCTCCTTTAACAAGTCGGGTCATTTCTGTTACTTCTTCCGGTCGTTCATCTATCAATAATACCATTAAAACACAATCAGGATAATTAAAAGCTATACTTTGTGCTATATTTTGTAATAGCATGGTTTTTCCTGCTTTTGGTGGTGCTACAATTAATCCTCGTTGTCCTCGGCCAATTGGAGATGCTAGATCTAAAACACGACCAGTTAAGTCTTCTGTCGAACCATTCCCACGTTCCATACGTAATCTTACATTAGCATGTAAGGGAGTTAAATTTTCAAATAATATTTTACTTCTAGCATTTTCTGGTTTATCAAAATTTACTTCGGTTATCTTCAACAAGGCAAAATAACGTTCTCCATCTTTTGGCGGTCTAATTTTACCTGCAATAGTATCACCAGTTCTGAGATTAAATCGTCTAATCTGACTAGGAGAAACATAAATATCATCTGGACCAGCAAGATAATAACTGTCGGCTGATCGTAAAAAACCAAAACCATCTTGTAATATTTCTAGTACTCCATTGCCAAAAATATCTTCTCCAATTTTTGCATGTTGTTTTAAAATAGAAAAAATAATATCTTGTTTACGTGTACGTGCCAAATTTTCTATCCCCATACTATCACCAATAGTAATTAATTCAGAAACTGGGGTTTTTTTTAATATAGTAAGATTCATAATGGTAGGTTCTTTTACTAAGATTAATTTCAATAAATCAACTAATTTATTATTGAAATATAATTCATTTATGCTTTATATAATTTTTTGCAGTTTATATAGATAAATATATTTATTCAAGCAATAAAAATACATATACATATAATCCAAGATATTGATTGAATATTAAGTGCAAATTACTAAATGTATGTCTATAAATAAAATTATATACAATTTATAAAATTGATTCATTTAATCAATGATTTTTATTATCAAGTAATAATTTACTTTCGTATTTAAATTGACTCTATTAAGAAAGGCTCAAATAAATTTTTTATTTCTTTTTTAGATACAGTACCTACTTTTGTAGCTATTATTTGCCCATTTCTAAAGATTAATAAAGTGGGAATACCGCGTATTGCATATTTTTCAGTAATTTTTGGATTTTCATCTACATTTAATTTTGCTATAGTAAGCTTACCATAATATTCATCAGCAATTTCATTAAGGATAGGGGCAATACCTTTACAAGGTCCACACCACGGCGCCCAAAAATCAACAAGGGTCACTATGGGTGATATCAATACTTTTTCATCAAAATTATCATCAGTCAAATGAATAATTTTATTTTTCATTATGGCCTCCAAAATTATATATAATAATTATTACAAATTAAATATTTTGAGTATTTATAGAATATACTTAATTGAAATAATCAAATATATGATTTGCATATTTGTCATCATATTAGATGATAATATTTAAGTATATAATACTGTTTAAAAAATAACGAGTATATCTTTTTTTATTTTAAACAAATCAAAAATATATTATTAGTGCAGTAATACGAGGAATTTTTCCATTTATTAATAATAAATATCAATTAAATAAAAATTTAATATTCACTAATATTATTTCATTCTCTTAAGTTAAAGAAACAAGAATTATTTTTTTTTTATTCTCTCTATATAGTTACGCACTAGATAAGATATAAAATCTGCTTTAGATTAGTAATAATACATTTAATATTTTTCATCCATACACGTGCTACATAAATCACAGTTTTACATCTGTGGAAATATCTATTATACATTTTATCTGTAATAGATAGATTTGCGTATTTGTAAAATTAACTCATAAAAAGCATACCCATGTTCTCTTAATGAATGAGCTTTTTTGATATTAAAATCGCCATAACGTGAATAATCACGATGATAATGTTTTTTATCAAAAAAAATATTAGTAGTAAAAAGACTCTATAGACATTTTTTATATATTCCTAATGTTAGTTAGACTATACGTCTTTTCTTAGATAGGATTAAATAATTGTAAAAATAGGAAAATTAATATCAATCATATTGCTAAAAATATTGGAGAATATTGATGAATATAGAATTATTAAAAACTTTTTTAGAAGTTAGTAGGACTAGACATTTTAGTCGAGCAGCAGAATTACTATATTTGACTCAGTCTGCTGTTAGTTTTCGTATTAAGCAATTGGAAAATAAATTAGGCGTTAACCTTTTTATTCGCCATCGTAATAATATTGATTTAACCCCAGCAGGGAAACGTTTATTACCTTATGCTACTAATTTAATTAGTACATGGAATTTAACAAAAAAAGAGGTAGTATATGCTGCTAATAATATTCATCCCAATTTATCAATTGGCTCAAGTGCTTCTTTATGGGAAGCATATCTTACTCCTTGGATTAAATCTATTTATCATGTTCAGCCAGATATATACCTCGATATTCAAATTGCACAACGAACTTTACTTATGAAACAATTATACGAACATCAATTAGATATCTTAATTAGTACTGAAATCCCTAAAGTAGGAAACTTTATTAGTAAACAGATTGGTAATATCTCTCTTAAATTATTTAAATCATACAAAAATAAAAGTATTAATAATAAATCCAATTATATTCAATTAGAATGGGGTACTGATTTTTATCGATATGAAGATTATCTAACAAAAAATAAAATGTCTCCAATATTAAATACTTCTTCTGCACATTTAACACGTTATTTATTACATACAATTAATACTTGCGCATTTTTACCAGAAAAATGGGAGCTAATTTATTACGATTTAATGGCGATTACAAATACTCCTGTTATTAATTGTTCTTTATATGCTATTTGGTTACAAAATAATGATTTTCATACTAATATCAATAAATTAATTGAATTAACAAATAATATTATATTTTAATTATTATTAATGGCAGGGGCGAAGGGACTTGAACCCCTAACTCCCGGTTTTGGAGACCGATGCTCTACCAATTGAACTACGCCCCTAGATTAGTGCTTTCATAAAAAAAGTCAATCGTAAATACTAAATATTTTTTCTCATTTCATATTTTATTAGTTCAATAACTGGTGTTATATTCGGTAATAATCCATGCCATAAAAAAAATGAATATGCTGCTTGTCCTACTAACATTCCTATACCATCTGCATACTGTTCAGCTCCTAGTTTTTTACACCATTCTAAAAATGGGGTGATTTTTGAATCGTAAAAAAGATCATAACAGCGTGTATAACGGTTAATTATTTTATTAGGCAATAAAGGAATTTTGCCTTCTATTCCACAAGAAGTAGCATTTAAGATTAAATCAAATTTATGTTTTTCTAGTATTTTTACATCTACAGCTGAAATAGAACCATAATTACGAAATCTATGAACTAATTTTTCTGCGCGACAAATATTACGATTAGTAATAATTATAGAACAACCATAAGATAATAATGGTTCAATTATTCCATGTGCTGCCCCTCCAGAACCAATAATCAAAATTTTATCTGTACTATTAATAATCCTAATTCTTTGAAGATCTGTTAGCAACCCAATGCCATCTGTATTATCTCCTAATAATAGATTATTTTCTATTTTTTTAAAAGTATTAACAGACCCAGCTAATAAAGCACGTTTTGTGAGTTTATCAGATAATAAAAAAGCTTTTTGTTTAAATGGTGTAGTTATATTAGCACCTTTGGCTCCTTTCGCAAAAAAAGTATGTAATGTTTGGGGAAATTTATTTAAAGAAGGAGAATAGATTCCATAATTATGATTATGAATTTTCATTTGTTCGGCGAATAATTCATGAATACGCGGTGATTTACTATGTTTTACTGGATTACCAAAAAGAGCATAATTAATCATTTTATTACCAACTATGAATAATTTTATTAGTAAGTATATCTATTATCTCTGTAGGATTTTTCTATAAACCTATAATATTACCAGTATATATCAATAATTGATAACAAAATATTTTTTTCCAGTTACTAAATGACATGGTCGATGATTAGATACATAATATTGGCACTAGTTGAAAATAGTGTTTTTAAAAAGTCATTGCCTAATTCTTAAACTGATTTTTGATAAACAAAATACGTACAGCTAAAAATTTTAAATAACCTATTAACCAATATGGAATGTTATTAGGTACTGGTAATATGTCTAATTAAATATTTCAGATAATATCATTATATAACATAGTTTATAAGATAATTGTTCCTCATCAATATAATGTTTTATTAATTAATAATTATTAATCCTTTTTTTTTTGAAAATTTTGTAAATGAGCAAAATGTTATAAATTTTTTTTTTACTATTCGAATTACAGTAGAAATTATATTCTGTTGGATATACTATGATTAAAAATTAAATATTTTTTGAATTTATATTATTTTTATATGTTTTAAAAAAACAATATTGTAAATCATTACACAATAAGTTTATACTTAATTTTATAACATATTTATTTAAATAAAGGTATTATATGACTATAAAAAAAATATTATTTTATCCGGATAAAAGACTTAGAATTATTGCCAAACCTGTTACAATAATAAGTAATGATATTATTAAGATAGTTAATGATATGTTTGATACCATGTATGATGCAAATGGTATAGGGTTAGCTGCAACTCAAATAGATATTCACAAACGTATTATTGTGATTGATATATCTGAAAAACAGAATGAAAAAATTGTTTTAATTAATCCAGAGATTTTAGAGCAAAGTGGTTCTTCTAGCATAGAAGAAGGATGTTTATCTATTCCAACACAAAAGCATTTTATCTCAAGAGCTGAGAAAATAAAAATCAAAGCTTTAGATCTGCAAGGTAATTTTTTTATCATGGTAGCAGATAATTTAATCTCTATTTGTATTCAACATGAAATTGACCATTTAGAAGGTAAATTGTTTATTGACTATTTATCACCTTTAAAGCGTCAAAGTATTTTAAATAAATTTGAAAAACAAGCTCTTAGTAAAAATTTTTGATCAAATGTTTATTAACAATAAATATAAAGAAAATGTATTAAAAATTATTTTTGCAGGTACTCCCAATTTTGCAGCTTATCATCTTAATACATTATTAAAAAACAATTTTAAAATTAGTGCTGTCTTGACGGCCCCAGATTCTCCAAATAATAGTTTCCACGGCAATAAATTTATTTATAGTCCAGTGAAACAATTAGCTATCAAACATAATATTTTATTATTACAACCTGATTCTTTATTTAAGAAAGAATACTATAAAGAAATTATAAAATTAAAAGCTGATATTATGGTGGTTGTTGCCTATGGGAAGATTTTTCCTGAATTTATTTTAAAAGCCCCTAAATTTGGATGTATTAATATACATGGTTCTTTGCTACCAAGATGGAGGGGACCAGCACCTATACAACGTGCAATAATAGCCGGAGATCAAAAAACCGGGATTACTATTATCCAAATGAAATCAAGTATTGATACAGGAGATATTTTACATCAAATTGAATGTCCAATTAAAGCAACCGATACAAGTGCAACACTTTTTGATAAATTATCTAATATTGGTACAAGGAGTATGTTAATAACGTTAAATTATTTACTTAATGGAACATTAAAACCAAAACCACAACAAGAATTATTTGCTACCTATGCAAATAAAATAAGTAAAAAAGAAGCTCTGATTAATTGGAATCAATCATCTTTACAGATTGATCGTTATATACGGGCTTTTAATCCCTGGCCTATAAGTTATTTTATGTTAGGTGGTATTCGCATAAAAGTATGGCAAGCATCAATTATACAAAATTATTCTCATTATAATTATCATCCAGGAGAAATTGTTCAATTTAATAAAAATGGCCTTATAATTGCTACAGCCCAAGATTTTTTGAATATACAAAAAATACAACCAGCTGGTAAAATAGTAATGAAAATAAGTGATTTTTTTAATTCTCGTAAAAAATTTTTTGTACCTGGAACTATTCTTTAATTTTAAATTTATATATTACTTTTAAGTAAATTATTTATTATAAATAATTTACTTATTTAATTTAATAAGGAATTGAACTAATATGTATCAAATAAAATGTCCTATTTGTTTTCAAAAATTAATTTGGAATAAAGCAAATAAATTCAGGCCATTTTGTAGCTATCGGTGTAAGTTAATTGATTTAGGAGAATGGATTACAGAAGAAAAACATATTTATTTATATAATGAAAAAAAATAACATTTTTATGTTTATAAAAAAAATTGTGTTAAGACTCAATTTATTTTTTTGATCATAACTCTGTTTTTGCTTATATTTCTTATTCAATCATTAGTGACGATTACCTACTTTTGGTAAAAAAGTAGTATTGACTAATAATTTTTCATTTTTAAGTTCATGTTTGTTATAACCAATTGACATTTCGCCGCTAAAAAATAATTCTATTTTAGAAATAACTTTAACTACTTCATATTTCATATTTTCTAACATTCTAGAAAACATGATAAATGATTCACGTTTATATTCTTGTTTTGGATCTTTTTGAGCATAACATCTAAGATGAATGCCTTGGCGTAAATATTCCAGAGCAACTAAATGCTCTTTCCATAAATAATCTAATATTTGTAAAAATATATTTTTTTCAAATTTATGAAGTAATTCAACATCTAATATTTTGATCTTGTCTTCATATATTTTTTTTAAATAATTAATAATTAACCAGCATACTTTTTTTGTATCTAAAAAACAGCTATTTTTTTCTTTTATTAATTGATAAATAGGTAATTCAAGATCGAAGTCATTTCGTAAATGATTAATTAATCCATCAATATTCCACATTTTTTCTAAAGAATTAGGAGGAATATATCTATATATTACTGATATTAATACATCTTCATATATATTACTAATAGTAATACTAATATCTGGACTCTCTAATAATGCATTGCGCTGTGCATAAATTGCCTGTCTTTGATCATTAGCAACATCATCATATTCCAATAACTGTTTACGAATTTCAAAATTACGATTTTCTAATTTGCATTGTGCATTAGCAATAGCTTTAGTTACCCAAGGATGTTCTATAGCTTCGCCTGATTTCATTCCTAATTTTTTCATAATTCCGGCTAAACGATCAGATGCAAAAAGACGCATTAAACCATCTTCCATAGAAAGATAAAACCTTGAAGATCCTGGATCTCCTTGTCGTCCTGATCTTCCACGTAATTGATTATCAATACGACGAGATTCATGGCGTTCTGTACCAATTATATGTAATCCTCCTGATTTTAAAACATAATCATGATTTTTTTTCCAATTTTCTTTAATATATTTAATTTGTTGCATTGTAGGATTTTTTATTTTATATATCTCTGATTGCCAACTACCTCCCAGTATAATATCTGTTCCACGTCCTGCCATATTAGTTGCAATTGTTACAGCTCCTGCTTTTCCAGCTTGGGCAATAATATCTGCTTCTCTAGCTGGAAATTTTGCATTTAATACATTATGTATTATACCTTCTTTAATTAAAGCATGTGAAATAATTTCTGATTTTTCAATAGAAATAGTTCCAACTAAAACAGGTTGATTTTTCTGTTGACATTCATGAATGGCTTTAACAATAGCATCAATTTTTTCTTTATCGGTTAGATAAACTAAATCAGGTAAATCTTTACGTATCATTAAACTATTAGTTGGAATTACAATTGTATCTAATTGATATATTGAACGAAATTCAAATGCTTCAGTATCTGCTGTTCCAGTCATACCTGATAATTTTTCATATAGTCGAAAGTAATTTTGAAAAGTAATAGATGCTAGAGTCTGATTTTCATTTTGAATAGGTACTCCTTCTTTTGCTTCTATTCCTTGATGTAATCCATCAGCCCAACGCCTTCCGGGCATAGTTCGGCCGGTATGTTCATCAACAATAATAATTTCGCCATTTTTAACAATATAGTCAATATTACGCATAAATAATGTATGCGCACGTAAAGCAGCAATAACATGATGCATAAGTATCATATTAGAAGGTAAATATAGTGATTCATTTTCTTTCATCAATCTTTCTTTAACTAATAAAGATTCTATTAAAATAAGACCACGTTCTGTAAGATAAACTTGTCTCGACTTTTCATCTATTGAAAAATGTCCTTTGCCCTGAAAAGTATCCGAATCATCTTTTTCTTGTTGTATTAAATGTGTAATAAATTTATTAAATCTTATATAAAGTTCTGCCCGATTTTCTACAGGGCCAGAAATAATTAAAGGAGTACGAGCTTCATCAATTAATATTGAATCTACTTCATCTACTAAAGCGTAATATAATGAACGCTGTACACGTTCTTTAGTATCAAAAACCATATTATCTCGTAAATAATCAAAACCATATTCATTATTAGTACCATAAGTTATATCAGCAGCATAAGCACTCTGTTTAGCTGATATAGACATCCCGGCTAAATTAATTCCCACAGTCATTGCTAAAAACTCAAATAAAGGACGATTAAGATTAGCATCTCTCTGTGCTAAATAATCATTAACAGTAACAATATGTACTCCTTTACCAGTTAAGGCATTTAAATATACTGGCAGAGTAGCTGTTAAAGTTTTTCCTTCACCCGTCCGCATTTCAGCAATACTACGATTATTAAGTACTATTCCTCCCAGTAATTGAACATCAAAAGGGCGCATATTAAGAACTCGTATACTAGTTTCACGAACAGTAGCAAAAGCTTCAGGCAAGATATCCTCTAGAGTTTCTCCATGTTGTAGACGATATCGAAATATATTTGTTTTCTCCCTTAAATCTTTATCAGATAATATTGAAAAATTTTTTTCAAGTTTATTGATGTTATCAACAATTTTATTAAGACGAGATAAAATCCGATTATTTCGACTACCAAAGATATTGGTAAACATTTTAAATAACATAAAAAGCCTATGCCCCCTTACTTATTATTTATTTAAATTTTAGAATCTTATAATTATAATATCTTAATTAGATAAATTTTAAATATTGTATTAGAGTATGGATTTTATCTAAGTAAATGACTTATATCATAATTTTATGAAAAATTATTTTTTAATAAAAATTTTTTTTTAGAAGAATAGTTATATACTTATATGCAAATTATTCAAACGATTTTTAATCATGTCACTATGATTTTTTTATATTGGAAGATATTATGCGTTTTAGTTGTCCCTATAAAATAGAAAAATATTTAAAAAGAGAAGGTATATTAGAATCGTTACATAAAAAAGCAATTAAATTAATTCTCTTAGATCGTGCAGTCAAAGCAGAATTACCTCAATTTTTTCATGCATGGTGTCGAGTTGCTAATTTACGCAAAAATATTTTAATAGTTGAAACAGCAAATGCTAATTGGATGACCAGGTTACGTTATGAACAATCAGTATTACTTTCTATTTTACGAAAAAAAACCTTACCCTCATTAAGGGCAATTAATTTTGTAATAAATCCATCATTAGTAATGATTGATTATCCTATAAAATATAGATATATTACACCTATAAGTAATAAAACTGCAATTTTATTACGTAAAGTAGCAGAAAGAAGTCCTCAAAACGTTAAAAATGCCTTAGAAAAATTAGCTGATTTAGCAAATAAAAAATGAAGAATCAAATAATAGTTAATAATATTAATCTATTTTTTAGATTTTTTTTGAAAAAAATATTTTTTTTATATCAAGTAGCTAATGCTAGAATATTAGTAACTAGTTGTGAATAATTAATACCAGAATATTGAGCAGCAATAGGAACTAAACTATGAGAAGTCATGCCAGGAACAGTATTAACTTCAAGTAAATAAAAATTACCATCCCTATCTTGCATAGCATCTACTCTCCCCCATCCACTACACCCCAATCCATACCATGCGGTTAACGCTAATTTCTGTAAAACAGATTCTTGTTCAAGAGATAAACCACAAGGACAATAATATTTTGTTCTATTAGAATGATATTTTGAATAATAATCATAAAAAATGCCTTGAGGTTCAATTCTCATTATAGGTAAAACACGATCCCCTATAATAACTATAGTGTATTCTGGTCCATCTAACCATTTTTCTATTAAAACTAATTTATCATAAAAAAATGCATGTTTTAATGCTTCTTCTAAAGATTCTATTTTTTCTATTTTTTTTATTCCTAAACTAGAACCTTGGTTACTTGGTTTTATAATAACTGGCATTAATTTTTTTATATTATTTATTATTGTAGGATTTAATCCTTTGAGAAAATCAGAGTAAGTAAGTGTTATCCAAGAGGCTACTGGTAAACCAAGACCTTTCCACAATAACTTAGTACGATATTTATCCATACTAATCGCTGAGGCCATCACTCTACTACCAGTGTAAGGTATTTTTTGAAATTCTAATATTCCTTGTAATATTCCATCTTCTCCTCCACATCCATGTAAGGCAATAAAAACTTTTTTAAATCCGGCAGATTTAAGATCAATTACTGGATGATATTTTATATCAACTGCATATGCATTAATCCCTGCCTCTTTTAAACCAGCTAATATTGCAGTACCAGATAACAAAGAAATATTTCTCTCCCGAGAATTACCACCTAATAAAACAGCTACTTTATATTTAGTCATTAATGTTTTTTATCTCTGACAATAGAATATTGGCAAGTTCTCTAATATTTCCTGCTCCTTGTATAAGAATTACATCATTATCTAATAATACTGACCTTACTATTTTAAGTAAACCATTATCATTTGTCACTAAAATAGGATTTATTTTTCCATATTTACGAATATTATTACTTAATCTATTACTATTAATTTTAGGTATAGCACGTTCCCCCGCAGAATATATATTTAATAGTATTAAAATATCTACTTGCGACAACACCTTAACAAAATCGTTATATAAATCACGAGTTCGTGTGAAACGGTGTGGCTGAAAAATCATTACTAATCTTTTAGTAGGCCAGCTTAATCTTACAGTTTTGATAGTAACTTCTAATTCAGTTGGGTGATGTCCATAATCATCTATTATTAATACATTACATAATGTATTATTATCATTCTTTAAATAAAATTCACCTAATAATTCAAAACGACGTTTAATACCTTGAAATTCTGCCAAAGCATGACAAATAATCTTATTATTAATATTTTGTTGGTTTGCTACTGCAAATGATGCAGCTGCATTCAAAGCATTATGCATTCCTGGAGTATGATTTAAAGTTATTAATATATTATTATTTTTTGCATATCTCAAGGAAAAATATGCTTTTTGGCCATTCTGTTTATAATTCATAATACGTACATCAGCATTTTTGCTAAATCCATAAGTGATAATCCTACGTTTAATATTTGGAATTAAATCTCTAATAAGATTATCATCTAAACAAATAATTGCATGTCCATAAAACGGAATTTTATGTAAAAAATCTAAAAAATTTTTTTTTAAAAAATATAAATTTCCATAGGTATCCATATGTTCAGATTCAATATTTGTAATAACAGTAACTATTGGACATAAATGTAAAAAAGATGCATCACTTTCATCTGCTTCTACAATAAAATACTTACTCTTTCCCAGACGATTGTAAGTACCAAAAGATTTAATTAATCCACCATTTATAAATGTTGGATCTTTATGTGCTTCATATAAGATACTTGCTATCATTGCTGTCGTAGTACTTTTACCATGTGTACCTGCGATAGCAATGCCGTAACGAAACTGCATTAATTCTGCAAGCATTTCTCCCCTACTAATTACCGGAATATGTTCTTTATAAGCAGCAATAATTTCCGGATTGTCAGATGATATAGCTGTTGATCTGACAACTAAACTAGCATTTCTAATATTATCATGATGATGATGTAAATATACTGTTATACCTAATGATATCAAATATTCTGTTATGGAGGTTTGTCTTATGTCTGAACCACTAATTTTATAACCTTCTTTAACTAAAACTGATGCTATTCCATGCATTCCAATTCCACCAATACCAACAAAATGAATAGTTTTTTCTGTAGGGAAAAATGAAACGCCCATTATTTAATTCACTTTGCAGATGAATTAACTACATAACTTATAGCAGAAACTACACGTTCGGTAGAATCAACAATTGCCAACGTTCTTGCTAATACAGCCATACGTAATAATTTTTTACGATTAAAAGTGGTTAGTATTTTTGCTACTATAGGAGCACTAAAATTTTTCTCTTCTAAAATATTTGCCGCACCAATTTTCTTTAAAGGTAATGCATTTAAATATTGTTGTTTATCTTTATGATTAAAAGGTACAAAAATAGCTGCTATTCCAACAGCAGAAATTTCACTTACCGTCAAAGCACCTGCACGACATATAACTATATCTGCCCATGCATATGCTTCTGCTATATCCTCAATAAATTCAGTAATACGATAATATTTAGTATTATAAATATTTTTATAATTTTTTTTTATTTTATATAAAGACTCTTTTCCAACCTGATGCCATAAAATTATTTTATTTCCCATAATCATTGCCAATTCTGGAATAATTTTATTTAAAATATATGATCCTTGACTTCCACCTAATATTAAAACTCTAAGAGAATTAATTTTTCTATTTAAAAATCGTATCTGTGGATGAGGTAGTAAACTTATTTTATAACGTATAGGATTTCCTACAACTATTGCTTTTTTTAAAACTCCTGGAAAAGCTTGTAACCTTTTTTTTGCAAAAATTGCTAATAAGCGATTAGTTAAGCCAGCAATAGCATTTTGTTCATGTATAAGTATTGGGATCCTTAATATCCAAGCGGCAAGAATACAAGGACCAGATACATAGCCTCCCATTCCTAAAACTACATCTGGCTTCCAAATATTGATAATGTTACATGTTTGGAAAATAGCTTTTACAGCTAGTGATATTACATAAAAAAAATTTTTTAGGTTTTTACCACGGAAACTACTAAAACGAATAAATTCAATTGCAATATTATATTTTGGAACTAAATTAGCTTCCATACGATTATCTGTACCTATCCAAAGGATAGGCCAACCATGATTTGTAAGATATTCCGCTATAGCAATACCCGGAAAAATATGTCCACCTGTGCCACCGGTGCTTATTAATAAGCGTGGTTTATGGTTATTCATAAATAATATGACCTCATTTTAAAAAATACCACATTAATTAAATATATTTAACTAGTATGGAAATAATTATTCAGCATAACGTTAAATAATATTTAATCTTAAAAGATTATTAATTATCAATTAGCTTATCCAAACTTTTTGGCTAATTTAGTAAAAACATTTCCTCGGTGAGCGAAATTATAATAATGATCTAAACTAGAACATGCTGGAGATAAAAGCACTATATCACCGCTAACCACTTTTTTTGCAATACATTTTATTGCTTCATCCATTGAATTAGTTATGATACTAATATCTGGCCTTAATAAATTTAATCGATATCCATCATGACCAAAACAATAAATTTTAATATTATCTCCTTGTAAGTAATTAATAAGAGATTTAAAATTTGCAGATTTACCTATTCCGCCTAATAGTAAATAAATAGTTCCTTGTATAATCATTCTAGTAATTTGAAGAGCTGCTATTGTACTGCTTACATTAGTTGATTTTGAATCATTAATCCATCTTATGCCATTATTTTCCCAAACCATTTGAAAACAATGTGGTAATCCTGTAAAATTTTTAATAATGTGTAAACTAGCAGTACGTGGTAACCTCAATACATCTGCAAATGCCAATACAGCTAAAGAATTTGTATAATTATGTTGGCCAATTAATTTCATTTCTTTAGTGTTCAATATGTTTTTACCATGTTTTTGTAACCAAATATTCTCTTTTTGAAAATTTAGATGATAATCTCCTTTGTTTATACCAAAACTAATATATTGATGGCCAAATAATTTTGGTTTTGTATATTTATTATCTGCATTAAAAATACATATATCAGCATTTTTATAAATTTTGCACTTAACAGAACAATAATCATTCTTACTCAGATATCGATCTCCATGATCCTCATTTATGTTTAAAACAGTTGCAGCGGCAGCATGCAAACTAAAAGTGGTTTCTAGTTGAAAACTAGACAGTTCTAATACATAGAGTTGATATGATTTTTGCAACAAGTTTAAAACAGGTTGGCCAATATTTCCTCCTAATCCTGTTATTATTCCACAATAATTAGCAATTGCAGCAATCATCGTTGCTACTGTACTTTTTCCATTAGTACCAGTAATAGCTAAAATAGGTTTTTTAACTTCACGGCAAAATAATTCAATATCGCTTATAATTTCTATTCCAGCAAAAATAGCTTCTCTTAATAAATCATGCTTTATAATATCTATTCCAGGACTTATAACAATAAGATCAGCAGTATACAACCATTGAGAATTCAATGAACCCAAACAAGATTCAATAAATGGAGGTAACATTTTGAGATTAGGAGGATAAATCCTGGTGTCCATAACGCGAGGTATGATTCCACGTGAAATAAAAAAATTTATACAGGATAATCCTGTTCTACCTAATCCAATGATTATAATATTTTTATTTTTATAATTAATCATTATGTAACTTGAAAAAAACTAAAGCAATTAAGATAAAAATTAAATTAATAATCCAAAATCGAACTATAATTCTTGGTTCAGGACATCCTTTTAATTCATAATGATGATGAAGAGGTGCCATTGTAAAAATACGTTTGCCATTTATTTTAAAATGTACTATTTGTATTATTACAGATAAAGTTTCTATAACAAAAACCACTCCCATTAATATTAATAATAATTCTTTTTTCAATAAAACAGCAATGGTTCCTAATACACTACCTAAAGCTAAAGATCCCGTATCTCCCATAAATATTTGAGCTGGATATGTATTAAACCATAAAAAACCTAATCCAGCTCCAATAATTGCCGAACAAAAAATAGTTATTTCATGAAAATTCAAATAATTAAAACAATAATGGATATTATTGCTACTTATAGCAGCAATTATTGCAAATCCTATCGCTACTAATATTATTAGCATAATAGCTAATCCATCTAATCCATCAGTTATATTTACAGCATTACTAGTTCCAATAATAACAAAATAGGGTAAAAAAAAATTTTTTATATCTAGTGATGATATATTTTTTTTAAATAATGGTTCTATAATTTGGATTGCTATTGTATGATTTTCTATAAAATAAAAAATAAAAATTATGAATAAAGTTATAATTGACTCCCATATATATTTCCAATATACTATGAGCCCCTGAGAATTTTGATGTATTATCTTAAGATAATCGTCAATAAATCCTATAATGCCATATCCTATTAAAACAAATAATAAACACCAAATATAAGCATCTGTTATTTTTCCCCAAAGTAATACAGATATCATAATTGATGATAGTATCATTATTCCTCCCATAGTAGGAGTATTTGTTTTGTAAACATGTGATTTTGGCCCATGTTCACGTACAATTTGACCAAAATTTAATTTTTGTAAAACCCTAATTAACCATGGTCCTATTAAAAGTGATATTAAAAATGCAGTAATAAAAGTAGCGAATGCTCTAATTGTTAGATTAAGCAATCTATTCCAAATATTAAAATGCATCATCAAAAAAAATAACATAAATATTATTTATTTGCTTGTTCTTGTAAAGAACGTATGATTGTGTCCATAAACATATGGCGAGAACCTTTAATTAAAATAGTAATATGCTGATTTACTTCTAGTAATTTTTTTATACGATTAATTAGTTTTGATTTTTTTACAAAATGTTCACTGTTATAATGAATCACACTAATATTTTTACTTAATTGTCCTAAGGTAAGAACTTTGTCTATGCCAGCAAAACGTGTAGCTAAACCAATAATTTTATGGTATTCACTACCTCGAGTCCCAAGTTCAAATATATCTCCTATAACCATAACTCGATATCCCTGAATTTTCGATAATGTATGGATAGCAGCATTCATTGAAGCAAGATTGGAGTTATAACTATCATCTAAAAGTAACTTTTTATGAGATTTATCTAAAAAAATAGGAAACATTCGTCCAACTAGGGGATGTAATGTCTCTAATCCAATTTTAATTATTTCTAAAGAGATATTGAAAGATAAAGATAATGCTGTAGCTGCTATTGCATTAATAATATTATGCTTTCCTAATAAAGGAAATAATATTTCAATTTTACCTTTTGGTGTATGAATGATAAATTGTGAATTATTATTATTTTTAATGTGAATATTAGAAGCAAAAAAATGACAGTTTCTTTTAAACTTAAGAGAAAAATTCCATACTAACTTATTTATTAGCATTTTATGCCAATAATGTTGTTGCCAATACTTGCTTTCACTATTAATAATTGCAATTCCATAATCTTTTAAGCCTTTTAAAATCTCTCCTTTTGCTTTAGCAACTCCTAATAAGGAACCAAATCCCTTTAAATGCGATATTGCTATATTATTTATTAAAACGACATCAGGACATGTTAATTGCACAGTATAATCTATTTCTCCTGAATGATTTGCTCCAAGTTCGACAACAGCAAATTCGTGTTCTTTAGTTAATTGCAATAAAGTTAATGGTACTCCAATTTCATTATTCATATTAGCCAAAGTTGATAATGTTTTACCCCTATAACGCAAAATATTTGTAACCATTTCTTTCACTGTGGTTTTTCCTGTTGATCCAGTTATGGCAATTACTTGTACATTAACTTGTTGTCTAACCCATGCTGCTATTTTCCCTAAAGCAATTAGAGTATTTGTTACCAAAATTTGTGGTATTGTCACCCTTAATATATTGCTTACCAAAATAGCACTCACTCCTTGAGTAATTGCTTTTTCAATAAAATTATGACCATCAAAATTTTTACCTTTAATAGCAATAAATAGAGGAGAATTAGTAGCGTCAATAAATTGACGGGTGTCACTCACCACTGTTTTTATTTCAATATTATTGCCTATTAAATATCCATCAATGATGTGTGCTAATTGTTGTAAATAGATAGGTATCATAATTTTAATAAATTAGCTACTATAGCACGGTCTGAAAAATAGGTAATATTATTACCTACTAATTGGTATGTTTCATGTCCTTTACCAGCAATAACAACTACATCATCTAATTTTGCTTCCATAATAGCTTGTGTAATTGCAATTTCCCGATCTTCTATTATGTATACAGATTTTGTTATCTCAATCTCATTGAGAATATCATGAATAATATCCATAGGTTTTTCATAACGCGGATTATCAGTAGTAATGATTATTTTATCTGCTAAATTTTTGGCAATTTTACCCATAATTGGACGTTTTCCTCGATCACGATCACCTCCACATCCGAAAACACACCATAAAGATCCATGACAATGTATTCTTGCAGCTTTTAATGATTGTTCTAATGCATCAGGAGTATGCGCATAATCAATAATTACAGTTTTACCATTAGTGTTAAAGACTTCCATTCGTCCACATATACATTTTATTTTTTCACTAGTAATAAGTAAAAGATCTAAAGGATATCCCAACGTGAGTAAAGTTGCCATTGCTAATAGTAAATTGCTAACATTAAATCTTCCAATAAGACGACTGTAACATTCTCCCTCACCCCATGAAGATTTAATTGTAATTTTTACACCATTTTGGAAATAATTTATTTTATTAGCAAATAACCATGGTCGTTTTGTACAATTAACATTGTATGTATTTTGGATAGCTACTGCTATAGAGCATGGTAAATCTTTTACCCAATTTTTGCCTATATCATCATCAATATTGATTATTGATTTTTTGTGATTAAAACAAGAGAATAACGACCATTTCGCTTTTTTATAACGATCCATACTTCCGTGAAAATCAATATGATCACGAGTTAAATTAGTAAAAACTAAAGCCCTGAAGGGCACCGCTGAAATACGATGTTGTACGATTGCATGAGAAGAAATTTCTATTGCTACTAACTTGGTTTTCTTTTCTACAAATTTTTTTAAAAAAAATTGAATATCAATGGCTGATGGAGTGGTATTATTACCATATATTAATTTATCTCCATATAATCCATAACCTAATGTTCCTATTACGGCACTTTTATCACCAAGTAAATATATAAATTGTGCTAATATTTGTGTTGTAGTAGTTTTTCCATTAGTACCAGTAACGCCAACTATAGATAATTTGCTTCCAGGATATCCATAAAAACGGGCTGCTAATTCAGAAAGTATATAAGAGAGATTAAATAAATATATTATTGGTACTTCATATATATATTGAATATATCCATTTTCGTATTTACCATCATAAGTTTCTGCTAAAACAGCATTAACTCCAAGATTAATTGCCTGTAAAATAAAAGAACGACCATCATTCTTATATCCATTAATAGCAATAAATAAATCCCCTGCTTTTAAGAGACGACTATCTAATTTAATATCTTTTATTATAATATTTGGTTGCAGGGAAAATGTTATCCATGGAGCAAGTAAATCAGTTAAGTTATTAATTTTCAATAAAACCCCTTATTCCCTAAATAATTAAATACTGCAGTAAATTATTTAAATATAGATAGCAAATACTATTTTTGCTAATTTATTATTATAAATAATAATAAAATATTATTATTATTTAATAATATTAAGGATATAAATTATTTTATATGATCTTTTCGGCAGTACGTAATATTGCACTGCGAGCACAGGGATTTACATTTACTTCACATTGGCTTGGTTTTATTTTTTCAATATTTTTAAATTGACCAAAATAATTATAATTTTTATTTTCAAAATTGAATGAATTTAAGTCCATACTATTATGATATGGATTTTTAATAAATTGTTTTACAATACGATCTTCTAAAGAATGAAAAGTAATTACTGACAAACGACCTGTAGGTTTAAGTACAATTAAAGAACTTTTTAAAACTTTACAAAGTTCTGTGAGTTCATCGTTAATAAAAATTCGTATTGCTTGAAAAATACGTGTAGCTGGATGTTTTCTCGAATACAGTTTTTTTGTTTGTATAACTTTACAAATGATATTTGCTAATTCTTTAGTACGTGTAATAGGATTTTTATGATTGCATTTTATTATAGCCCGAGCTATTATACGTGAAAATCGTTCTTCCCCATATTTTTTAAAAACTAAAATAATATCATCTTCACTAGCAGTTAATAACCATTCCGCAGCTGATAAGGGATTAGTATGATCAACGCGCATATCTAGAGGTCCATCATACATAAAAGAAAAACCTCGCGTTGCATTATGTATTTGACTTGAGGATATTCCAAGATCTAAGATAATCCCATCAATATGGCCAATAAGTTTTCTTTCTGTCATATAGGATAATAAATTAGAAAAAGAACCGTGAATAAGCGTGAATTTGGGATCATAAATCTTATTAGCAATAATCGCTTGATAATCACGATCAATAGCATACAAATGGCCTTTGGGAGAAAGCTTAGATAATATAAAATGTGAATGACCTCCTTCACCAAAAGTACAATCAATATATATCCCGTTATGTTTGATATTAAGAGCATATACAGATTCATCTCTTAATACTGGAGTATGATGATGAGGAGCTTGTAGCTTGAAGAAATTAATTTTCTGCATAGATTTAAATTAATCTTAATAGTGTATTATATATAATATAATTGTACCGCTACAGGTTTCATAAAAAAATAATTTATTTTCTGATATGAATCAAATTCAATAAATATTATCCTAATATGTAGTAAGTAGTACTATTCTATTTTGTTGACTAATTGTCTTATGTTGTATAAGATACAACTGTAATGTATTACAACATTTTTATAACTAATTTAAACAGAGATGAATTCCATTAATTTTTTTCATCTTATTTTTAATAATCATTAATTGAATTTGTTGTTTTATAACATTAACAAAAAATATGTTTAATAATTGATTCAATGTATGTTTAACAAAAAAAATATTTGTTATGGTCATTTGACAAAAAAACGCTTTGGCCAACATTTTCTTAAAAATAAAAAAATTATTAATAACATTGTTGGTTTTATTCAACCCCAAAATAATCAAGAAATGGTGGAAATTGGGCCTGGATTGGGATTTTTAACAAGCGAAATTAGTAAATATGTCCAACATATGACAACTATTGAGTTAGATCATAATTTAGTAAATCGCTTGCAAGATAATACCGTGCTTAATCATAAATTAAAAATTTATAATCAAGATGTTATGACTTTTGATTTCAATCAATTATCACAACAACAAGGAAAAAAATTACGTATATTTGGGACTTTACCTTATAATATTTCTACTCCACTTTTATTCTATCTCTTTAATTATAAGCATGTAATTAAAGATATGCATTTTGTCTTACAAAAAGAAGTAGTAAATCGAATAATTGCGAAACCAGGAAACAAAAATTATGGTAGATTAAGTGTTATGTCACAATATTATTGTGAGGGTTTCTCTCTTTTAGAGATTCCCCCTAAATCATTTATTCCTTCACCAAAAGTATTTTCTGTATTAATAAGATTAATACCACATATTACTATGCCAAATATAGTACAGAATATTTATGCTCTAAATTATGTTACTCGTATAGCTTTTAGTCAACGTCGAAAAATGTTACGTAATAGTTTACGTAAGGTATTTTCAGAAGATATTATAAATCAAATAGGTATTGACCCAACACTACGAGCTGAAAATATTTCAGTGACATTTTATTGTCATTTGGCAAATTTGTTAAGCAACAATTTTTATGATAAAATATAAATTTTATAAATAATGGTAAAAGAATGCACTTCCATTTTGATATTAAACATCATATTTAATTATTGCTTTTTACTATATTAAAATTACAAATAATTTAGTTATATTTAAAATATATAATTTATATATATAAATAATATTATTTAATGGCTACATATTTAATTGGTGATATTCACGGTTGTTATGATGAATTATGTACTTTATTAGAAAAAGTTAATTTTGATTCTAAAAAAGATATTCTATGGCTTACTGGAGATTTAGTTGCACGTGGCCCAAATTCTCTAAAAGTATTACGATATATACGTGGATTAGGTACTAATGCACGTATAGTTCTCGGCAATCATGATCTGGATTTATTAAATGTTTTTTATAAATATAAAAATGGTTATATAAAA
Organism: Candidatus Dasytiphilus stammeri; assembly: GCA_041941745.1. GTDB lineage: Bacteria > Pseudomonadota > Gammaproteobacteria > Enterobacterales > Enterobacteriaceae > Dasytiphilus > Dasytiphilus stammeri_D. The sequence goes on along the minus strand of CP145885.1, from coordinate 337,976 downwards.
AATGTAAAAATTGATTTTTTAAAAATCATTAAAGCTTCTGATTCTGAAGAAATAATTCATTGGTTACGTCATCAACCTTTATTTCAAATAGATGAAGAAAAAAAAATAGTTATGTCACATGCAGGTATTTCCCCACAGTGGGATTTATTAACAGCAAAGAATTGTGCACTCGAAATTCAATCTATTCTTACCAGTAATAATTTTTTATCTTTTCTAAATTTTATGTACGGTGATATGCCAAATAATTGGTCTAAAGGACTTTACGGAATGGATAGATTTCGTTTTATTACTAATGTTTTTACACGTATGCGTTACTGTTATTTCCCTCAAGGGCAACTTGATTTGAGTTACAAAAATGCTATATCATCAGCTCCGTCATATCTGAAACCATGGTTTGATTTTCCTAATCCAATATTAAATGATTATACAATTGTATTTGGGCACTGGTCTTATTTAAGAGGAAAAGGAATACCTCAAGGTATTATTGGTTTAGATACTGGTTGTTGTTGGGGAGGAGTATTAACAATATTATGTTGGGAAGAAAAAAAACTCTTTACTCAACAAGCTTGCAATAAAATAAACTAACATGTTACTTATTAATCATATTCTACTCCAGTATAATTATCAAATCGTGCCCATTGACCATTAAATATCAATTTAATTGAACCTAAGGGGCCATTACGTTGTTTCCCCAAAATTAATTCAGCAATACCCTTAGAATCAGTATTATCATTATAAACCTCATCTCTATAGATAAACAAAATTAAATCGGCATCTTGCTCAATAGAACCAGATTCACGTAGATCTGAGTTTACAGGACGTTTATTTGTTCGTTGTTCTAATAACCTATTTAGTTGTGATAGTGCTACTACTGGCACTTGTAATTCTTTTGCTAAAGATTTTAAAGCCCTAGAAATTTCTGCAATTTCAAGAGTACGATTATCAGATAATGATGGAACTCGCATTAACTGTAAATAATCAATCATAATTAAATTTAATCCATTATGCTCTTTAAATATACGTCTTGCACGAGTACGAATTTCAGTTGGAGTTAAATTTGAAGAATCATCTATATATATATTACTTTTTTCTAAAAGAATTCTAATTGTATTAGAAATACGTGCCCAATCATCATCATTAAGTTTGCCCGTGCGTATCCTGGTATGATCAACACGAGATAATGAGGATAGCATACGCATCATTATTTGTTCTACAGGCATTTCTAAACTAAAAATTAGTATTGGTTTATCTTGTGTTGTCATTGCAGCATTCTCACATAAATTCATAGCAAATGTGGTTTTTCCCATAGATGGTCTTGCAGCAATAATAATTAAATCTGATTTTTGTAATCCTGCTGTTTTTTTATCAAGATCATGATATCCTGTAGATATTCCTGTTATACCGTTATGTGGGCGTTTATATAAAGCTTCAATACGTGAAATGGTATTTTCTAAAATTTGGTTAATACTTTTAGGACCTTCACTTCTCATACGTTTTTCCGCAATTTGGAATACTAGCGATTCAGCCATATCAAGCAAATCTTCACTTTTACGTCCTTGAGGATTATATCCAGCATCAGCAATAGTTTTTGCTACTGAAATCATATCACGTATAATTGCACGTTCACGAACAATATTAGCATAAGCATTGATATTTGCTACACTAGGAGTATTTTTAGATAGTTCCGCTAAATAAGCAAATCCTCCTACTGAGTCTAATTCTCCTTGTTGTTCCAGTAATTCCGATAGAGTGATTAAATCAATAGGTTTATTACCTTCTATAAGAAGTTTCATTTTACTAAAAATAATACGATGAGCATGAATAAAAAAATCATTTTCTATTAATATTTCTATTACATTATCCCATCGTTCATTATCAAGCATTAATCCACCTAATACAGATTGTTCTGCTTCTTTAGAATGGGGTGGTACTTTCAAATATTGATTATTACTATCTATGTGATTAACAATCATAAATTACACCAACTTTATTTATCTTCTTTTAAAGTAAAAATTTATAATTAATCCTTTGGTATCTATCAAATTAATAGAAAAATATTCTTTTCTATTATATAAGATTAAATAATTTTACGACTATGAAATTTTTGCTCTTTTTCCTTCCGTAATTTTTTTAAAAAAATTGCTTATTTTATAAAAAAAAATTGCGTACTTAAAGATTAGTTAAAGTATGCTATTATATAATATTTAATTTAAAAAAAAACTAATAATAGGTTGTCATATTTATGTGAATATTATTTAGTAATCTAAAGTTAATCTACGTTCAATTCTTATTGAAGGTCAATTTAAATTGAGAAATTGATTGAATTATCAATTATAAAATATATTTAAATGTATTTATGAAGTGAATTCATTATACATGACTTGTATAAATAAGTAAAAATATTAAATTTTTAAAATTATTAAATAATTTTTATTTAAAAAATATATCAAATTAAAAAATTAGGGAGATCATAAAGATGGCGAAGAGGGGTATAAATAAGGTAATTCTTGTAGGTAATTTAGGTCAAAATCCTGAAGTTCGTTATATGCCTAAAGGAGGAGCTGTTACTAACTTTACTTTGGCTACATCTGAAAGTTGGCGTGATAAACAAACTGGAGAAATGAAAGATAAAACAGAATGGCATCGTATAGTTTTATTTGGAAAATTAGCAGAAATAGCAGGGGAATTTTTACATAAAGGTTCACAAGTCTATATAGAAGGTTCTTTACATACACGTAAGTGGCAAGATCAACAGGGGCAAGAAAGATATATCACTGAAGTTATTGTTAATGTAAATGGCACAATGCAAATGTTAGGTTCTAAACCAAGAAATATTGGGGAAGAAAGTTCACAACAACAATTTGACAATCCGAAGAATAACAATTTAGAAGAAAAAAAAATGAATTTACCTCAAGATAACATGTTAGAAGATGAATCAAGCATTGATTTTGATGATGATATTCCTTTTTAAGATTAGATTGTAATAAAAAGGAAGTATTAAGTATTTTTGTTATATTCAATACTAAAATTTATTTTTTTTAGAGAGATAAATAACAGTCCATAGTTAATTATTATACCAATAATATTTTCATATATGAAATGTGAAGTGATATTATTGTCTTCTCTAGAAGAGAGAAAAAATCTCTATAACAAAATGTTACTTCATACCATCATATATCTATCATATTTATAAATATAAAATATCAAAAACTGAGTGGATAGAATTATTCACTATTGAAATTAACATGAACAATCATGGACATATTTTTTAATATTTTAATTATGATGTTACTGGTATCTATATCAGGTTTGGCTAAACGTATTATTCCATGTCAATTTCCATTACCATTATTACAAATTGCTCTTGGAGCATGTATGGCATGGCCTAATTATGGTTTACATATAGACTTTAATTCAGAGTTATTTTTTGTTTTATTTGTGCCTCCTTTATTGTTTGTTGATGGATGGAAAATACCTACTAGTGAATTTATGAATCATGGACGAGAAATAATTCTTTTAGCTTTAGCTCTAGTATTAATGAATGTTATAGGTATTGGTTATTTAAGTTATTTGATTGTTCCACACATGAAATTTTTACCTGCTTTGTGTTTAGCTGCCGTCTTATCTCCTACTGATGCAGTAGCTTTATCTGGAATGATTGGTGAAGGCAGAATACCTAAAAAAATTATGACCATTTTGCAAGGCGAAGCATTAATGAATGATGCCTCTGGGTTAATAGCTCTAAAATTTGCTGTTGCAGTAGCTATTGGAGGAACAATATCTTTTACATTTTATGGTGCTCTTATGGAATTTTCCAAACTTTTCTTAGGAGGAATCCTATCAGGTATTATAATAACTTGGATATATAGTAAACTTATTAGATTAATGAATAAGTTAAATTATGATCCAGTTACTCAAATAATTTTATTATTATTATTACCATTCGCATCATCTTTAATAGCAGATAGCATAGCTTTTTCAGGTATTTTAGCGGCAGTAGCAGCAGGAATGACAGTACATCATACCGGTATTATTCATAATGCTCCATTAACAATGCGTTTACGTGCTAATAATGTTTGGTCAATGTTAGAATTTATTTTTAATGGCATGGTTTTTATTTTATTTGGTATACAATTACCTAAAATTATAATAAATTATATTGCTCATTCTGAAATTAAAAATTATGTCAATTGTTGGTTATTAGTTATAGATGTTATCACAATATATTTTTCATTATTAGTTGTACGTTTTGGCTGGTTATTAACTATGCAATCTATAAGTCATCGTTTTATGAAAAAATATCCAATTGAGTTTGAAAAATATACATTACGTGAATTACTTATTATTTCCTTTGCTGGTGTACGGGGCACCATTACTCTTGCTGGTGTTCTATCTATTCCTCATTTCATAAATGTTAACAATATATTTCCGGCACGTGAGGGATTAATTTTTGTAGCAACTGGAGTAATTTTATTTTCCTTATTTATTAGTATAATAATATTACCTATACTATTACATGAAGTATCTCTTGATAGAAAAAGAACAGTAGATAAAATTGAATTAGAACAAGCACGTTCTATTATGGCTCGTGTTGCAATTGAAAGTATAAATAAAATGGAAAATAGACTTGTTTATGATACTAAGGAAAATATTGATTCAGATTTACTTAGAGAAGTTAGTTCGCGTGTTATAGGTAGTATGCGGCAACGATTAGATGATAAAAAAATGGTTATTGCTGATAATGTAGAACGTCGCTTCCGTATTACAGGTCTCCGTGCAGAACGTGGAGAGGTTTATCATCTACGTGCTACTAAAAAAATTAGTGATGAAACAATGCAAAAACTATTATATGAACTAGATTTATTAGAAGCATTATTAATAGAAAAAGAATAAATTACTTTAAAAGTAGGGAATAAATTATTTATAATATAATATTTATTATAAATAAACTGTTATAATGTTTCTAAATACAATTATAATTGTATTGACCAAGGAAGTGTTTTACCGGCAAGAAATGGAACTATTACTTCATTATCATTTACTTTTATACTGGTATCTACTTTACATGATTTCCGTATTATTTTTATATATTCTTCATTCAAAGGAAATCCGTAAAAACGAGCTCCATTTTCAGAACAAAAAGCTTCTAAATAATGTAAAGCCTGCATCTCTTCAAATACAGTTACGTAAGCTGGTATAGCTACAGGAGCATTGAAAATACCTGGATAACCATATCTTTCTTTTTTTTCACAAATATGTGGGGCTGAATCTGTACCAATAAAAAATCGATCACAACCACTACTAATAACTTGACGTAAAAATTTTTGATGAATAGCTTTTTTTAAAATTGGTAAACAATATAAATGTGGATTAATATTGTTAACTAACATATGATTTCGATTGAACATTAAATGTTGTGGAGTAATGGTTGCAGCAATATAACGATTTCCTTTTAAAACATATTCTGCTGCTTCTTTAGTAGATATATGTTCCAATACAATTTTTAATTCAGGAAATTTATTTTGTATTGGTTCTAAAATTCTTTCAATAAAAATTAATTCACGATCATAAATATCTACTGTTTGATCATTAATTTCCCCATGTATTGACAAAGGCATACCAATTTTTTGCATATTTTCTAATATAGACATAATTTTTTTTATATTTTTAATACCGTAACTACTATTATTAGTAGTATTTGCCATATATAATTTAGCTGCAATAAAGATGCCTTGTTTAAATCCATTAACTAGTTGTTTTAGTTCTAAATTTTCTGTAATATAACAAGTCATTAATGGTTCAAATATCTTTTTTTTATCTTCTCGCTTAGGTAAATATTTCTTTATACGATTTCTGTAATTGATAGCACTATGAATATTCATGATAGGATTTTTTATATTAGGCATAACAAGAGCTCGCGAAAAAATACTACTAGTAAATGGTAAAACAGCTTTTAATAAATCATTCTCACGTAAGTGAATATGCCAATCATCTGGACGTCTAATTATTAATTCTTCTTTATTAGAAAAAAACATTTAATAACCTTTTTATAAATAAATTTTCTGCTAAAATTAATGATTAAAGATATCATTTTTTTCTTCAGAGTAAATATATTTTTATAAAAAACAAGATAATTGTTTATCTCACATAAAAGAGATTGTTATATTTTTTTCTGGAAAAATATTTATATGAATAATTAATATATAAATTATCCATCATAGATATATGGTCTCTTATTAATACTATTAAATAGTTTTTTCAATCTTATAGCCTATTTAAATTAGAACGAGGCATAAAATAAAATGAAGAAAAAGACAGCTATTACAATTGCAGCAGCACTTTATGGCTTAGCTACAACCATAGCATTAGCATCGTCAAGTAGTAGTTATCCTTATAATCCAGATAACTACTCAACAACCTCTTCCTGGTACACAGGTGCTAAAATAGGATGGTCTCAATATCATGATAATAAAGGTTACTATGGACATGGTTATATCGATGGACCAAATACTAAGGGAGATCAATTAGGAACTAGTGCTATATTGGGTTATCAAATAAATCCTTGTTTAGGATTGGAATTTGGTTATGATTTATTAGGTCATATGAAAAAAAATGACCATGTAAGTGATAGTTCATTTAATTCTTATGGATTACAAATGTCAACCAAACTCAGTTATCCAATAACTAAAGGAGTTGACGCATATACCCGTCTCGGAGGAATGATGTGGAAAGCTTCATCTAATCAAAACAATCCGATTTGGGGACAAATTAAAGATTATGATACCGGATTTTCGCCTTTAGCTGCTATAGGTATTGAGTATGCTTTATCTAAAAAAGTAGCTACTCGTTTAGACTATCAGTGGGTTAATAATATCGGTAATTATCATTCTGTAGGCATTCAACCTAATAATGGTATGTTAAGCCTCGGGGTTACTTATCGGTTACATCATGGAAAGAAAGAACCGTTATTGTTATCCACTAACAATAAATATTATGAACCTACAAGACCTATAGTAGTAAAAAATAAGCATTTTACTTTAAAATCTGACGTACTATTTAATTTTGATAAAGCAAAATTAAAACCTGAAGGAAAACATGTACTTAATCTTTTATATTCTAAGATAATATCCCTTGATCCTAATGAAAATTCAACCATTATAGTTGGTTATACTGATCATATAGGTTCAGTAAAATATAATCAAAAATTATCAGAAAAAAGAGCTCAAGTTGTAGCTAATTATTTAATCTTTAAGGGTATTTCTAAAGATAAAATTTATGTATATGGTATGGGAGAGAATAATTCTATTACAGGTCAAACTTGTAAAGGAATAAAAGGCCGTGCTTTAATAAGGTGTCTTAGCCCTGATCGTCGTGTAGAAATAGAAGTTAAAGGAATCAAGACAATAATTCCACATATTTAAAACAAATTAAATATTTTTAATTTCATAGATAAATGATGCTACCTCCGCTGATATTAATTGTGGAGGTAACATCTTTTTTATTATATATTAATGTGAACAATATTTTTTTACATTTAATATTGATGAATATTTTTTTAATATTATAATATTTACTTTTCCATTATTAAAATAATATTCACTTTGAATACAAAACTTAAATGGCAGGAATTACAGCCTGACCTTTCAAAATTTAAAAATTTTTTTTCATCATCTTTTAATTTGCATCTAACTGATTCAAATTTTTTTGAGATGATTCAACCGCGACTGAACAATGGATTAAATTTATTAGAGCATTCTAATAATAGATTTCCTTTAATGTTAGTAAAATATGATGAACATATTAATTATTTTTCAATTATTAATGATTCTCTAAATAAGAAAAAAAAAGATAAAAAACTATATGGAGGACATTATCAGGTTAATGGAAACAAAATTAGTTGGCAGAAAGCAAGTTCTATAAATGATAACTTTGCTAGTCATGGTGATATGATTTCTGCTGACTGGACAAATACTGAGGAATTGTTTGGTACTGTACGTATTTTTAATAAAATAATTACTTTAGTACCAGGATTGGTACATCGTGCTAATGGTGGAATTTTAGTACTAAATTTACGGACAGTAGTAAGTAAGCCTAATATTTGGTTCCGTCTTAAAAATATTTTAATGCAAAAGCGTTTTGATTGGTATTCTTTTACAAAAAAACCATTTCCTGTGAATATTCCATCAATGCCATTATTTTTTAAACTAATTCTAATTGGTACTAGAGATTTATTAAAAATTTTTAATTATATGGAACCTAAGTTAACTAAGTTGTCTATTTATAGTGAAGTTGAAGATGAATTATATATCTTAAATGAGAAACATTTATTTATATGGTGTCAATGGGTAACAAAAATTGCTCTTTATAATAATAAAAATATTCGTATTAATGCTGATTTATGGCCAGTATTATTTAATGAAGCTGTAAGATTTACAGGAAATCAACAATTCTTACCTCTTTGTCCTTGTTGGATTGAGTCACAAATTTGTGCTGCCACACAATATTGCAATAGTGCAGAATTAGATGGAAAAAGTTTACAACGTGCAATATCAGCACGTGAATGGAGAAATAATTATCTTCCTATGCGTCTCCGGGATGAATTTTTGTTTGGCCAAACTATTATTCAAACAGAAGGAATGGTTATTGGACAAATTAATGGAATATCTGTTATTGAACTTGAAGGTTATCCATTTAATTTTGGAGAACCATTACGCATTAGTTGTGTAATTCATAAGGGGGATGGAGAAATAATGGATATTGAAAGAAAAGTAGATTTATGTGGTAATATACATTATAAAGGAATAATGATAATTCAATCATGGTTAAATTCAGTATTACAAATAGATCAACCACTTCCATTTTCAGCATCCCTAGTTTTTGAGCAAAATTACTCAAAAATAGATGGGGATAGTGCATCATTGGCAGTATTATGTGTAGTAATTAGTGCTTTAGCAAATCAACCTATTACGCAGGAAATTGCAGTGACTGGTTCTATTGATCAATTTGGTAATGTACAATCAGTAGGAAAAATTAATGAAAAAATTGAAGGATTTTTCAATATATGTATGCCACGTACTTTAACTGGGAAACAAGGCGTGATTATTCCTGCAAGTAATTTACGTCAGTTATGCTTAACCCCAATAATTATAGATGCAGTTCGTAATGGAAAATTTAATATTTGGACTGTAAAAAATGTACAAGAAGCAATAGAATTGCTTACAGCTATGAAATGGTTAGCAACTAAAGATAATGAAATGAGTGTATTACAAAAAATAAAAGAACGTATTACTCAAAATAATAGTACTGTTACCAATAAAAATTATCAAAATAATTGTAAGTGGAAAAAATGGTTTAAATGGTGTTTTTAATTTGTAGAATCATTATTCCCATTCAATAGTAGCGGGGGGTTTACCAGAAATATCATAAACAACTCTGGAAATACCAGGTACTTCATTAACAATACGATTTGAAACCACTTCAAGTAGCTTATAAGGTAAATGAACCCATTCTGCAGTCATAAAATCAATCGTTTTGACTGCACGTAAAGCTATTACCCAATCATACTTACGATTATCCCCCATTATACCTACAGATCGAATAGGTAAAAATACTGTAAATGCTTGACTAATCTTAAAATATAAACCATAATGTTTTAATTCTTCAATGAAAATTGAATCTGCGTGACGTAATAAATCACAATATTTTTTTTTCACTTCTCCTATTATACGAACTCCTAATCCAGGTCCTGGAAAAGGATGACGATATAAAATATCATAAGGAATATTTAATTTTAATCCTATTTGACGTACTTCATCTTTAAATAACTTTTTTAATGGTTCTATTAAACCAAACTTTAATTGATTTGGAAGACCACCAACATTATGATGTGACTTTATTACATTATTTTTTTGGTTATCCTTAATATCTGAAGGATAACTAGCAGATTCAATGACATCAGGATAAATAGTACCTTGAGCCAACCATTTTATTTCTGGTATTTTAGTTGCTTCTTTATTAAAAATATCTATAAAAAGATTACCAATAATTTTTCGTTTATTTTCCGGATCACAAATACCAACTAGTGCTTGTAAAAATACTTTTTCTGCTTTAATAGTAATTAAATTTATACTAAAATAATTTGAAAACATTTTTTTTACGTGTTCTGCTTCATTCATACGTAATAAACCATTATCTACGAATACACAGATTAAATGATTTCCAATAACTTTATGCAAAATAACTGCAGTAACATAGGAATCTATACCGCCTGAAACACCAAGAATAACATAATCATTTTTTATCTTCCTACGTAATTTTTCTTTAATATTTTCAATTATTTGCACTGGTTGCCATAGTCCTTCACAAGAGCATATATCATATAAAAATTTCTTCAAAATACGTTGTCCTTGTTTAGTATGTGTTACTTCAGGATGAAATTGCAATCCATAAAATTTTTTTTCTTCATTAGCCATGACAGCAATCGGACAATTAATAGTAGCAGCTATTACTTTAAAATATGGGGGAATAGTAGTTATTTGATCACCATGACTCATCCATACGTCTAATAAGGGAATACCATTTTTACTAAAATTATCTTGGATATTATCTAATAAAGTACAATTTTTCATTATTTTTATTTGTGCATAACCAAATTCTCTTGTATCCGATTTATTTACATTACCACCTAATTGCATAGCCATAAGTTGCATGCCATAACATATGCCAAGTACTGGACAACCAGCATTAAATATATAATCAGGTACTTTGGGACTATTAAGATCAGTAGTACTTGCTGGTCCTCCGGAAAGAATAATACCATTAGGTTTAAATTTTTTTATTTTATTTATTGTTACAATATTCCATCTCCATAATTCGGAGTAAACTCTAAGTTCACGTATTTTGCGTGCAATCAATTGCGTATATTGTGAACCAAAATCAATAATTAATATTTTATGTTTATTACAATAATTATCCATAAGATAATTTCCTATCTGAAATATTCTAATTATATTGTTCTATACGATAGTTAGGTGGTTCTTTAGTTAAATGAACATCATGAATATGACTTTCTGAAATACCAGCACTACTAATTTTCATAAATTCTGCTGTAGTACGTAATTTATCAATTGTATTACAACCAGTTAATCCCATACATGACCTTAATCCTCCCATTAATTGATAGATAATATCCTTTAGTTTTCCCTTATATGGAACCCGACCTTCAATACCTTCAGGTACTAATTTTGCTGTCTTTTTATCTGATTGATGATAACGATCTGCTGAGCCAAGTGACATTGCTCCTACTGAACCCATACCACGGTATGATTTGAATCTACGTCCATGATCATATAACTCAATTTCACCTGGTGATTCTTCTGTTCCAGCTAATAAAGAACCTATCATAACGCTTGAAGCTCCAGCAGCAATAGCTTTGGCAATATCGCCAGAAAAACGAATACCTCCATCAGCAATTACAGGTATATTTGAATCATATAAAGCAGAAGCTACATCAGAAATTGCAGTAATTTGTGGAATGCCCACACCTGTAACAATACGTGTGGTACATATAGATCCCGGCCCAATACCTACTTTAACTGCATTAACTCCTACTTTTGCTAAAGCAAGTGCAGCTGAAGCTGTTGCTACATTACCGCCTATAATTTGTAATGCCGGATATTGGTTACGGATTTCACGTATACATTGTAGAACCATTTCTGAATGACCATGTGACGAATCAATAAGTAAAACATCTATTCCAGCAGTTACTAATGCATCAATACGTTGTTTATTCTCAATTGTAATTCCCGGGCCCACCGCAGCTCCCACTCTTAAAGAACCATGTTCATCTTTACAAGCGTAAGGCTTACATTCCGCTTTATAAAAATCTTTGACGGTTACCATACCTAATAAATGAAAATCATTATCAACTACTAATACTTTTTCTACCCTTTTTTCATGCATTTTTTGTCTAATAATATTACGAGATTCGCCTTCTTTTATTGTTATTAATTTATTTTTGGGGGTCATTACATCGGAAACTAATTTATTCAAATTTGTTACAAACCGAATATCGCGATCAGTGATAATGCCGGCTAATTCATTAGTGCAAGTTACTACTGGATAACTAGCAAACCCATTTATTTTTACTAGTGATTTAATTTCCCATAATTTTGCTGTTGGTAATACTGTTTGTGGATTTCTAATAATCCCACTTTCATATTTTTTTACCTTGCGTACTTCTTCTACTTGTTTATCAATATCCATATTTTTATGGATAAAACCTATTCCTCCTTCTTGTGCTAATCCAATAGCTAACTTAGCTTCAGTAACTGTATCCATAGCAGCTGAAACCAGTGGGATATTAATAGAAATTGTATTTGTTAATAAAGTTTTTAAAATAGCTGTATGCGGAAGTACTTTTGAATAAGCAGGTACTAACAGGATATCATCAAATGTGAAACCTTCTTTAGTTAAACGTAACATTTCCATATCTCACTTAATTATAATATGGTTGTTATATTAAACCTAAAGTAATAAATAATCTATTTTATTATTAGTAAATAAATATTGATCTTATTGCATCGTTAGTTAAAATTAATTAATTGAAATCATTAAATGATAATTTTTATATGTCAGATATATATCTATCATCAACTACTTTGACTGTTAGTCAATTAAATCAAATTGTTCGAAAATTACTTGAAAATAAAATTGGTCAAATTTGGTTAAGTGCTGAAGTATCTAACTTTTCCAAACCAATTTCAGGTCACTGGTATTTTACTTTAAAAGATGATACCGCTCAAGTACGGTGCGTGATGTTCCGTACTTGTAATAAACATATCTTGTCCCAACCCCAAAATGGGCAACAAGTCTTAGTACTTGCTACTATTACTCTTTATGATATACGAGGAGATTATCAACTTATTATAAATAACTTATCATTAATAGGTGATGGTTTATTAAATAAAAAATATACCAAACTTAAAAAATTATTAGCAGCCGAAGGATTATTTGCAAAACATCTAAAAAAAACCTTACCTCAACCAGCACATAAAATAGGTATTATTACATCAACTACTGGTGCAGCAGTATGTGATATTATACGAATACTTAATAGACGAGATCCTCTTCTACCTGTAATTATTTACCCCGCCATAGTGCAGGGAGATCAAACTCCAAAAAGTATTATACGGGCTATTTCTATAGCCAATCAACGTCAAGAATGTGATGTACTTATCATTGCCCGTGGCGGTGGCACTTTAGAAGATTTGTGGGGGTTCAATGATGAATCACTAGCCCGCACTATTTTTTATAGTAAAATACCTATTGTTAGTGCAGTTGGACATGAAACTGATATTACCATTGCTGATTTAGTTGCAGATATTCGTGCACCAACTCCCTCAGCTGCTGCTGAGATAGTTAGTCGTAATCAAATTGAATTATTCCGTAAAATACAAAATTTGCAGCAACGTCTTGAAATGGCAATTGATTTTTTTTTAGATAAAATAAATTGTTCTTTTACATATATTCATCAAAAACTTCAACAACTACATCCACAATTATATATTATACGTCAAAAATCTATATTAAGAACAATAATACGTCTTTTAACAAATTTAATACAAAAAAAAATAATAAAATCTCATGCTATATATTCATATTATGAACAAAGATTGTTCACTATACATTTTATACAAGATTCTATTTTAATTTATAAACAACAATTGCAAAAATTACAATCTAAATTACAAAACATTATAATTAATATTATTAGTGATAATCGCCAAAAAATAAGGAGTAAATTAGTCCAATTGGAGTCTATGAGTCCAATTGACACAATCAATAGAGGTTATAATTTGACTTATTTATTAAAAAATGATACCCAAAATATTGTGAATAAAATTCATCATCTCCAGATAGGAGATATTATCAAAATAAGATTTACTGATGGTTATGCCATTAGTAAAGTTTTATTTATTAATAGTGATGTTTCAAATATTGATTAATTTATTTTTTTTTTAAAATAAAAGGATTTAGACATTCCTTAAAAATAACTTGAATAGGTGTTCCCATAATATTTAATGCACGATGAAAATAATTTTTCAAATAAACTTTATAATTATGAGAAATTTTTTTTACTTGATTACCATGTATTACTATAATATGAGGGTTTGCACCACCATAATGAGCATATTTTAATTTAATACGATGCTTACCTATCATTGGAGGCTGATGTTCTTCAGAAGCTTTATTCATAATAAATGTTAGTAATTTAGAACTAAAGCGAAAATTTGAAGACCTATTTGCTTCACTAACAGAAGTAATTATATTTTTAATACCAATTCTATATAATGAAGAAACAAAATGTATACGAATAAAATTGATTGATCCTAAACGATAAAAAATATTTTTTTTAAAACTATTTTGTTTTTCTTTAGATAATAAATCCCATTTGTTAATCACACAAACTAGTGAACGGCCAATTTTGATAATATGATTCAATAGTAACAAATCTTGTTTTTTGACTCCATGTTGGGGGTCAACAACTATTATCACAACATTAGCCTCAAAAATAGCTTTTTTTGTTTGCATTAATGATAATTTATCAATTATTTCCTTATTTTTATAAGGTTTATTAATTCCAGCAGTGTCAATTAATATATGTTGATGTCCCTTAAAATCTATAGGAATATAAATATTCTCACGTGTGGTTCCTGGCATATTACAAACGATTAAACGTTGCGTAGTACTAGTTCCTCCTAGCAGACCATTAATTAAGGTTGATTTACCTACATTTGGACTGCCAATAATGGCAATTTTAATGGATTTTTTGTAGTCTTTATTAGTATAAATATTTTGGTTTTTTTTTAAATTTTCTTTTTTTTTTAAAGGAAAAAATTTCTTATAATAAATAAAAATTTCTTCTAAAAGTTTTTTGATACCCTTACCTTTTTTAGCTGCAATAAAAAAAAATTTTTCCTTTCCTAACCCTAATGAAAAAAAATCTGTAATAATATTATTATTATTAATTTTATCAATTTTATTGATTACTATCAGTAGTGGTTTATTTTTAAATCGAATCATATTCATTATTTCAACATCACCAGGCATTAAACCAACTTCTGCATCTAATATTAACAATATTAAATTTGCTTGTTCAATAGCATGAAAAAAATTCAATAAAACAGCTTTTTCTATTGTAGATAAAAAAACAGTAGATTTGTATTCTATCCCACCAGTATCAATAAAAATAAAATCTAAGCCTTTTATTTTTGAACGTCCATATTTTAGATCCCGAGTAACTTTCGGTATATTTGCAACTAATGCTTCATACTTATTATTAGTTATTTGGTTAAATAGAGTTGATTTACCTACAGTAGAACGACCTACTAAGGAAATTATTGGTAATGTCATAATAAATATTATTTATAATAAGGTCATTTATTATATTAAATTTAGTTAATTTTAAAAAAGTTATAACAATTGATTAATTTTCATTTGCAAGATACTAATCATCATTAGTGATGATGTTATATGAATTCCTTCAGACCATGTTTTTTTAGCTTTTTCTATTTTTCCTTCACGTAAGATAATATCTCCTTGAACATCTATAAAAATTTTTTTCCAGGAACTATCATTAATTTTGTTTAAGGTAATTAGAGCGGCAGAAATATTATTCTGTTGTAATTGAAGTCGAGCTATATATAGTCTATATATAGATATAATATTTTTATCATGAATAAACAGTAAATTATTCTTTAAGATAATTTCTGCTTTATGAAATTCATTATTGATAACATATTTTTTTGCTAAATTAAGTGCAGTTAATGACCCATAAATATTTTTTTTGAAAGAAAATCTACTTATATTTTCTATAAATTTATTAGAATTTAACATGTTTAAATTAAATTGATAAATTTCAGAATTTTTTCTTATTAAATTCAATCTATATTGAGAATAGCATCTTCCTATTAATAATATTAAACTTAATAATAAAAGACTACTATAAAATAGTTTTTTTCCATAAAAAAATAAAAAATTATTGTTTTTTATAACATTATTCATAATTTTTTTTATTCAAATAAATTGTGTTTTTTTAAAGTATTTTAATTAAAACATTTATCATTTAATAAATAAGATAAATGTTTTATCAAATCTGTTTGTTGTATTAATCTTTGTTCAGAATTATGTAAATATTTTAGACGAACTAAATTAGAGGAAAATTCTTTTTCATTTAAAATTAAAACTAGACGAGCTCCATATTTATTCGCCTGATAAATTTGTTTTTTTAAAGTACCCCCTCCATAATGAACCATTAATTTTATTTGTGGAAAATAATCACGTAATTGTTCAGCTAATATTATTGCTTTAATTTGTATTGTATGATGTGAATAAATTACATAAATATCAATTTTTTCCGCTAAATAAAATTTATTTTTTATATCTAAAGATTTTATCATAATAACTAAACGATCTAACCCTATGGCAAATCCAATACCAGGAGTATCATGACCACCTAGTTGTTTTACCAATCCATCATAACGACCACCAGCACAAATTGTATTTTGTGAACCTATATAATTAGTTACCCATTCAAAAATAGTACCATTATAGTAATCAAGTCCTCGGACTAAAAATGGATTAATAGTATACTTAATATCCATTAAATCAAGTAAATTACATAATTTATCAAAGTGCTCTTTGGCTTTATCATCTATATAATCATTAAGTTTTGGAGCTTCTTTCAAGATTAGCTGAATAGCATAATTTTTAGTATCTAATATTCTTAATGGATTTGTGACTAAACGTCGTTTACTATCTTCATCTAATAATTCTTTTTTTTTCTCTAAAAATGAGATTAGAGCATTACGATAATTATTACGAGCTTTAAAACTACCTAAGGTGTTTAATTCAAGGTTGATATTGTCAATAATACCTAATTGTCGCCAAAATCTTATAGTCAATAAAATTATTTCTGCATCAACATTTGGCCCAGGTAATCCAAAAACTTCTACACCTATCTGATGAAATTGACGATAACGACCTTTTTGGGGTCGTTCATAACGAAACATTGGCCCATAGTACCACCATCTTTGTTCTTGATTATAAAATAATCCATGTTCAATCCCAGCTCTAATACATCCAGCAGTACCTTCTGGTCTTAAAGTTAAACTTTTACCATGATAGGTAAAAGTATACATTTCTTTTTCAACTACATCAGTTATTTCACCAATAGCTCGCTGGAATAAAGATGTTTGTTCGAGTATTGGTAATCTAATTTCTCTATAACCATAATTTTTTAATAATTGTATAAGCACATTTTCAATATTTCTATAAAATGAACTTTCCTCTGATAGGTAATCATTCATTCCACGTATTGATTGAATCCTATGTTTTTCACTCACATATAATCCTTATATTTAATTAATTAAATTATTATTAATAATTTATTTTTTATTAAATTTTATACAATTTTTTTTATCTAATAAAGTTGCTTTACTACGTATCTTCTTTTCAAGTTCATCAATCAAATTATGGTTATCTAACCTTGCACTTCTTATTCCATCTTCATATAATCTACTTTTATTTTTTCCTCCTGTAATACCTATAGTTGATACTAACGCTTCTCCTATACCATTTACGACACATCCAATAATAGAAACATCCATAGGAGTAATAATATCTTTTAACCGATCTTCTAAAATAGTTGCTGTTTTTATAACATCAAACTCTTGTCTTGAACAAGTAGGACAAACAATAAAGTTAATACCTCTTGAACGAAGACGTAAAGATTTTAAAATATCAAAACCAACCTTAACTTCTTCTATTGGATCAGCTGCTAAAGAAACGCGTAATGTATCACCTATACCTTCAGATAATAATATACCTAAACCAATTGCAGATTTTACAGTACCTAACTGAGCTCCACCGGCTTCTGTAATACCTAAATGTAAAGGTTGATCAATTTGTTTTGCTAAAAGTCTATATGATTCAATTGCTGTAAAGACATCTGAGGATTTTATACTTACTTTAAAATTATCAAAGTTCATTTTTTCAAAATAATCAATATTACGTAAAGCAGATTCTAATAATGCTTGAGGTGTAGGTCTCATATATTTTTTTTGTAAATCTTTTTCTAAAGATCCAGAATTTATCCCAATACGAATTGGTATATTTTTATCACGCGCACAATGAACAAGTGTACGAATACGTGATATGTTACCAATATTACCTGGATTAATTCGTAAACAATCAACTCCATATTCTGCAGCTTTTAAAGCAATACGATAATCAAAATGAATATCTGCTATTAATGGTACTTTTACTTTTCTCTTAATCTTTTTAAAAGATTCAGCTGCTTCTAAAGTAGGAATTGAAATTCTTACAATATCTACTCCTACTTGTTCTAATTTTTTTATTTGTTGAATTGTTTTTTCAACATTATTAGTGCAAGTATTAGTCATAGATTGCACAGTAATGGGGGCGTCCCCACCAATAGGTACATTACCAACATAAATTAGTTTTGATTTGCGACGACAAATAAGAGAAGTTGTAACCATGTTTACTCCAGCATTATTTATTACTTTCTATTCTTAGAATAACTGTCCTTTTATAACAGCAAACTACCTTTTTTGGTATCTGAAAGGAAATACTTGTCCAGATAATTGTCCACAAGCAGCATTAATATCATTACCTCTAGTTTTTCTAACACAAGTAAAAAAACCATAAGATGTCAATATTTCATTAAATTTTTTAATGCTATTATAAGCACTCTGCTTAAAGTAGGATTGTGGATAGTAATTCCAAGGTATTAAATTTATTTTACATGGAGTGTTTCTAAGACATTTTGCCAATTCTTGAGCATGTTCTACTAAATCATTAACTTGATGAATCATTACATATTCAATTGTAATTTTTCCTTGATTAGCATAAGATTTATTTATATAATTACGAGCTGCTCTTAAAATATTACAAATATTGTATTTTTTATTAATTGGCATTAATGCCGTTCTTAACTTATCATTTGGAGCATGCAAAGAAATTGCTAATACTACATCAATCTTTTTATTCACTAATTGATTTAATGCCGGAACAATACCGGAAGTAGAAATTGTTACATGTCTTTTAGATAATCCCAAACAATTTTGAGCTAACATCAATTCTATTGATCGACTAACATTAGATAAATTTAGTAGTGGTTCTCCCATTCCCATTAAAACCACATTAGTAATAGTATTATTATGTTTTTTTAATTCACCATTTAATTTTTTATTAGCACACCATATTTGTCCTATAATTTCTGATACATGTAAATTGCGAGCAAACCCCTGTTTTCCAGTATAACAAAAATTACAGTTCAATGAGCATCCTACTTGAGTAGATATACAAAGTGTTGTTCTATTTTTTTCTGGAATATAAATTGTTTCTATTTTTTGTTTTTGGTCAATACTCATTAACCATTTAATTGTACCATCACTTGATTGATGTTCTTCTATAATTTCAGGTGCTTTAATTATGGCTAAATCTTTTAATTTTTCACCTAATCTTTTAGAAATATTAGTCATCTGATTAAAATCAGCGCAACCATAATGATAAATCCATCTCATTACTTGATTTGCAAGATACTTTTTTTCTCCTAAAGTTACAAAAAAATCACTCATTTGTTTAGGATTTAAATCAAGTAAATTTATTTTTTTATTTAATTGATAATACTTAATTAAGTTATTATATAATGAACTCATAGTTATTTTTTATATACAAAAATCATAATTTTTATTTAAAAAATTTCATTTGGTTTAAAAAAATAATCGATCTCTTTATTAGCAGATAATAAAGAATCTGACCCATGAATAGCATTTTCAGTAATATTATCACCATAATCAAAGCGTATTGTTCCTGAAATTGCCTTATTTGGATTTGTAGCTCCCATCAGCTTTCGTAATCGTTTAATAGCATTATTACTTTTTAATACAGAAAGTACAATGGGATTTGAGCTCATAAAATGAATCAAATCATAGAAAAAATCTTTATATCTGTGCTCAAAATAAAAATTTTGAGCTTCTTTTAAAGTAAGAAGACACATTTTCATGGCAATAATTTTTAATCCAGCATTTTCAATACGATAAAATATTGATCCAATGATATTTTTAGATACTGCATTAGGTTTGATAATACAAAGTGTACATTCTACTGCCATTATTTAATCCCAAAAATTATATTTCATCACTTGTTATATTTAAAGAATACCTTGGTATTTCTATTACTAAATTTTGATTAGTAATAATTGCTTGACAACCTAGACGACTTTGAGGTTCTAATCCCCAAGCTTTATCTAACATATCTTCTTCTTCTTCACTTTTTACTTGTAATGACTCAAATCCTTCTCGGATAATACAATGACAAGTAGCACATGCACATGATTTTTCACATGCATGCTCCATTTGAATTCCATTTCGTAATGCTGCATCCAAAATAGATTCACCTTTCATAGCTTCAACTATTTTTCCATTAGGAATAAGTTTTTCATGGGGTAAAAAAACAATTTTTGGCATGATTTAAATCTTATTTAAACATTAAATTATTTGTTAATCTGTTATTAACAGCCCATATTAAATTATGATTTAAATCATTTTAAGAATATCTGTTTCACTTAAACCATAATTAGGATTAACATGAACATGAGCAGTAATTCCAGTGTTTTTTTCTCTAGCACTAACCTTTAATAAACCATTTGCATCTAACTGAAAAATGACATTAATTATTGCTTTACCAGCAGGTAAAGCTGGAATATTACATAAAGTAAAACGGGCTAATGATCTGCATTGACTTACATGTTCTTGTTCCCCTTGTACAATATGTATTAGCATAGTAGTTTGTCCATCTTTAAATGTTGTAAATTCTTGTTCTTGAATTGTTGGAATAGTGGTATTTCTTCCAATTATTTTTTCTACTAATCCCCCTATAGTTTCAATTCCTAATGATAAAGGAATTACATCTAATAATAATAGATTATTAAATTTATTACCTATAAGTATATCAGCTTGAATAGCTGCCCCTATAACTACTACCTTTTCAGGATCAATAGAAGTTAATGGTTTTAATTTAAAAAAATCAGTAATTTTTGAACGGATTAAAGGAATTCTTGTAGAACCTCCTACCAAAATTACTTTTTCTATATTTTCTAAATTGATATTTGCATCTTTTAAAGTACGATGACACATTAAAATAGTTTTTTCCACTTCACCAATGATTAAAGATTGAAAATCATTGCGGGTAATGATACATTGTTGATCTTCTAATTCTACTATAGTAGAATGGTAATCACTTAATGCTATTTTGGCTTTTTTTGCTAATTCTAATAATTGTCTTTGTAAACTTAGATCGTTTTTATTTATCCCTAACCCTATTTTACTACATAACCAATTAACTAATAATTGATCAAAATCATCTCCACCTAAATTGGAAATACCTCCAGTAGCTAATACTTCAAAAACATCATTATTTAATCTAAGAATGGAAATATCAAAAGTACCTCCACCTAAATCATATACAACAATAATTCCTTTTTGTTTGGAATCTAATCCATAAGCAATAGCTGCTGCTGTAGGTTCATTCAATAACCGTAAAACAGTTAATCCAGCTAACTGAGCCGCTTTTTTTGTTTCCTGACGTTGTTTATCATTAAAGTAAGCAGGTACTGTGATTACTACATGTAATAAATTTTTCCCTATTTTTTTATATGCTCTTTTTACTAATTCATTTATAATATCACTTGAGATCTTCACTGGACTTTTCATTCCTGCAGAAGTACAAATTAATGGTAATCCATGCTTACTTTTTTTAAAAGCATATGGTAAATAAGGAAAAATTTTTTTTATATCTGCAAGAGAATAACCTAATAATCTTTTTACTGATATAATTGTATTTAATGGATCAATAGAAAGAAATTTATTTGCATCCCATCCAATGATGGGCCCATTTTTCTGATAATGTACTATAGAAGGTAACAAGTATCGATTCTGTTCATCAGGTATGATTTCTACTTGACCATTTAAAACAGTTCCTACTAACGAATAAGTTGTTCCTAAATCAATACCTAATGCTATCTTAGTCTTATTATTTAGCGTCAAACTATTTTCCTCTGATCTATTAATCTTTAATTAATTCACATTTAGTAATAATTAATCTATTTCAAGATAATTAAATTATTTTATAATTCATTTATTTTATAAATAATTTTATTCAAAAAAAATATTTTTTGTAAAAATTTTCCAGCTTGATTCCATTTTTTTTTTGCCATTTCATTTTTCATTTCTATATTACTTTGATTTAAAAGCAAATTTATTTTTTTTGAAAAATGAAATAATTGCTCTTTATTACCTAACTTAGTGATAGTTTCATATTCTTCACATAAATTTAATTGTTCTTCTAAAAAATAATTATCTTGCATAGGTGTAGTTTTTGGATTAAATCCATGCATCATAAGTAAATGTTCAGCACGTAATAAAGGATCTCGTAAAGTTGTCCAAGCTTTATTTATTAAACATGACTTTTCTAAAAAAAATTTTTTTTCTTTTTCAGAAGAATTTACCCAACGATCTGGGTGAAATTTACGTTGTAAATTATGAAATCGTATAGCCAACAATTTTTCATCAATATTTAAATTTTCTGGTAAGTTAAAAATTTTAAAAAAGTTCATACCTAAAATGATTGACCATAAATAATTATAAATTCAATTTAATTGTTTAAAATTAAAGATTACACAATACTAAAACTTTTACCACAACCACATTTATATTTTACATTTGGATTATTAAATTGGAAACTTTCATTTAATCCTTCTTTTACATAATCTAATTCTGTTCCAGAAAGATATAAAGAACTTTTAGCATCCAGAATAATTTTTATTCCTTTAGTTTCTAAAACTCTATCACCTTCTTTTAATTTTTCAACTAATTCTAAAACATATGCCATTCCTGTACAACCAGAATTCTTGACTCCTATACGTAACCCATAATAATTATTATTACGTTCTAACAAATATTTGATATGTACAGCTGCGCGGTTAGTTAAACTAATAGACATTTATAATTATAACCTTCATTTTATTTTTTTAGATTCATGCATTACAGAATTTTTCTTTTTGTAATCTGTTATTGCTGCTTTAATTGCTTCTTCAGCTAAAATTGAACAATGAATTTTTACTGGAGGTAAATCTAATTCTTTTGCTATATGAATATTTTTGATAGATTCTGCTTGTTCTAAAGATTTACCTTTAACTAATTCAGTTAATAATGAACTAGAAGCTATCGCAGAGCCACAACCATATGTTTTAAAGCGTACATCTTCAATAATACCCTTATTAACTTTAATTTGTAATTTCATTACATCTCCACATGCTGGAGCGCCAACCATACCACTTCCCACTGAAGTATCAGTATTATCAAATGATCCCACATTACGAGGATTTTCATAATGATCTATCACTTTTTTACTATAAGTCATTTTTTATTCCCCCTGAATAAAAATTTATAAATGAACTGTAGGTATTTTTTTTATAAATTATTAATAATTCCACTTAATACTATTAATATCTATTCCCTGTTTATACATTTCCCATAATGGTGAAAGCTCACGCAATCGATAAATAGATTTACAAACTAATTCAATTGCATATTTAATTTCTTCAATTGTCGTAAACCTTCCTAAAGAAAAACGAATAGAACTATGAGCTAATTCATCATTAATACCCAAGGCACGTAATACATAAGAAGGTTCTAAACTAGAAGATGTACAGGCTGAACCTGAAGATATCGCAAGATCTTTAAGAGCCATTATTAACGATTCACCTTCAACATAATTAAAACTAACATTTAATATAGTTGGAATACTATGTTCAAAATTACCATTTAAATATACTTCTTCTATTTTTTGAATATTCTCCCAGAGATAATGACGTAATTGAGATAATCTTTTCATTTCTCCTTTCATCTCGTATTGGGCAATTCTACATGCTTCCCCCATGCCTACAATTTGATGTACTGGTAAAGTACCTGAACGTAATCCTCTTTCATGTCCTCCGCCATGTATTTGAGGTTCTATCCGCACCCTGGGGTTACGACGTACATATAATACTCCTATCCCTTTGGGTCCATATATTTTATGAGCAGAAAAAGATAATAAATCCACTTTTATATTATTTAAATTAATAGGAATTTTGCCCACACTTTGAGTGGCATCTACATGATAAATAATGTTATTATTACGACATAACTCAGCAATATTGGCAATATTTTGTATAACTCCTATTTCATTATTTACATGCATAATTGATACTAGAATAGTATCGCTACGAATATTTTTCTCTATTGATTTGATATCAATTAATCCATCTTTTTTTGGAGATAAATATGTTACCTGAAATCCTTCACGCTCTAATTGCCGACAAGTATCTAATACTGCTTTATGTTCTATTTTACTAGTAATAATATGTTTTCCTTTAGTCTGATAAAAATTTGCGGCACCTTTAATTGCGAGATTATCAGCTTCAGTTGCTCCTGAAGTAAATATAATTTCTCTTGGATCAGCTTTAATTAATTCAGCAATATGATTACGAGCAATATCCACGGCTTCTTCTGCTTGCCAGCCAAATCGATGAGACCGAGAAGCAGGATTTCCAAATATCCCATCTCTAGTCATATAAAGGCTCATTTTTGCACTGACTCGTGGATCAATGGGAGTTGTTGCTGAATAATCTAGATAAATTGGTAATTTCATTAAACATCCATTATTATTTTATTCAATGTTACATAAAAAATTTTTTTTTATTCATGACAATTAAAAACTGATTGTCGATGTGCAATTTTTATAATTTCTTTCTTATTAACTAACTCAGATAAAGTAATGTCTTTTAAAAAATCATTTATACATTTACTTAAATCTCTCCATAAAGTATGTGTAAGACATTGATCTCCATTATTACAACTTTCTTTCCCCATACATTTAGTTGAATCCATCAATTCATTAACTGCCAAGATAATTGAACTAACTGTTATTTCATTTTTTTTTTTACCTAAAATATAACCACCTCCTGGCCCACGAACACTCGCAACTATTTGTTTTTTACGTAAAAGAACAAATAATTGTTCTAGATAATATAAGGAAATTCCCTGTCGTTGTGAAATATTAGCTAACGATACTGGCTTTCCATGTGAGTGAAAAGCAACATCCAGTATAGCAGTTACTGCATAACGACCTTTAGATGTTAGTCTCATGTTTATCCACCATAATAATAGCCAGTTAGGATCTTCATCATGTATGCGTAAATATGACATAAGTGACTAATTTAGTCAACTAAAAAATTTTAGTTAAAAAAAACAATTAGTTCAATAAATATTATTGAATTTATAAAAAAAGTGTGTATTTCATATATGTTTATTTTTTAAAAAAAGTAAAATTTACTAGGAGAAAATTAATGCATCCAATGTTTAATATAGCTATACGTGTTGCTAGGCAAGCTGGTTCTTTTATAAGAAAACATTATGAATTAAATAATAATGATACAAATCAATTATATATTATTTCTAATATGATTAAAAAAATAGAAGAACTTATAATTGACATTATTCATCATTATTATCCTACACATAATATTTTATTTGAAAAAAAAAATTCAGAATTAATGTTAAAAAAATCAGATATAGAATGGATAATTACTCCAATTGATGGGTTAACCAATTTCATAAAAAAAATACCTCATTTTGCAATTGTTATATCAATTCGAATTAAAAATCGGACAGAAATAGCTGTTATTTATGATTGTATGCGTAATGAACTTTTTATTTCTGTTCGTGGACAGGGAACAAAACTTAATGGTTATCGTCTTAGAGGTAGTCATCCCCGGGATTTTAATAACATGATTATTGCTACAGATTTTTTTTGTCCTTTTAATAAAAAACAAACAGATGATTATATCGAGTTGTTTAAAAAAAATTTTTTTCAGTGTGCAGGTATACGTTGTTCAGGATCTATAGGACTAGATTTAGCATATGTTGCGGCTGGACGTATTGATGGTTTTTTTAAAATTAGTACCAATAAATATTGGAATTTAGCTGCAGGAGAATTATTAATCCGTGAAGCTGGGGGATTGTTAACAGATTTAAATGGTAGCAGTGATTATAGTAATTATATTAATATAGTAACTGGAAGTTCTCCTCATATATTGAAGATATTATTATCTTTACTTCGTAAAGCAGTAAAATAAAATGTTTTTTTAATATCAAAATTAATAGTTTTTTAAACTCTCTTTTTAATTTAAAAGAGTTAAAATATTTTCTTTCTAAAATTACCAATTTTTTTTTTTCGGCGTTGTCTAAAAAAATTACTCATTAAATTACTACAAGTTAACCCTAAAATATTTCCGGAAAAATTAATTTTATGATTTAAACAAGAAGTCATTTTCTCCTTTATAAATTTGGATAAGCCATATTTTTTATCATATGAACCAAAAACAACCCGCTTTATACGACTGTGTAATATCGCTCCCGTACACATTATACAGGGTTCTTGTGTTACATATAAAGTAGCATTTAATAATCGATAATTTTTAAGTTTTTTTGCAGCTTTTCGTAAAGTTATAATTTCTGCATGTGCAGTAGGATCATTAAGTGTAATACAAGCATTCCATCCTTTACTTATAATTAAATTATACTTAATTAATATTGCTCCTACTGGAACTTCTCCTATTAGAGCAGCATATTTAGCTAATTTTAGCGCATAACGCATCCAATATTCATCCATAAAATAATATTAGCATATATATGCTAATATTATTATTTAATAATAAGAAATTATGTTATCATAAACAGTCACTACTTTAATTTTTCTAAAATAAAATGTCTCATCTAAAGGGGAATAATAGCTCCATGAGCAATTTTGCCAAAGAAATAATATCGATTAATCTTGAAGAAGAAATGGAAAATTCATATTTAGATTATGCTATGTCTGTTATTATTGGGCGCGCATTACCCGATATTAGAGATGGTTTGAAACCTGTACATCGACGTATATTGTATGCAATGCATGTATTAAGTAATGATTGGAATAAACCATATAAAAAATCTGCTCGTATAGTTGGTGATGTGATAGGCAAATACCATCCTCATGGTGACATGGCAGTATATGATGCCATAGTGAGAATGGCCCAATTTTTTTCACTACGTTATGTTTTGATTGATGGTCAAGGTAATTTTGGTTCCATTGATGGAGATTCTGCAGCCGCTATGCGTTACACAGAAATACGTATGGCTAAAATTGCTCATGAACTTTTGGCAGATTTAGACAAAGATACTATTAACTTTATTCCAAATTATGATGGAAATGAAAATATTCCTGATGTTTTGCCTACTAAAATACCCAATTTATTAATTAATGGAGCTGCTGGTATTGCAGTAGGTATGGCAACTAACATTCCTCCCCATAATTTAATGGAAGTTATTAATGGTTGTTTAGCTTATATTAAAAATAATAATATTACTGTAGAACAACTTATGGAATATATTCCAGGACCTGATTTTCCTACAGCTGCAATAATTATTGCAAATGAAGGAATTAAAGATGCATATAAAACTGGAAAAGGAAAAATTTTTATTCGTGCACGTAGTAAAATAGAAATAGATCTAAAAACTGGTCGTGAAAACATCATTTTTTATGAAATTCCATATCAGGTCAATAAAGCACGGTTGATTGAGAAAATTGCAGAATTAGTTAAAGATAAAAAAATAGAAGGAATTAGTACTTTACGTGATGAATCTGATAAAGATGGTATGCGTATTGTTATTGAAATAAAACGTGATGCTATTGCTAAAATAGTATTAAATAATCTTTATAATTTTACTCAATTACAAATAGCATTTAACATTAATATGGTAGCTTTACAT
This sequence comes from Candidatus Dasytiphilus stammeri, assembly GCA_041941745.1. Taxonomy (GTDB): domain Bacteria; phylum Pseudomonadota; class Gammaproteobacteria; order Enterobacterales; family Enterobacteriaceae; genus Dasytiphilus; species Dasytiphilus stammeri_D. The sequence goes on along the minus strand of CP145885.1, from coordinate 310,038 downwards.
CAAGGTAAGCCAAAAATTGTTACCTTAAAAGAAATAATATCATCATTTATTCTACATCGTAGAACAATAGTTACACGCCGTATAATTTATCAACTTAATAAACTTCGTGAACGTGCTCATATATTAAAAGGACTAATAATAGCCTTAATAAATATTGATTCTATAATAGAAATTATTCGTGAAGCACTGAATCCTCATGAAGCTAAAAATAAATTAATAGAAGTTCCTTGGGATCTGAATAAGATTAAAAGTATTTTAAATCATAAAAATTATATTTTGATAGATGAATCTGATATAGATCAACATGGTATAATACGTGATTATCATTATTTTTTTTCTCTAAACCAAGCACAAGCAATTTTAGATTTGAAATTACAAACTCTAACTAATTTAGAACATAAAAATTTATTTAACGAATTTCAAAATATATTGAAACAAATTATTTATTTTCAGGGAATATTAAAAAATTCCAATAAACTTATTAAAGTTATTTGTCAAGAATTAATTGAAATTCGTGACGAATTTGGTGATTTACGGCGAACTGAAATTATTCATAATATTCCTTCCATTAATTTAGAAGATCTTATTCGTAATGAAACTATTGTAGTTACTTTATCACATCAGGGATATGTAAAATATCAAAATTTATCAGAATATGAAGCACAACGAAGGGGTGGTAAAGGTAAATCAGCTGCCACTATTAAAGAAGAAGATTATATAGAACGTATATTAGTTGCTAATACTCATGATTCTATTTTATGTTTTTCTACTATTGGTAGAGTTTATTGGTTAAAAGTTTATCAATTACCAGAATCTAATAGATGTTCCCGTGGGCGTCCAATAGTAAATTTTTTACCATTAAAAATAAATGAACGTATTACAGCAATTCTTCCTGTACGTGATTACACTAAAGAACAATATGTCTTTATGGCCACTGCTAGTGGAATTGTAAAAAAAATAGCTTTAGCTGAATTTAGTCGTCCACGTAATACAGGTATTATGGCTATACATCTTACATATGGTGATGAATTAATAGGCGTTGATCTTACTAATGGTAGTAATGAGGTAATGTTATTTTCATCAGGTGGAAAAGTGGTACGTTTTAATGAAACGACTGTAAGATCAATGGGGAGAACAGCTGCAGGAGTACGTGGAATAAGATTATCGGATGATGATAAAGTTGTATCTTTAATTATACCACAAAAAAATGGAGACATATTAACTGTAACTAAAAATGGGTACGGAAAAAGAACTTCTGTAAGTAAATATCCTACTAAATCTAGGGCTACTCAAGGAGTTATTTCCATAAAGGTTACTAAGCGTAATGGTGCAGTTATTGGAGCCGTACAAGTAAATAGTACTGATCAAATTATGATTATTACTGATGCTGGGACTCTTGTTCGTACTAGAGTATCAGAAGTTAGTATTATAGGACGTAATACTCAGGGAGTTGTTATAATACGCACTTCACAAAAAGAACAGGTTGTTGGTTTGCAACGAGTTGTTGAAGCACTTCCAATAAATATTTAAAAAAAATTAATAATATTATGAATAAAAAAAATGTCATTATTGTATTATGTACAGCACCAACAAAAAATTGGGCTAGGCAAATTTCAAAAATTATTTTAATTGAGAAATTAGCTGCTTGTATTACAAACTTTCCAAATAATTTTTCATTATATTGTTGGAAAAATAATATTATAGAAACAACAGAAATTCAAATGTTAATAAAAACTAATAAAATTTACCAAGAAGCTTTATTAAATTTAATTAAAAATATTCATCCATATCAAATACCAGAATTGTTAATTTTTAAGGTAGATGGGGGATATACAGAATATTTAACATGGATTGTTCAAAATTAAATTATTTCTTTTTTTAAAAGATAATTATGCCTGGATAGCTCAGTTGGTAGAGCAGGGGACTGAAAATCCCTGTGTCGGTGGTTCAATTCCACCTTCAGGCATAAAATTCAAAAAAGATAAAATTTTGAAGATGTGTTATACAAGTCAATTAACTTATTAAGTTAGATTACTAGTAAGAAATAAAAAATAATAAAGAGGATTATGTGAATTTAGTTTATATTACTCGTCATCATGCTAGAGAATGTGCATTACAAGCACTTTATTCTTGGGAATTATCTGCTAATAATATTTATGATATACTCAACCATTTTTTTTTAGATAAAAAAATAGATATCAGAAATATTGATTTAAAATATTTTGAAGAATTATTAACTGGTGTAGTTAAAGATTATATTTCTTTAGATGAATTAATAAAATATTATATTCACAGAACCCTAAATGAATTAGGTAAAATTGAAAAAACAATCCTGCGAATTTCTTTATTTGAACTAAGTAATCGTAACGATATTCCTTATAAAGTTATAATTAATGAAGGTATAGAATTAGCAAAAATCTATGGAGCTCAAGATAGTCATAAATTTATTAATGGGGTCTTAGATAAAGCTGCTTTTACTATTCGTATTCAATCTCATTTCTATAAATAGAGAATTTATTTAAAGAATTGTTTAAAAAAACAAAAAATATTTTTTAACTCTAATAATATTAAAGATATTAATATATTTATTCTAATTACTGGATCTAGATTTTACAAATCTATTTTTAATTTTTTTAAATTTAATTTTTGTATTATGTTAAGTTTAATTGCAGCCTTAGCTAATAATAATGTCATTGGTATAAAAGATACCATACCTTGGTACTTACCAGATGATTTAATATGGTTTAAAAAACATACTTTGCATAAACCCATTATTATGGGTCGTTGTACTTGGGAATCAATAGGTAAAAAACCTTTACCCGGACGATATAATATTATTGTAAGTAAGAGTTATCGTTTAAATTATTTTAATAAAAGTAAAAATAAAATGATAGTAGTTTCTTCAATTAAAGAAGCCTTGTATATAGCACAAAAAATATATAATCCTTATAAAGAAATTATGGTTATTGGAGGTGGGAAAATATATAGTCAGATGCTACAATATGCAACTTTACTTTATCTGACACGTATTAATTATGAAATCATAGGTGATACCTATTTCCCTCATATTTATAAGGAACAATGGTCTTCTATTTTTCGATCTTATCAAAATAAGAATTATTATTTTGAAATTCTTGAACGTATAGTATAAATTTTAATAATTAATATTGGGTGGCTCCTCTGACTGGATTCGAACCAGTGACATACGGATTAACAGTCCGCCGTTCTACCAACTGAACTACAGAGGAACATTAATGTATTTTATTTGCTACTAACCAAATATAGTCTTATATATAAGAAGATGTCAATTTTTTTTAAAAAAATTATTTAATACTGAAAATTATGTTAGAAATTAGCATTATGTGGTATACGAGGAAATGGAATTACATCTCTAATATTTGAAATGCCGGTTACATAAGCAATTAATCGTTCAAAACCTAAGCCAAAACCTGAATGAGGAACAGTACCATATCGGCGCAAATCACGATACCACCAATATTCCATTGGGTTTAATCCCATTTCCTTAATTCTTTGATCTAAAATATAAATACGTTCTTCTCTCTGAGACCCCCCGATAATTTCTCCAAGACCAGGTACAAAAAGATCCATAGATGCTACTGTTTTATTATTTTCATTCAATCGCATATAAAATGGTTTAATTTCTTTAGGATAGTTAATAACTACTACAGGAGCATTAAATTTATTTTCAGCTATAAACCGTTCATGTTCTGAGGAAAAATCTATACCCCAAAAAACATCTTTTTTAAATTTATTATTACTAGCTAATAATATTTTTATTGCTTGATTATAATCGATTACCTCAATTTTTTTTTGTAAAAATTGTTCTAATCTAGATATTAAATTTGAATTTTTATCATGTCGAAAAAAAATTAAGTCATCTATTCGTTCTTTCAATATAATTGTTATTACATATTTTAACATATTTTCGGCAATTGAAATAATATCATCTAAGGTAGCAAAGGCTACTTCTGGTTCTACCATCCAAAATTCAGATAGATGTCTAGTTGTATTAGAATTTTCTGCACGAAATGTAGGCCCAAAACTATATACTTTAGTCAAAGCACAAGCATAAGCTTCTGCATTAAGTTGTCCTGTACCTGTGAGAAATGTTTCACAAGAAAAGAAATCTTTTGTAAAATCAATAGAATCTTTTTCATCACGTGGTAAATGATTTAAATCTAAAGTAGATACTCGAAAAAGTTTACTAGTACCTTCTATATCCAGACTAGTGATAATAGGAGTAGAAATCCAAAAATATCCTTTTTCATTAAAAAATTGGTGGATAGCATATGCTAGAGTATGACGTATACGTGATATAGCTCCAATGAAATTCGTACGAGGACGTAAATGTGCAACTTCACGTAAATATTCTTTAGAATGATATTTGGCTGAAATAGGATAAGAATCTTGATTTTCAACCCATCCTAAAATTTTAATAAAAGGGTTTATAATTTCAAATTTTTGCTTATTACCTACTGAAAAAACAAGCTTACCGGTAACACAAATTGAACATCCAGTTGATAACCGGCAAATATCACTGTAATTTGAAATGGAATTATCAACAACTATTTGAAGTGTACTTAAACAAGAACCATCATATAAATTAATAAAAATTACACCTGATTTTAAATTTCTTATAGTCCGTACCCAACCATTCACAGTAATAATTTTATTTATTTTGATAAATTCTTTGAATATATCAATAACTGAAACTAAATACATAATTTTCTCTTAACTATAGTTAAAATCTAATCATTTTATAATATTTATAAAATATTGATTAATTATTATCTTATAGATATAATTTAAATATTATTATTATCAAGAATAAAAAGATTTAACATAGCGATATCTTCGCTATTTTTCAAGTTATTTAACTATCAATTTGATTTATTTGCATATGTTATATAAATTTTTACGAAATTTATTATTTTATTTTGAACCAGAATGGATACATGAAAAATTTTTGAAAAAAATTCAGAAACTGGGTTTTAATATTTTAAAAACAATATTTGTTCAACCAATTGAAAAAAAACCCATATATTGTATGGGGCTAATCTTTAAAAATCCATTGGGATTAGCAGCTGGACTAGATAAAAATGGAGAATTTATTGATTTATTTGCTGCCATGGGGTTTGGATATATAGAAATTGGAACAGTTACACCTAATCCACAATTAGGTAATAAAAAACCAAGGTTTTTTCGTATTATTGAAGCTGAAGCATTTATTAATCGTATTGGTTTTTATAATGTTGGAGTAGATAATGTAATTGAAAATATAAAAAAAACACAATTTAAAGGTATTTTAGGAATAAATATTAGTAAAAATAAAGAAACCCCAATTGAAAAAAGTGAAGATGATTATTTAATATGTTTAAAAAAACTTTATTTTTATGCAAGTTATATTGTTATAAATATTTCATCTCCTAATACTCCCAAATTACGTAATTTACAATATGGAGAAATGTTAAATAATTTATTAAAATTAATAAAAAAAGAACAAAGAATACTTAGTAAGATATATAATAAATATGTACCTATTCTTATTAAAATTTCTCCAGATCTATCCGACACAGAATTAATTAAAATAGCTGATAGCTTATTAAGCCATAAGATTGATGGGATTATCGCTACTAACACAACTATAAATCGTGATCTTGTAATCAATTTACCCTACTTTCAAGAGATAGGAGGATTAAGTGGAAAACCATTACATTATCGTAGTACCGAAGTTATACGTATTTTATCAAAAGAATTACAAAATCGTATAGCTATAATTGGAGTTGGAGGTATTAATTGCCTAATATCTGCTCGTGAAAAAATGGTTGCTGGAGCTAACTTATTACAGATATATTCTGGTTTGATTTATCACGGACCATCTTTAATAACAAAAATTATTAATTACATTTAATTTTTTTGTAAAGTAAATATCAAATTAATATAATATCATTTGTAGGAATAAAACAACAAGAAAGAATGAGTTTTGTTATAATTGTTTTTTCTAATTTTTTTTGAGTATTACTGCAAATTTTTAATTTGCAAGAACCACAAACACCTATCCTGCATAAATAAGGAATAATAAATCCTTGTTCTTCTAATTGTTCAAGTAATATTTGTTTTTTATTTCCATAAAAAATATTGCCTTTATAATTTATAATTATATTGTTTGCAAACAAAATCTATATTCCTTTTTTAAAAAACATCTTTAACACTTTTTAATAAAAATATTATTATATGATATAATTTATTCTTATAGTTATTATTAATAATAAATCGAAAAATGAAGTATATTGGTGCACATTTTAGTATAGCTGGAGGTATAGATCAAGCAATTTTACGTGCCTTTTCTATAAAAGCTACAGCCTTGTCCTTTTTTATAAAAAATAAGCTTAAATGGTTTACAACACCTTTTAAAACAGATTCCATTTTAAAGTTTAAACAAATACGTAAAGAATATAATTTTAAATCTAAACAGATTATTCCACATAGTGGATATTTAATTAATTTAGGACATCCTATAAAAGAAAGGAGAGATAAATCTTGTCTATCTTTTATAGAAGAAATAAACTTATGTAATCAGCTTGGAATAAAATTGCTGGTTTTTCATCCTGGTAGTCATTTACGACAGATTGATGTATCTACATGTTTAAAATATATTGTAGAATCAATTAATATGGTTTTAGATAAAACAAATAATGTTACGGTAGTTATTGAAAATATGGCAGGACAAGGTAGTAATGTATGCTTTATTTTTGAACATATTGCTTCTATTATTAATAAGGTTGAAGATAAGTCTCGTATTGGAGTTTGTCTTGATATTGGTCACGCATTTGCAGCTGGTTATCAAATAAGTTTAAAAGAAATGTATGAGGATACCATTAAATCTTTTAATCAATTAATTGGTATTAATTATTTACGATGCATACATCTTAATGATTCTAAAACTTCTTTTAATAGTCGTATTGACCGACATGAAAGTTTGGGTCAAGGTAATATTGGGAAAAATGTATTTAAGTGGATTATGAATGATAAAAGGTTTGAAGAACTACCTTTAATTATAGAAACTCCTAATCCTCTTATATGGGATAAAGAAATAGCATGGCTTACCAGTTTGCAAAAAAAAAATAATAAATAATTTAAAAAAAATAGAAAAAGGGATTAATTATGATAACAATTTTTGCACTCATAAAAAAACAACATGGAAAAAGTGTTAGTCGTAGATTACGAATTGCTGATAAATTACCTGCTATTATTTATGGAGGTAAACAGGCACCTATTGCAATTATTTTAGATCAAAAAAAAATCATGAATTTACAAAACAAAGATGATTTTTATCATCAGTCATTAATATTAATAATTGAAGGATTAGAACATAATGTAAAAGTACATTCTGTTCAACAACATCCATTCAAACCTAAAATGCTTCATATTGATTTTATCAGAGTATGAAATATTATTATTTTTATAATATCAATAACGGCACGTAGCGCAGTTTGGTAGCGCACTGTCATGGGGTGTCAGTGGTCAGAGGTTCAAATCCTCTCGTGCCGACCAAAATTTATTTTTTTTACATATAAACGATTATAGTCACATTACTATCTAAAATTAATGAAAGTATATATTTAAAATGTTAAAATTTATTTAAAAACATTTAATGATATAAATAATCGCTATGAATATTGTTATATTAGGTGGTCAATGGGGTGATGAAGGTAAGGGTAAAATTGTTGATCTTATTACTAAACAAGCTAAATATGTAGTTAGATTTCAAGGTGGACATAATGCTGGTCATACTTTAGTTATTAATAATAAAAAAATAATTTTGCACTTAATTCCTTCAGGGATTTTACAAAATCATGTAATAAATATTATTGGTAATGGAGTTGTGTTTTCACCTGAATCTTTTTTTAGTGAAATGAAATACTTAGAAATGAATGGAATTCCAGTACGTAATCGTTTGTTAATTTCTCTGCGTTGTCCTTTACTTTTACCATATCATATTGCCATAGATTTAGCACGAGAAAAAACCCTAGGATTAAAAGCTATTGGCACAACTGGTAGAGGTATTGGACCTGCTTATGAAGATAAAGTAGCACGTCGCGGATTATTTATTAGTGATTTATTAAATTTAGATCGGTGTTCAGTAAAGCTAGCTGAAATAATGGATTACCATAATTTTCAATTAGTTCATTATTATAAAGAAAAAGCACTTGATTATCAAAAAATACTAGATACTATAATTGCTACTGCTGAAATAATAACTAGTATGTCTACTGATGTTTCGTTATTATTAAACGATGCTCAAAATAATAAAGAAAATATTATTTTTGAAGGTGCTCAAGGAATGTTACTTGATATTGATCACGGTACCTATCCATATGTTACATCATCCAGTACTACTATAGGTGGAGTGTTTACAGGTTCAGGAATAGGAATAAAATTTTTTAATAAAATTATTGGTGTAGTCAAAGCATATACAACTCGTGTTGGATATGGTCCATTTCCTACAGAATTAAATAATGATATCGGCCAACATATTGCTCTAAAAGGAAAAGAAGTAGGGGCTACAACAGGACGTAATCGTCGTATCGGATGGTTTGATACTGTGGCAGTACGTAGAGCTATACTTATTAATTCTTTTTCAAGTCTTTGTTTAACGAAATTAGATGTACTTGATGGATTAGAAGAAGTAAAAATTTGTGTTGCTTATCTTATGTCTAATGGAAAAAAAGTGACTATTGCTGGATCATTTACAATGGAAGATTGGCAAAATCTTAGACCAATTTATGAAATTATGCCTGGCTGGAAGGAAAGTACTTTTGGTATAACAAAAAAAATAGAATTAACTGAAGCAGCTTATAAATATATTACACGTATCGAAACATTAACAGGTATATCTATTGATATTATTTCCACCGGACCAGATCGAGATAATACAATTATCTTACGTAATCCCTTTAATTATTAAAAATATAGGATTTGAAATATTCAAAAAATAATTAAATATATTTATTTCTAAAAAAATTAAATTTATAAAAAAATAAGTAATTTGACTTAAATAAATTAAAATGCAACAATTTATTGTTGGCCTTCATGCAGTATTTGCCATACTGCAAACTAATCCCAAAAAATGTAAAACATTATATGTTTTACATAAAACTATTACAAATAAACGAATTAAAAAAATTATTTATCTAGCAAAAAATAAAAATATTTCTATAAAAGAAGTAACTGGTTCTTGGTTTAAGAATAATGTTAGAAACATAAATCATCAAGGAGTTATGATTACTTTCTATATTAAAAACCAATATAATCATGAAAAAGATTTACCTAATTTTATAAAACAAGCTAAAAATAAATTTTTTCTAATTTTAGAAGGTATTACTGATCCCCACAATCTTGGAGCCTGTATAAGAAGTGCTAAAGCTGCTGGAGTTCACGCTGTTATTATTCCGAAACATCATTCGGCTACATTTCATAATGTAATAGTTAAAAAAGTAGCTTGTGGAGCTATAGAAAATATGACATTATTTAGTGTTACTAATATAAAACGTATTATACGGTTAATGCAGGAACATCATGTATGGGTAATAGGTACCACTACTGAAAAATTAAAAAAGACAATTTATGAAAGTAATCTTACAGGAGAAATAGCATTACTAATGGGGGGAGAAAATGTGGGGATACGAAGTATGACATCTAAATTATGTGATGAATTAATTTATATACCGATGATAAATGATAAAATTATAAATTCTTTAAATGTTTCAGTAGCAACAGGAATTTGCTTATTTGAAGCAGTACGTCAACGTTATTTTAATAACTAATTAAAAATGATAAAATATATAAATACGCTTGATTTTTTTGTATTTAAATATATTTTAATACAAATTATTACCTAAAATAAGGAGATGAATATTTTTCATGCGGCATTATGAAATTGTTCTTTTGATTCATCCAGACCATAGTGAATCAATTTCAAGTTTAATTAAAGATTATTCGAAAAGTATAACTGATACCAATAAAGGAAAAATTCATCGAATAGAAGATTGGGGACGACGACAATTAGCTTATCCAATAAAAAAAATACATAAAGCTCATTATATATTGATGAACATAGAAATAAATCAAATAGATAAAAAAAATCTTGAAGATAATATTAAATACAATACTTCTATTATTAGAAGTATGATAATTAGATTAAAAAAAGCAATTACTACTCCTTCTCCAATTTTAAAGTCTATCAAAAATATTGATATGATTACTGATCAAAAAAATATTTCTAATGAATTAGAAAAGAAAGACAAAAAAATAGATACTACATTTAGTATAAAATAAAAATGCTTGCTCATATTAAGAATAAAATAATTTTATCTGGTAAAGTATGTAAAAATCCTGATCGAAAATTAAGTCCATATGGAATTGCTCATTGTCAATTTATAATTGAACATAAATCAAAACAAATTGAAGCTAATTTATTTAGACAGGCCTGGTGTAAAATAATAGTGATGATTAGTGGTAATAATCATGAAGCAATCAATTATGATTTAACCATAGGAACTGAATTAATTGTTCAAGGATTTATAAATACTCATAAAGCACGTTATGGATTTAATAAAATTGTTTTACATGCAGAAAAAATAATATTAATAGATTTTAGAGGAAAAAATGATACGTTATTTTAAACGTCGGAAGATTTGTCGATTTACTGTGGAAAAAATTAAACATATTGATTATAAAGATATAGGACTAATAAAAAATTATATCACTGAAAGTGGAAAAATTGTTCCTAGTAGAATTACTGGTACAAGTGCTAAATATCAACGTAAATTAGCAAAAGCTTTGAAAAGAGCACGGTTCCTTGCGTTATTACCGTATACTGATATACAACAATAATTAGTGACAACAATAATTAGTGCTAATTAAATTAGAAAGGATATTGCTAAATGATGCAAATTATTTTAATTGAAAAAAAATCCAAATTAGGTGAGGTTGGAGATCAAGTAACAGTAAAAGAAGGTTATGCAAGAAATTTTTTATTACCTAAAGGATTAGCTATTCCTGCAACTAAACAAAATATTGAATTTTTTGAAAAACGACGAAAAGAAATTGAAAATAAAAAGATTCATGCTCTAAACAGAGCATTAGAACGTGCAAATAAAGTTGCTATGTTAGGAATAATAAATATTACTATTAGAGCTGGGAAAACAGGGAGACTATTTGGTTCTATTGGAACACGTGATATAGTAACTTCTCTTGCACAGGCTGGTATTGAAATAACAAAAAATCAAGTTTTTTTACCAAATGGTATTATACGTTCTATAGGTGAACATAAAGTAATAATAAAGTTTGCTGAAAAAATTACAGAAAAATTAATTGTTAATGTTTTACCAAAATTAAAAAAATAAGTTAACACTTATTAATCTTTAAGACCTATTATTTTATTTTCGCTTGGCCGATCCATGAATTCTATATAAGTAAGAGCAGCCTTATCACCAAAACGATAACCACATTTTAATAACCTTGTATATCCTCCAGACCGATTAAGAAAACGTGGGCCAAGATGTTTGAATAATTTTTTAACTGACTGAACGTGACGAATTTTATTAAAAATTAATCGTCTATTAGCAATATTATCATATTTAGCAATAGTAATTAATCGTTCAATAAATTTTTTAAGTTCTTTAGCTTTAGGTAACGTAGTTTTGATAATTTCATATTCTATTAAGCTAATAGTCATATTTCTAAATATAGCTCGCCGATAATTACTATTAGCATTCAATTTGCGGCCACTATTGAGATGACGCATAATTATATATACCTGCCATTTATTTTATTTAGCATAAAAATGCTATTACTGATATAATCATTTTTTATTTTTAATAATTGGTGTTGGAGGGAACCATTGATCTAATCGCATCCCAAGGGACAAGCCTCTTGAAGCTAAAACATCTTTAATTTCATTAAGAGATTTTTTTCCTAAGTTAGGTGTTTTTAATAATTCTACTTCAGTGCGTTGAACTAAGTCCCCTATATAATGAATAGCTTCTGCTTTTAAGCAATTAGCTGATCTTACAGTTAATTCAAGATCATCAACTGGTCGTAATAAAATTGGATCAATGACTGGACTTTCTTCTTTTATTTCTGGTTTACATACATCACGTAAATCTACAAATGCTTCTAGTTGTTCTACTAAAATAGAAGCAGCACGTCTTATCGCTTGTTCGGGTTCTATAGTTCCATTAGTCTCAATATCAATTATAAGCTTATCTAAATCTGTTCGCTGTTGTACTCTAGCAGCTTCAACATTATAAGCAATACGTGCAATAGGACTATAACATGCATCTACTAATATGCGTCCTAAAGGACGATCTTTATTTTCACTCATTCTTACTGAAGCTGGTACATATCCACGACCACGTTCAATTTTTATTCGCATATTTATTGCTGCTGTATGACTAGTTAAATGACAAATTATATGTTTAGGATTGATAATCTCAATATTATTATCATGAATAATATCAGAAGCTGTTACTATTCCTATACCTTTTTTATTTATTGTAATAAAAACCGTATCTTTATCTTGAACTTTTACTGCTAATTCTTTTAAATTTAAAATTATTTCTAAAATATCTTCTTGTACACCCTCTTTAGAACTAAATTCATGCAAAATACCATCAATTTCAACTTCTGTAACTGCATAACCAGGAAGTGAAGATAACAGAATACGTCTAAGAGCATTACCAAGAGTGTGACCAAACCCTCGTTCTAAAGGTTCAAGAATCACTTTTGCATGTGTTACACTTTTTTGTTCAATACCCACTAAATGTGGTTTTAGAAAATCTGTGACAAACTTATGCATTATATCCTCTATTTTTTTTAAATTATTTATTTTGAATAAAGTTCGACAATAAGATGTTCATTAATATCTTGTGCTAAATGAATACGTTCAGGAATAAATTTCATTACTCCTTGCATTTTAGATATATTCACTTCTAACCAAATTGGTTGTTCACGTTGTTTACTTATTTCCATAGCTAATTGAATACGGGATTGTGCTTTAGCTTTTTGATTAATGCTGATTATGTCATTGGGACATACTTGATATGAAGGAATATTAACAATATGACCATTAACTATAATAGATTTATGACTTACTAATTGTCTTGCTTCCGCACGAGTAGAACTAAATCCCATCCGATAGACAATATTATCTAATCTAGATTCAAGTAAAAATAATAGTTGTTCACCTGTATTACCTTTCATACTAGCAGCTTTCTTATAATAATTCTTAAATTGACGTTCTAAAATTCCATAAATTCGACGTACTTTTTGTTTTTCTCTTAACTGTTTTCCATACTCAGATAAACGATTATGACGTGTTCCATGATGGCCTGGAACTCGTTCTATTTTGCATTTAGATTCTAGCGTGCGTAATCCAGATTTTAAAAATAAGTCACTACCTTCACGCCGACATAATTTTAATTTTGCTCCTAAATATCGTCCCATATTTTTATTTTCCTATTATTATAAAATAATTACACCCGTCTTTTTTTTGGTGGCCTACAACCATTATGGGGTATAGGAGTTACATCAGTAATATTTATTATACGAAAGCCAGCAGCATTAAAAGCACGTATTGTAGATTCACGACCAGGCCCTGGCCCATTAACCATAACTTCTAAATTTTTTATTCCATAATCTTTTATTTTTTCCACACAACGTTCTGCTGCTATTTGTGCTGCAAATGGAGTAGATTTTCTAGAACCTCTAAATCCAGAACCTCCAGCAGTTGCCCATCCTAAAGTATTACCTTGTCTATCAGTAATAGTAACAATAGTGTTATTAAATGATGCATGAATATGAGCTACTGCATCAGTAATCTGTTTTTTAATACGTTTACGTGTCGTACGTACTGAAGTTTTCATCCTATATTCCAAATATTTATTTTTTAATTTGTTTACGTGGACCTTTACGAGTACGTGCATTAGTTTTAGTTCTTTGCCCCCGTACTGGTAATGATCTCCTATGGCGTATTCCTCTATAACATCCAAGATCTATAAGCCTTTTAATACTCATATTAACTTTACGACGTAAATCACCTTCTATGATAAAATCATTCATTTTATAACGTAATTTTTCTAATTGTGTTTCTGATAAATCTTTAATTTTTACATGGAGCGGGATTGATGCAGATGCACATATAATTCTAGATCTATTTATACCTATACCATAAATTGATGTTAAAGCTATAACAGTATGTTTATTATCTGGTATATTTATTCCTGCTATACGAGCCACTATATATTCCTATAACCAAATAGTTAAATTAATATCCAAATTTTTGTATTATTATTACAATAATTGATTTAAATTATTTATCCTTGACGTTGTTTATGTTTAGGTTCAGTGCAAATCACCCGTACAACGCCCCTTCTTTTTATTATTTTACATTTATTACATAATTTTTTTACAGATGTCCGTACTTTCATTTCATCTCCACTTATTAATGATAATAATTTTTTATTTTTGCTTTTTTTAAAATAGATTCATATTGTTTCGATAATAAGATCGTTTGTATTTGACTCATAAAATCCATAATAACTACTACTACAATTAATAAAGAAGTCCCTCCAAAATGAAATGGCATGTTTAATATTCCTCGCATAAATTCAGGAATTAAACAAATAAAAGTTATATAAATTGCGCCAATAAAAGTTAATCGTGTCATAACTTTATCAATATATTTTGCAGTTTGCTCTCCTGGTCTTATTCCTGGAATAAAAGCTCCTGATTTTTTTAGATTATCTGCAGTTTCGCGAGGATTAAAAACTAATGCAGTATAAAAAAAACAGAAAAATATAATAGCAATTGTATATAATATTATATATATAGGTTGTCCTGGTTGAAGATTAAAAGAAATCATTTGTAACCAACCACCATTTTTACTACTAAACCATGACGCTAAAGTAGCAGGAAATAAAAGAATACTAGAAGCAAATATAGCTGGAATTACTCCTGCCATATTTACTTTTAATGGTAAATGTGTACTATATTGTTGGATGGCCGTATTCATACGACGATCATTTAATCTTGTAGCGTAATTTACAATTATAAGACGTTGCCCACGTTCAATAAAACTTACTAAAAATATTACGGATAAGACTAATATAATTACTATCATCAATAAACTTAAGTGTAAATTACCAATTTTTACTTCTTGAATACTTTTCATTATAGCACTAGGTAATCCAGTTACTATACCAGTATATATAATAATAGAAATACCATTACCAATACCAAATTGAGTAATTTGTTCACCTAACCACATAAGAAACATAGTTCCCGTAACTAAACTAATAATAGTTGTCAAATAAAAAACAATTCCTGGATTTAATATTAAATTTTTTATTCCAGGCATATTCTGTAATGCTGTAGCAATAGCACAAGATTGAAATATGGCTAATATTAGTGTTCCATAACGAATATATTGATTTATTTGACGTTTACCACTTTCTCCTTCTTTTTTAAGTTCTGCTAATCCTGTATGAATTACAGTTAAAAGTTGTATAATAATAGATGAAGAAATGTATGGCATAATACCTAAAGCAAAAATAGAAGCTCGATTTAAAGCGCCGCCCGAAAACATATTAAACATTTCTATAATTGTACCATGTTGCTGCTTAATTAATGTAGTAAGTAGAGCAGTATTTATTCCAGGTATAGCAATAAAACAACCGAGCCGAAAAATCACTAAGGCAATTAAAAGAAAAAATAATCTATTTTTGAGCTCACTAAAACTACTTTTAGCACTTATAAAATCTAATATTTTTTGTTTGCTATTATTCATCTATAGACAACATTCCTCTATTTTTCCACCCACAGATGCAATAATTTTTCTTGCACCTTTACTTACTTCTAATCCACAAATAGTAATACCTTCAGCTGCTATAATATCTTGTTCAAAACACGAAGCAATAATTTTTACACATTTTGTTTTTAAACTAATAATACGAGCTGTTTTTAACTTATTTAAAGTAACAGTTCCATATTTAAAATTTTTTAAATCACTAAGAGAAATAGTTGCTTTTAATTTATTTTTATTAGAACGAAAGCCAAATTTGGGTAACCGACGATACAATGGTGTTTGTCCTCCTTCAAATCCTCGTCTTACTCCACCTCCAGATCTAGATTTTTGTCCTTTATGACCATGACCACAAGTCTTTCCTTTGCCAGAACCAATTCCTCGTCCTAAGCGTTTTGACTTTTTTTTAGAACCCATTGCAGGTGACAGCTTATTTAAATACATTTATATATCCTCAATTATAATCATGTAAGAAATTTTTCTTATCATTCCTCTTATTGCTGGAGTATCTTCACGTATAACTGTATGTCGGATATGACGTAAACCTAAGCCAATTAAAGTGGCTTTATGTTTTGGTTTGCGTCCAATAGAACTACGAATTTGAGTTATTTTAATTTTTTTATTCATTATATATTCATTAGTAATGTTTTAATATATTTCAGATACTAATTTACCTCGTTTTGCAGCTATCATTGTAGGTGATTTCATATTTGCCAAAGCCTTAATAGTTGCACGAACAACATTTAAAGGATTAGTTGAGCCATATGATTTAGCTAAAACATTTTTAATACCTACAACTTCTAAAACAGCTCGCATTGCTCCTCCTGCTATAATTCCAGTTCCTTCTGAAGCTGGTTTCATAAAAATACAAGATCCTGTATGTATACTTTTAATTGAATATTGTAAAGTACCATCATTAAGGATAATATTAATCATATTACGACGCGCTTTTTCCATTGCTTTTTGAATAGCAATAGGTACTTCTCGAGATTTTCCATAACCAAATCCTACTCTACCATTGCCATTACCTACTACAGTTAGGGCTGTAAAACTGAAAATACGACCTCCTTTAACTGTTTTTGATACTCTATTAACAGCAATCATCCTTTCATATAAATCATTTTTTTTATCTGCTAATTGTTTGTGTTTATATATATTAATTTGAAGCATATATATTAATGGTTCCTCATAAATATTTTCAAGCTAATTTAAAAGATTAATCCTGCTTTTCGAGCTGATTCTGCTAATACTTTAATACGTCCATGATATAAAAATCCAGAACGATCGAAAGAAACATTTTTGATACCTTTTTTTAAAGCGCGTTCTGCAATGATTCTTCCAATAATTGAAGCTGCAATCTGATTTCCTGTATATTTTATATCATGATTGATATCTCTTTCTAAAGTAGATGCTGTAACTAATACTCTAGCTTTTTTTGTTTCTATTATCTGGGCATAAATATGACGGGAAGTACGATATATTACTAAACGTAATGTATTTAATATTTTTAATTTATAACGTGT
The DNA here is from genome assembly GCA_041941745.1 of Candidatus Dasytiphilus stammeri. Lineage (GTDB taxonomy): Bacteria > Pseudomonadota > Gammaproteobacteria > Enterobacterales > Enterobacteriaceae > Dasytiphilus > Dasytiphilus stammeri_D. Next base: position 292,629 of record CP145885.1, on the reverse strand, counting down.
TCGTTTTCCTCTGCGCACACGAGCATATTTTTTTTCCATAAAATTAATTGTCTTATTTCTTTTTCGCTTCTTTTATACGAATAATTTGATTAGCATAACGAATACCTTTACCTTTATATGGTTCAGGCCGTCTATATGAATAGATATTTGCAGCTATTTGTCCTAATAACTGTTTATCAAAACTTTTTAATATAATTTCATTTTGTGAAGGGCATTCCACATTTATTTCAGAGGGTAACGGATATTTAATTAAATGAGAAAATCCTAAATACAAAGATAATACATTATCATTAATTATTGCACGATAACCTACTCCAACTAATAACATTTTTTTAATAAAACCTTTAGTAACACCAATAATCATATTATTAATAATGGCACGAGTTGTACCTGCTTGTGCCCAACCATCAATAAATCCCTTTCTAGGAGCAATCAATAAATTTTCATCAATTAAATTAATTTTAACTGCTTCATGAATAATTTGAGATAATTTGCCTTTTTTACTTTTTATGATAATAAATTGTTTATCTATTAAAACTAAAACTTCTTTAGGAACTTTTATGGGCATTTTAGCAATCCGAGACATTATTTCATTTTCCTATAAATTAAGCTATATAACATATAACTTCTCCACCTAATCCTAATTTTCTTGCATTTTTATCTACCATAATTCCTTTAGAAGTAGAAATAATTGCAATACCTAATCCAGATAATACTTTTGGTAGTTGTTTATTACGTTTATAAATACGTAACCCAGGACGACTAATTCGTTTAATATATTCTATTACTGCTTTAGTAAAATAATATTTTAGTTTTATTACTAATACTATTTTTTTTTTTCCTTCATTATTATAATCTTCAATATATCCTTCTTCTTTTAACACATGAGCAATAGCAGTTTTAAATGTAGAAGAAGGCATTCTGATTGTTTTTTTTTTTGTAGCTTGTCCGTTACGGATTCTAGTTAACATATCGGCAATTGGATCTTGCATACTCATGAATATAATGATTCCTCCTAATTTGTATAAATTTTATAATATTACCAACTAGATTTTCTAAGTCCAGGAATTTCTCCTAATACAGCTGATTCTCGAAATTTAATACGACTTAACCCAAATTTACGAATAAAACCATGTGGTCTACCTGTTTTTATACATCGATTGTGTTGACGACATGGGCTAGAATCACGAGGTAATTTTTGTAATTGCATAACTGCGTTCCATCGTTCTCTATGAGAGAGATTTTTATTAGCTATAATAGATTTTAGTAATATACGTTTTCCATAAAATTTTTTTATTAATTTTATTCTTTTTAATTCACGTGATATAACTGATTGTTTAGTCATTAAAAAATTTACCTTATTGCTTAAAAGGAAAGTGAAAAGCACTTAGAAGATAATGTGCTTCTTTATCAGATAAAGCAGTAGTAGTTATAGTTATATCTAAACCTCGAATTCGATCTATTTTATCATAATTTATTTCAGGAAATATAATCTGTTCATGAATCCCTAAACTGTAATTTCCATATCCATCGAAAGAATGGACAGATAATCCTCTAAAATCACGAATACGTGGAATAGCTATAGCAATTAACCGTTCAAAAAAATCCCACATATGTTTTCCCCGTAATGTTACTTTGCATCCAATAGGATATCCTTTGCGGATTTTAAATCCTGCAATAGATTTACGGGCTTTTGTAATAAATGGTTTTTGTCCAGAAATAAGTGTTAAATCATTTACAGCATTCTCTAATAATTTTTTATCAGAAACAACTCCTCCTACCCCCATATTTAAAGTTATTTTAGATAATTTAGGCACTTGCATTACTGAAGAATAACCAAAATCTTTCATAAATTTATTTACTATCTCAGTTTTATAAAAATAATGCAAATTTGCCATAAATTCACTCCCTAATAATTTCTTTATTAGATTTTAAATAACGTACTTTTTTACCTTGTATAAATTTAAAACCTATACGATCGGCTTTACCAGTACTGCTATTAATAATAGCAACATTTGAAATTTGTAGAGCTGATTCTCTTGTAATAATTCCTCCAACTCTATTTAAACTTGGTACTGCTTTTTGATGTTTTTTAATTAAGTTAATACCTTCTACAATGATTTTATTATTGTCTATCTTTTTTTTTACTTTTCCCCGTTTACCTTTATATTTACCACTTAATATGATTACTTCATCACCAGAACGAATTTTAACTGCCATAATTATTTCCTTTTTTTTAAATAACTTCTGGTGCCAAAGAAATTATTCGCATAAATTTTTCGGTACGAAGTTCACGAGTAACTGGACCAAAAATACGTGTACCAATTGGTTGGTCATTATTATTTAATAATACACATGCATTACTATCAAAACGTATCACTGATCCATCTATACGCATAATTCCTTTTTTTGTACGTACTACTACAGCTTTTATTACTTCACCTTTTTTTACTTTAGATCTAGGAATTGCATCTTTAATAGAAATTTTGATTATATCACCAACATAAGCATAACGTCTCCGAGATCCTCCTAATACCTTAATACACATTACTTTACGAGCACCAGAATTATCTGCTACATTTAAAATACTTTGTTCTTGAATCATAAATTATAATTCCATTATTTTTATCAAAATTTTTTATTGAAAAAATTAACTTTTTAGTAGATTCATTTATCTATGATACGAACTAATCTCCATGATTTAGTTTTAGATAGAGGGCGACATTCCTGAATATCAACAAGGTCACCTACCTTACAAATATTTTTTTCATCATGTATATGTAATTTAGTAGTACGTTTTATAAATTTTCCATAAAGTGGATGTTTAAAAAACCGTTTTATGGAAACTACTGCAGATTTTTGCATTTTGTTACTAATTACTTCAGCTCGTAAGGTACGAATATTATTTAACATTTTGTTACCTTTTTTTGCGTTAATAGTGTTTTTATACGTGCGATATTACGTCGTATATTTTTTAATAATTTATTGTTTTTAACATTTCCTGATTGATGTTGTATACGTAAATTAAATTTTTCACGATTTAAATTAACTAATTCAATTTTCAAATCTTTAATATTTTTTTCTTTAAGTTCTTTAAATTTCATTATATAACCGTTTTTTTACAAAAATAGTTCTAATAGGTAACTTAGCTGCTGCAAGTTTAAATGCTTCTTTTGCTAGTTCTTCACTAACTCCATTCATTTCATATAATACTTTTCCGGGTTGAACAATAGCTACCCAATATTCTACATTACCTTTACCTTTTCCCATACGTACTTCAAGAGGTTTTTCAGTAATAGGTTTATCTGGAAAGATACGGATCCATATTTTTCCTAGCCGTTTTATAGCACGTGTCATAGCTATTCGTGCTGCTTCAATTTGTCTAGCTGTTACTCTTCCTCGAGATGTTGCCTTTAACCCAAATATGCCAAAAGAAACATTAGTACTAGTTGCCATACCCCTATTTCTACCTTTTTGCATTTTACGAAATTTTGTACGTTTTGGTTGTAACATCAGCGATGCTCCTTTAAATACGATTTTTACGCTGCTGTTTTTTTGATTGTATTGATATTTTTTCTGCTTTAATAGTATTAACAACAGGCCTATTTTCTAATATTTCACCTTTAAAAATCCATACCTTTATCCCTATAACTCCATAAGTAGTATGTGCTTCTGCAATACTATAATCTATATTTGCACGTAAAGTATGTAATGGAACACGACCTTCACGAAACCACTCAGTACGTGCTATTTCTGTACCCCCAAGTCTACCACTTATTTCTACTTTTATACCCTTAGCTCCTAATCTTATTGCATTTTGTACGGCTCTTTTCATTGCTCGGCGAAAAATAATGCGTCTTTCTAATTGTGAAGAAATATTTGATGCTACAAGATTTGCATCTAATTCTGGTTTACGTATTTCATTAATATTAATTTGAACATATACTCCAGTAATATTGGCTAATTCTTTTTTTAATTTTTCTATATCTGCACCTCTTTTGCCTATAACAATACCTGGACGTGCAGTATTAATAGTGACTCGAATGTTCTTTGTAGCTCTTTCAATAAAGATGCGTGAAATTGAAGCATGCGCTAATTTTTGAAATAAGAATTTACGAATCTTAAAATCACTATTTAGATTTTTAGCAAAATCTTTTGATTCAGCAAACCAAATAGAATTCCAAGAATTAATAATACCAAGTCTAATTACATTAGGATGTACTTTATGACCCATCATTAATCTCCACTATTATCAGATACAACTATAGTGATATGACTAGTTCTCTTTAAGATACGGTCTGCACGACCTTTTGCTCTAGGCATTAATCTTTTTACTGTAGACGCATTATCTACTAAAAATTTTGAGATTTTTAATTGATTAATATCAATACCATTATTATGGTTTGCATTAGCAATTGCAGATGCTATTAGTTTTTTCACTATAGTTGCAGCTTTTTTTTTATTATAAGTTAAAATATTTAATGCTTCATCTACTTTTTTTCCACGTATTATATTAGCTAGTAATCTAATTTTTTGCGCTGATGAATGAACTTTACGAAGTCTTGCTATGGTTTCCATTTGCTTCCCCTCCTATTAATAACACTTATTGTTTTTTTACTTTTTTATCTGCTGTTATATGTCCTCGATAAGTTCTTGTAGGAGCAAATTCACCTAATTTATGCCCTACCATTTCATCAGTAATAAATATTGGAATATGTTGACGTCCATTATGAACACTAATTGTTAACCCTATCATATTAGGAAAAATAGTAGATCTACGAGACCAAGTTCGTAATGTTTTTTTATCACCATTTTTTAATATTTTCTGAATTTTATTTATTAAATGTAAATCAATAAAAGGACCTTTTTTTAAAGAACGGGGCATAATTTAATCCTTATTAAACAATAATTATTTTTTTCTATAATGTAAGATATATTTATCAGTACGTTTATTTTTGCGAGTTTTTTTTCCTTTGGTTTGCATACCCCAAGGAGAAACTGGATGTTTTCCAAAATTACGTCCCTCTCCACCTCCATGTGGATGATCAACTGGGTTCATTGCAGTTCCTCTTACAGTAGGTCTAATTCCTTGCCACCTACTTGCTCCTGCTTTGCCAAGCATGCGTAACATATGTTCAGGGTTGCCAATTTCTCCTAATGTTGCACGACAATTAGAATTAATTATACGATTTTCCCCAGAACGTAACCTTAAAATAATATTAGATTCTTTACGTGCTATAATTTGTGCATATGTTCCAGCTGATCGTGCTAATTGCCCCCCTTTTCCCGGCTTTAATTCAATATTATGAACAATAGAACCTATTGGTATACTATACATAGGTAACGTATATCCTATTTTTATAGGAACATTATTACCAGATTCTATCTCATCACCTATTTTTAATCCTTTAGGAGCTAAAATATAACGTCGTTCACCATCACGATACATTACTAATGCAATATTAGCAGAGCGATTTGGATCATATTCAATTCTTTTAACTTTAGCACTGATTTCATCTTTATTTCTTTTAAAATCAATTATTCTATAATGTTGCTTATGACCACCTCCGATATGACGAGTAGTAATTATCCCCTGATTATTACGGCCTCCTGTTTTATTTTTTTTTTCTAATAAAGAAGAATATGGTTTACCTTTATATAGTTTTGCATTAACTAATTTAATAACATGACGACGTCCAGGAGACGTAGGTTTACATTTAATAAGTGTCATTTAATCATTCTCTTTTCTAGCTTGGAGATTACGTTTATTCGATTCCACTACTATTACTTAGTAAATCTATTTTGTGTCCTTTTTTTAAAGTAATATAGGCTTTTTTCCAATTAATATAACGTGATTTATATTGCTTATTTTTTTTACTTTTCTCTTTTATAAGAAGGGTGTTAACTTTTTTTACTTCAACATTAAACAATTTTTCTACTGCATATTTAATTTTCCATTTATTTGCTTTTTTAGCTACCTTAATTACAAAGGTATTATTTTTTTCTATAAAAATCGCTGTTTTTTCTGAAATGTGAGGTATATATAATATATTCATTAATACGTCATTAGACATCATTTTAATATTTCCTCAAGTTTCTTGATAACATCAGTGGTAATAATTATTTTTTTAAAAGTTATTAAATTAACTGGATTAATATGTGCTACATCACATACACACACTCCATGTAAATTACGTGCAGCTAAAAATAAATTATTCTCTATTTGAGATGTAATTATTAAAACGTCGTGAACAGGAATTGTTTTTAATTTAGTAATTAATTTTTTAGTATTTGGACTTTCAACAGAAAAATTCTGATAAACTAAAATACGTTGTTGACGTATTAATTCTGAAAAAATACTTTTTAATGCTCCACGATACATTTTTCTATTTACTTTTTGACTATAATCTTTAGGTTTTACTGCAAAAGTTACTCCTCCAGATCGCCAAATTGGACTTTTAACTGACCCGGCTCGTGCACGACCAGTACCTTTTTGACGCCAAGGTTTTTTATTAGAACCTTTTACTTCTCCACGACTTTTCTGAGCTTTTGTACCTTGACGAGCTTTTGCTGTATAAGCAACTATCACTTGATGTACTAACGATTCATTAAAACTATTTCCAAATATACTATCAGATAAATTACAAAACCTTTGTACATCTTGTATCATTAACTCCATTATTTCTCCTTGATGGATATTAAGTCGCATTAGAATTAGCTTTAATAGCTGGTTTTATTATCAAATCACTACCAGTAGCTCCTGGGACTGCACCTTTAATGAGTAAAAGGTGATCTTCAAGATCAATTCGAACAATTTCTAAATTTTGAATAGTTACACGTTCATTACCTAATCGGCCAGCCATTTTTTTACCTTTAAACACTCTACCGGGAGTTTGATTTTGCCCAATAGCACCAGGTACTCGATGAGATAAAGAATTTCCATGACTTGCATCTTGAGTATGAAAATTCCATCTTTTGACTGTGCCTGCAAAGCCTTTTCCTTTAGACATTCCTGTTACATCAACTTTTTTGATATTATTAAAAATATTTACATCGATAATTTGACCTAAAGAGAACTTAGTTTGACGATTATCAACCCTAAACTCCCATAATCCTTTACCAACTTTTAAGCCAGCTTTTAAAAAATGTCCTGTTTCCGGTTTTAAAATTCTGTTGTTTTTTTTATATCCTTTGGTAAGCTGAATTGCACAATAACCATCATTTTCAAGATTTTTAATTTGAGTAACTTTATTATCATCAACTTTTATAACACTTATAGGTATAACTATACCTTCTTTAGTAAAGATACGAGTCATTCCTATCTTGGTACCAATTAATCCAATCATTATTTATAGAATCCTCTTCATCCTAATAAACAATTATTATCCTAAGCTAATTTGAACATCTACTCCTGCAGCTAAATCAAGACGCATTAAAGCATCAACAGTTTTTTCAGTAGGTTTAATTATATCTATTAATCGTTTATGAGTACGTATTTCATACTGATCCCGTGCATCCTTATCAACATGAGGAGAAATTAAAATGGTAAATAATTCTCTCTCAGTTGGAAGAGGAATGGGCCCTCGTATTTGTGCTCCAGTACGTTTAGCTGTGGCAACAATATCATAGGTAGATTGATCAATAAGACGATGATCAAAAGCTTTCAGCCGAATACGAATTCTTTGGTTCTGCATTAGACTAGAGCTCCAGTTAATTAATAAAATTCCATCCTTTTAATTACTGATGGATGTAATCATTTTTTTTTTAAATATTTAAAATAAAAAATGTTGTTATTATAATAACATATTTATGTTAGTAGTAACTAAATTAAATTTATTCAAAATAAAAATTATTAATTAATAATTTTTAAAAAAATTCTTGAGTAATTCTAATTATTTATTAGAACGTAATTTAATTATATTGGCTGTAATATTTTTTGGGGTGGCATGATACTTAATAAATTCCATAGAATAAGAAGCGCGGCCTTGAGTTTGAGATCTTAAAGTAGTTGCATAACCAAACATTTCAGCTAAAGGAACATGAGCATTAATAATTTGAATATTGTATGTATTTTCTTCCATACTGACAATAATACCACGTCTTCGGTTAAGATCCCCAATAACATCACCCATATAATCCTTTGGCATTTCTATTTCAACTTTCATAATTGGTTCAAGAATAATAGGATCTGCTTTGCGAAAACCTTCTCTAAAAGCAATGGCAGCAGCAATTTTAAATGCTATTTCTGATGAATCTACTTCATGATAAGATCCGTCAAAAAGTGTAACTTTTACATCAACTACTGGATATCCTGCAATTACGCCAGTTTTCATTTGTTCTTGAATACCTTTATTTATTGCTGGAATATATTCTTTAGGTATAACGCCCCCTACAATAGCATTAATAAATTCATATCTTGTAGAAGATGCTAATTTTTCGTTAAATTTCAAAGGTTCAATTTTTAACCATACATGGCCAAATTGCCCACGTCCTCCAGATTGTCTAATATATTTTCCTTCTTCTTCCACAACTCCTTGGATGGTTTCCCGATAAGCAACTTGAGGTTTACCAATATTACATTGGATATTAAATTCTCGATTCATTCGATCAATGATAATTTCTAAATGTAATTCTCCCATCCCAGCAATAATAGTTTGTCCCATTTCTTCATCCATTTTTACATGAAAAGATGGATCTTCTTTAGCCAATTTTATTAAAACACTATTCATTTTTTCTTGATCTGCTTTTTTTTTGGGTTCTACTGCTACAGAGATAACTGGTTCAGGAAATTTCATACTTTCTAAAATAATAGGATTATTTATATCACATAAAGTATCACCAGTACTAACCTCTTTTAATCCAATTACAGCAGCAATATCACCTGCATAAACTTCTTTTATTTCTTCACGTTTATTAGCATGCATTTGTACAATTCTTCCAAATCTTTCCCGTTGTTTTTTGACAGAATTTAATACAATATCTCCAGATTTAATAACACCAGAATATACACGAAAAAATGTTAAATTACCTACAAATGGATCTGATGCTACTTTAAAAGCTAAGGCAGAGAATGCTTCATTATCATTAGATTTTCGATAAGTAATCGTTTTTTTTTTATCCAATAAAAAACCAGTCACTGCTGGAAGATCGATAGGAGCTGGTAAATATTCAATAATGGCATCTAACATAGCTTGTACACCCTTATTTTTAAAAGCTGAACCACATGTTACTAACATAATTTCATTATTTAACACTCGTTGCCGTAGTGCTTGTTTTATTTCACCTTCAGTTAATTTTTCACCATTTAAATATTTATCCATTAAATTATCTGATGCTTCTACTGCTGATTCAATTAATTTATGATGCCAATGAAAAGCTAATTCTTTCATTTCTATAGGTATATCTTCATATACATACATTATTCCTTGATTATCAATCCATTTAATAGCTTTCATTTTGACTAAATCAATAATTCCTATAAATTTTTCTTCTGCGCCAATAGCTAGTTGAATTGGTACTGGATTTGCTGATAATCTTATTTTCATTTGATTAATAACTTTAAGAAAATTAGCTCCTATGCGGTCCATTTTATTAATGAAAGCAATACGTGGTACTTTATATTTATCAGCTTGCCGCCATACTGTTTCAGATTGTGGTTGAACGCCTCCCACCGCACAATAAATCATCAAAACTCCATCTAGTATTCTCATAGAACGTTCAACTTCAATAGTAAAATCTACATGTCCTGGTGTATCAATAATATTAATACGATGAGATTTAAATTGATTAGCCATTCCTGACCAAAAAGTAGTAGTGGCAGCTGATGTAATGGTAATACCTCGTTCTTGTTCTTGTTCCATCCAATCCATGGTAGCAGCTCCATCATGAACTTCCCCTATTTTATGATTTACTCCTGTATAAAATAAAATACGTTCAGTAGTTGTAGTTTTACCTGCATCAATATGTGCACTAATACCTATATTTCGATAATTTGTAATGGGTGTTATACGAGTCATTTTATTCCTTCTATTATTTGTCGCTTATTAAAAAACAAGATTATTACCATCGATAATGAGCAAAAGCTTTATTAGCTTCTGCCATACGATGAACTTCTTCACGTTTTCTTACAGCAGATCCTTTATTTTCTATAACATCATATAATTCATTTGCTAATTTTATAGCCATTGATTTATCACGTCTTTGACGTGCTGCTTCTACAATCCAACGCATTGCTAATGTATTACGTCTCATAGGGCGCACCTCTACAGGTATTTGATATGTAGAGCCCCCAACTCTTCTAGATTTTACTTCAACAGAAGGACGTACTTTTTCTATAGCATTTTCAAATACCTCTAATTGATTTTTATCATAACGTTTTTTTATAATAGCTAAAGCTGTATACACTATTTTTTCTGCAATAGCTTTCTTACCATCAACCATTAATATATTGATAAATTTAGATAATAATTCAGATCCAAATTTAGGATCTGCTAATATTTTACGATAACCAAAACTGTGACGACGTGACATGATAAAATCCTATTTTTTACAAAATAATTAATTTTTTATTTTTTTTACTCCATATTTAGAACGACCACGTTTTCTATTTTTAACACCTGAACAATCTAATGTTCCTCTAATTGTATGATATCTTACACCTGGTAAGTCTTTAACACGGCCACCACGAATTAGTATAACAGAATGTTCTTGTAAATTATGACCTTCTCCTCCAATATATGAGGTAACTTCAAACCCATTTGTTAGTTTTACTCGACATACTTTGCGTAATGCTGAATTAGGTTTTTTAGGAGTAGTTGTATATACTCGTGTACATACCCCTCTTCTTTGTGGACATGCAGATAAAGCTGGTACATTTGTTTTAATAATTTTCCGAACACGTCCTTTTCGGACTAGTTGATTAATAGTTACCATTATTTTACTCTTTATTTTTTTTTTTAATTAAGCTATGTTGATTAGATAATGAGGAAAATTTTCTATTTTCATATAAATCTATCATTGTCCGAATATCTTAGTAAGAATTTACCAAGATATTTGGTTAGTATGTTTTACTGTTAACTTAACACAATCATCATAATCTATCCATGTAGTTAATATTGATATAGATTTCACTAATCCTCTCGCTTCTGCATCTTTTTTTAAAACAAAAATTGGTACAGACTTTTTTAATAAAAACTTTAAAGCTGTACTAGATGTTAATGCTGCTAATACTCCGTCTTGCAACAAAATTACCTCATCTTCTTTCATTATATTTCGTATAAAGATTTTATAATCACATTGATTAGGAGAATGTAGTAAAAAATGCAACATTTTTTATCAAAAATTGAGAATAATGTTAAAATTATTTAACTTTAATCTAATTTGATTAGATGGCAAAATTATTGTTGATATAACGCTTTTTGTATCTAGAGGTATCCCATGTTCATATAGTGAATCACTACATACATAAGATGTTTTTATTTCATAAAATGATAAAAGTTTAAAACTACGAATATAGTCTCTAGCTAGTATTTTTTTTGGGTCTTGATTTAGAGTAATTTGTAAAACTCCATCTCCAATAAAAAACAATGCAATATTATTGCTATAATTTGCAGTAGCTAATACTAAATCCAATCCCTCTCTTCCAATACTTGTTCCATGAGGTGGATGAGAAAAAATAAATGCAATATTATTTTTCATTAAAATTGAATTAATCGATCACATTTTAATATAGCTTTTACTAAAGTACCTAATCCACTCATTTTAAAACTTGATTTAACATTGGAAAAAATTTTTTTTTTGATATTATTTGTCTAGCAGTTATTTTATCAATTACGCCTCGGCGTAAAGCTGCCGCAGTACAAAAATGTAATGGAACTCCATATTCTTTATATAATTTTTCCCATGCAGTAATTAAATCAAATTCATCAGTAGCAGGTAAAACTAAAGAATTTGCATTATATATACCTTCATTATAAAAGAAAACACAATGTAAAGTATGATTAGTTTTTATTAATGCTTTAGTAAATAAAAAAGCACTACTTGCTTGTTGTGTCCCATAAGGAGGTCCAGTAACTATTAAAACAAAAGTCATTATTTGTTTTGACATTCCAAAAATGCTATTATTGATTTTATTATAAAAAATTATTTCTTTATAAGAAAGATGTTTTTAATCTATCATTAGATAGATGAAGTGTCAATAGTATTTATTTATCTAATAGAATTAGTTACGAATACCATAAATTAAAATATTTTTACCACTTATCTTTATTAAATTTTTACCTGATAATATTTTTAATATTCTACCAACAGTTTCACGAGAACATCCTACAATTTGACTTATTTCTTGTCTAGTAATCCTAATTTGCATACCATCTGGATGAGTAATTGCATTTTGTTGTTTTGTTAAAAATACCAAGGTTTGAGCAATACGCCCAGTAACATCTAAAAATGATAAATGACTAACTTTTTCAGAAGTATGCTTTAAACGATGAGCTATTTGCGAAGAAAGATACATTAAAATTTCTGGGTGAATTTTTATTAATTTTTTGAATTTTTTATAGGAAATTTCAGCTATTTCACAATAACTCTGTGATTGTATCCATGCACTTCGTTTATTATTTTCAAATAACCCTAATTCACCAATAAAATCTCCTTGATGAAGATATGAAAGAATCATTGCTTTATTAGCAACAATATTACCTGATAACTGATTTTTAATTAAAACTATTACAGTACCCTTAATAATATAGTATAAATTTTTAGCTGGTGCTCCTTGGGAAATAATACTAGCTTTATTAGGATATTTATAAATATAGCAATGATTTAAAAACCATTCAATTATGGTATTAATTTTAGTCATTATTTATGCTCTATATTCAATAATATGAAAAAATAGTCGCTAATTTTGGCAAAAAAATTTATAAAAGTTAATTATAAATTAATAATTTAATTGATAATTAATCAGTTAATATTTAACTATTATTAAAACAATATTTAATTTAGAAATTAAATTAATTTTAAATATTAGAAATACCTAAATAGTTATCTAAAACTTATTGACGTTTTGTAAAAAAAAAAGGTATTATTTATTATGGATGATATAGTTCATATTTAATTAGTGACAATTAATTTTAGTCATTTTTTAATAAAATTAAATTTTCATTCTTTCTTAAAAAGAGGGCTAATGAGTATAAAAAGCAAAAACGAAGTTGTAGTAATTGGAGGAGGACCTGCAGGTTATTCTGCTGCTTTTAGATGTGCAGATTTAGGATTAAAAACTATTTTAGTGGAGCGTTATAATAAATTAGGTGGCGTTTGTCTTAATGTAGGATGTATCCCTTCTAAAACATTATTAAATATTAGTCAATATATTAATAAATATAACGATTTTACTAAATTAGGTTTTTTTTTAGAAAATCCTAAGATTAATATAGATGAAATAAATAATTGGAAGAAAAATATAATAAATAAATTAACAATGGGTTTAACCCATTTGGCTAAAAAACGTAATGTTACTATAGTTTGTGGATTAGCTAAATTTATCAATCCTAATACTTTAACTGTGACTAATAATAAGCAAATCCAAAATATTACATTTGATAATGCTATTATTGCAGCTGGATCTAGTCCTATGGAAATACCTTTTATTTGTCAAAAAGATCCGAGAATTTGGAATTCTACTGATGCATTATGTTTAAAAAACATACCCAAACATATTCTTATTATAGGTGCTGGTATAATTGGATTAGAAATAGGTACTATTTATCATTCTCTCGGATCAAAAATAGATATAGTTGAAATTAAAGATCAAATTATTTCTCAAGCTGATAAAGATGTTGTCGATATTTTAACTAAACAAATAGGAAAAAAATTTAAATTAATATTAAATACTAAGGTAACAAATATTGATTTAAATTCAAATGGTATTTATGTTTCTATGGAAGGAAATAGGAAATTCACTCATCTTTATGATACAGTATTAGTTGCAATTGGAAGAACTCCCAATGGACATTTATTAGATGCACATTTAGCTGGAGTTAATGTGGATTCAAAAGGATTTATTTGTGTTGATAAACAAATGCGTACAAGTAATAAACATATATATGCAGTAGGTGATATTGTTGGCCAACCTATGTTGGCCCATAAAGGCATTTACGAAGGACGTTTAGCAGCTGAAGTATTAGCTGGTAAGAACTATTTTTTTGATCCAAAAGTTATTCCATGTATTACTTATACTGAACCAGAGTTATCTTGGACAGGAGTAACTGAAAAAGAAGCAATAAAGATGGGGATTAATTATGATATTGCAATGTTTCCATGGTCTGCATTAGGAAGAGCTATTGCTTGTGATTCAGCTCAAGGTGCTACAAAAATTATTTTTAATAAAGATAATCATCGTATTATTGGGGGAGCTATTGTTGGTAATAATAGTAGTGAAATTTTAGGAGAAATATGTTTAGCTATTGAAATGGGATGTGATATTGAAGATATTGCACTTACTATACATGCTCATCCTACATTGCATGAATCTATAAAGATAGCGGCAGAAATGGTTGAAGGAAGTGCAACAGATTTAATTAATCAAATTATTCCTAAAATAGATTTTTAATCATTTTTATGATATAAATTATTTATTGTTATAACCATAAAAAATTTCTTGCATTTCTCTAATTATAAATTTTGTAATTTTTTTACATTCATCAGTAGTTAAATTTTCTGGTAATGTATTGAACAGATAATGTTTTAGCGAAAAATTTTTAAGCATCATCCTAGTATGAAAAATATTTTCTTGATAAATATTAATATCTTTTATTTTATACATTAATTTTATTTCATTTTTTAGAAAATTTTGAATCGAAGATATATTGTGATCAATAAAATGTTTTATCCCATGTACGTCTCGAGTAAATCCACGTACTCGATAATCAATTGTTACAATATCTGATTGTAATTGATAAATTAAATAATTTAAAGCTTTTAAAGGCGAAATAACACCACAAGTTGACACTTCAATATCAGCCCGAAATGTACATAAATTACTTTGTGGATGATTTTCTGGATATGTATGAACACAAATATGGCTTTTATCTAAATGCAAAAGAATTTCATGAGGAAAATATATATTTTTAGTCTTATTAAGATTTTTAATACCTAAATTATTTTCTTCACTAATAAGTAGTGTGACACTTGCACCTTGTGGTTCAAATTCTTGAGAGGCAATATTTAAAATATTAGCTCCAATAATAGAACATGTCTTATTAAGTATTTTAGTTAATTTTATTGCATTATATCTATCATTTATATAATTAATATATTTTTTACGATCTTCAATATTTTTTGCATAGCAAATATCATAAATACAAAAACTAAGGGTTTTAGCAAGATTATTAAATCCTTGTAATTTTATTTTGTGCAATTTATTTTAGCCTCATAATAAAAATGATGAATGTATCATTTAGTATTAGTTAATATATTCAACAAATATTGCGGTAAAGCAAAACTTATTTTATGAATTAAAGGATTATAATATCGACAATGTAAATTATTTAATTTAAATTTTTTATTTAAAACTGAAACAGTTATTTGACGTAATGATGTATTATTACTAGCCCAAACAAAAGTCATCATTCCGCCATAATAAGAAGGTACTGCTGCTTGATAAAAAGTAACATCATTAAAATAACATGATAAATTATCAAAACTATTTTTAATAACTTTTTGTTGTAATAAACTAACTCCATTTTGTCCAACAAAAATTCCGTCATCATTTAAACATCTACGACATTCTCTATAAAAATTTGGAGTAAATAAGCTACTACCTGGACCTATGGGATCAGTAGAATCTACGATGATAATATCAAATTTTTCTTTACAAGAAGAAATAAATTTACTTCCATCTTGAATAATAATTTCACATCTTATATCTGTATAAGCATTTTGATTGTGATTTGGCAAATATTTTCTACATAAATTTATAATATTTTCATCTATTTCCACCATAGTTATTTTTTCAAGATATTTGTATTTAATTACTTCTCGTAAACTTGCTCCATCACCTCCACCTATAATTAAAATTTTTTTTGCGCTAGGCATAGTTAATAATGGAACATGAGTTATCATTTCATGATAAATAAATTCATCATTTTCAGTAGTTTGAACTATTCCATCAATCGCCATTATACGTCCAAAAGTAGGGTTTTCAAAAAAAATAACATTTTGAAAATTAGTATTTTCTTGGTATATAATGTTTTTTACGGCAAAATATTGGCCACAACCCATATGAAGTTTTTCATACCATATTTTATTACCTACCATGAATATCTCCTTATAAAAATATATAAAAGATAGTTATTAAATCACTCACTCTATTAATACTCTATTTATAATCAATATGAAAAATATTCTTTAATAATATGAATATAAATCAATTTATTTATTGATAAAATGAAAATTATAAATTTTATTAAAATATTAAGCTATATAAATAAAATAAAAAATATTCTCCAATGTTAATATATAACATAGTAGTATTAATTAATAGGAATGAATATTTTGTAATATATGATATATAGTTGGTGTAAATTTTTACCACTTACTTATAAGCTGGCAGCTTAATTATGAAAAATCATGTTGAAATTATGTTAACTAAACAAGTTATTAAAAATCGTATAATAAAACTTGGACATGATATTTCAGAATACTATAAAAATAGTAACGAGGATTTAATTTTAGTAGGTTTATTAAGAGGATCCTTTATATTTATAGCTGATTTATGTAGAGAAGTTATTATTCCTCATAAAATTGATTTCATGACAGTATCAAGTTATGATAATAATTATATTTCAGAAAATAATGTAAAAATTCGTCAAGATTTAACTCAAAATATTACTGGAAAACATGTCTTAATAGTTGAAGATATTATTGATTCGGGTTTTACATTAAAAACCATATGTGAAATACTTATGTCTCGCTATCCAAAATCTTTATTGATTTGTACTCTTTTAGATAAACCCACCCGAAGAGAAGTTAATATTAATCCTCATTGGGTAGGATTTCTAATTCCCGATGAATTTGTTGTGGGATATGGTATTGATTATGCTCAATGTTATCGACATCTTCCTTATGTTGGTAAAATAAAAAATATTTACAAATAAATGTTGTATATGAAATACGCATTAGAAGTAACGCAACTTATAAAAAAATATAAGAAAGAAACTACAGCATTAAATAATATTAACTTGAAAGTTATTTCAGGTGATTTTTATGCTCTTCTTGGACCAAATGGGGCTGGTAAAACTACTCTAATTGGAATTATTAGTTCTTTAATCAAAAAAACAGCAGGTAGCATTAATATATTTGGTTATGATTTACAACTAGATATTGTTAAAGCTAAACGTTTAATAGGGATAGTCCCCCAAGAATTTAATTTCAATCCCTTTGAAACTATTTTACAAATTATAATTAATCAAGCTGGATATTATGGTATAGAAAAAAATGAAGCTATAAAAAATGCAGAAAAATATTTAAAACAATTAGATTTATGGGATAAACGTTATCATCATGCCAGAACGTTATCTGGAGGAATGAAACGTCGTTTAATGATGGTGCGGGCATTAATACATTCACCTAAATTACTAATTTTAGACGAGCCTACTGCAGGGGTAGATATTGAATTACGACGTTTAATTTGGCAATTTTTAACTGATATTAATAATAATGGAACTACCATTATTTTAACTACCCATTATTTAGAAGAAGCAGAAATATTATGCCGTAACATAGCCATACTTCAAAAAGGTATTTTGATTGAAAACACTTCAATGAAAAACTTGCTAAGTAAAATTAAAGTAGAAACTTTTATTTTTGATTTAACTAGGAATAGTTCAATTCCTATATTGGATGGATATAAATCACGAATGTTAGATAAATCAAGATTTGAAGTAAAAATAGAACGTTCACAAAATTTAAATAATGTTTTTAACCAATTAAACAAACAGGGTATACAAGTATTAAGTATGCGTAATAAAAATAATAGGTTAGAAACTTTATTCTTAGAATTAATGCATAATAAAATATGAAAAAAATATATTGGATTGCATTTAAAAGTTTATTAAATAAAGAAGTAATGCGGTTTACACGTATATGGATACAAACTCTGATGCCTCCTATCATTACAATGACCTTATATTTTCTGATTTTTGGAAATATTATTGGTGTACACATAAATAATATAATGGGATATTCTTATCTGCAATTTATTGTACCAGGTATTATTATGATGGCTGTAATATCAAATTCATATGCTAATGTAGCATTTTCTTTTTTTAGTGCTAGATTGCAAAAATCTATTGAAGAATTATTAGTAGCACCAGTACCTACACATATAATTATTGCAGGTTATGTCGGAGGAGGAATAATTCGTGGTATTTCTGTAGGGTTATTAATAACTATTGCTTCATTCTTTTTTGTACCATTACATGTGCATTCTTGGATTATAATTATATTAACTTTAATTTTAACATCACTAATGTTTTCTTTAGCTGGTTTATTAAATGGATTATTTGCTAATGATTTTGATGAGATCAGTATCATTCCTACTTTTATAATTACACCATTGACCTATCTTAGTGGAGTATTTTACTCTATAACTACTTTACCTCCATTTTGGCAAAAAATATCAAAATTAAATCCAGTAATTTATATGATAAATGGATTTAGATTTGGATTTATTGGAATAACTGATGTTTCAGTGCATTATATACTAATAGTGTTATTATTTTTTAATATATTTTTTTATCTATTAGTATGGTGGTTAATTGAAAAAGGTTATGGATTAAAAAGTTAAATATTAATTAACCATTTGTCCTTTAAATTTTGAATTTTTATTACTTTTAATGTTTTTTTTCATCCTGTTCTTTGTTTTTCACGAATTTCAGCTAAAGTTTTACAATCTATGCATAAATCAGCGATCGGACGAGCTTCAAGACGTCGAATACCAATTTCTATACCACATAATTGACAATAGCCAAATTTTTTATTCTTAATATTTTTTAATGTATTTTCTATTTTTTTTATTAGTTTATATTCTCGATCACGTGTCCTTAATTCTAAGCTAAATTCTTCCTCTTGAACAGCACGATCTATTGGATCAGGAAAGTTAGTAGTATTAGTTTCCCTCTTGCGGTTAACTACTCCACCATATGCTTCATCAATAAGTTGGTTACGCCAGGCTTTCAGTATTTTATTAAAATGAATTAACTGAGCATCATTCATATATTTTTCGTTATTTATCTCTTGGTAAGGTTCAACACCAGCAAGAGCAAGAATATTTAAGGATGATTTTTTATTATCTGTAATTTTTAACATATATTACTCCTAATGAGTAAAAATCATTTGTATTTATTGGAAATAAATAGGCTATTTGCTATACTAAATTGGGGTTTTTATTAAAAAAAATAAAATTCCATTATATCAAATATACCATACTAATAACTAATATACCTTATTTTATTTTCATTTCACTCACTATTTTTTTATCATAAAGTATGAAAAAAAAAATGATACTTATCATAATAAGTATTATGATACTAATAATTTTTTTTGTAAAAAGTACAATTATCTTTAATAGTAAATTACATAAAATTATTGATAGAAAATATTGGCATTTACCTACCATAATATATGGTCGAATATTAAATCTTAGTATAGAAGAATTTTCTTCTTATAATAAGACTAGAATAATTGAAAGTTTAATTCAAAATAAATATCGCCAAGTTTTAGAAATTAAAAAACCTGGAGAATTTATTATACATAAAAATAATATTGAACTTCTTAGGCGGCCATTTAATTTCCCTGATAGAAAAGAATCACAAATCCATGCATGTTTAATTTTTAAAAATGATATTTTAAAATATATTTTTAATTTAAAAAATGGACGTCAATTTGGTTTTTTTCGACTCGAACCGAGTGTAATTACTATATGGAATTCACTAAATAATAAACAAAAATTATTTATGAAAAAAAATGACTTTCCTGATATGTTAATAACAATGTTACTTACTACTGAAGATAAATCTTTTTTTCAAAATAAAGGAATTAGTTTTTATGCAATTAGTAGAGCTTTATTAGCTGATATAAAAGCAGGTAAAACTATACAAGGAGGTAGTACAATCACGCAACAACTAGTAAGAAATTTATTTCTTACTAATAAACGTACTATTTGGCGTAAAATAAAAGAAATATATATTGCATTACTCATGAATATAAATTTCAGTAAAGATCAAATTCTTGAAATGTATTTAAATGAAATTTATTTAGGCCAAAATTCAGGGAAAGAAATTCATGGTTTTCCTTTAGCTAGTATTTACTATTTTGGCCGGCCAATAAATGAATTAGAAGTTGAACAAGAAGCATTATTGATTGCTATGGTTAAGGGAGCTTCAGTTTATAATCCTTGGCATAATCCTAAATTAGCATTAAACCGTCGTAATCTAATTTTAGATATTTTATTAAAAGAAAAAATAATTAATAAAGCTCTCCATAATATTTTTATTAAACGTCCATTAGGTATTTTAGAAAAAAATGAAAAATTTTTGGATAAAAATCCTGCTTTTATGCAATATGTTAACCTTGAATTACATAATAAAATTAAGAAATATTTTTCTGGAAAAAAAATTTTTTCTACTTTAGATGTAGTATCACAAAGTGCTGCTGATAAAGCAATAATAGAATGTATACCTAAATTACGTAAAATACATAACTTACCTGATTTAGAATCGGCAATAATTATTGTTGATCGTTTTACTGGAGAAATACGTGCTATAGTAGGAGGTACTAATCCTTACTTTGCTGGTTATAATCGGGCTATTGAAACTAAACGATCAATCGGCTCTTTGGTAAAACCAGCAATTTATTTAACAGCATTAACTAAACCTAATTTGTTTGGATTAAATACTTTATTAGATGATACTCCTATTGAATTACAGTTATCTTCTCATCAGTTTTGGAAACCTCATAATGATAATAATCATTATAACGGTAGTGTAAGATTACTTGATGCATTAATACATTCAATAAATATACCTACTGTAAATTTAGGTATTTCATTAGGATTAGAACAGATTAATTCAATGTTATGTAGGTTAGGAATATCAAAAAATGAATTAATGATGCTACCATCATTATTATTAGGTGCAATTAATATGACACCAATTCAAGTAGCACAAATGTACCAAACTATTGCTAGTGAAGGTCATCGCGTAAAATTATCTGCTGTACATTCAGTAATGACTATAAATAATGATTCATTAATTTATAATAATAATAAGGTTCAATCAGGATTTATTATCCCTCCTCAAGCGATTTATTTAACACTATATTGTTTGCAAGAAACAGCTAAAAATGGTACAGCACATTCATTAGGAATGACATTTCCTCATTATTCATTAGCAGGAAAAACAGGGACAACAAATAAATTGCGTGATAGTTGGTTCGCCGGTATTGATGGTAATGAAATTGTAATTATATGGTTAGGTCGTGATAATAATCAAACAACTAAATTATATGGTTCAAATGGAGCTTTGAATGTTTATATTCATTATTTAAAATATAGAACTCCAGTACCTTTGTTATTAACACCTCCAAACAATATATTAGAATATAATATTAATAAGATTAACAATATTAATTTTTTTAAAACAAAAACTAAAACTAGACTTCCTATATGGTTATTTCACAATTAAAACATTGTAATTTTTTTCGAAAAAATATTAAAATATTTTCTTTTACATAATTTTTTATATCTAAAAAAAGTAATAATATTATGATATCAGTAAATATTACAGACGCAGCTATAGCAAAGGTAAAATTAGTTATATCTAAAAAAAATAACTTTAATTTAAAATTACGTATTTATATAATAGGAGGAGGATGTAGTGGGTTTCAATACGGATTTATTTTAGATGAAAAAATAAAAAAAGGAGATGTAATAATAGAAAAAAATGGAATAATGGTACTTATAGATTATATAAGTTTCCCATATTTAATTGGTAGTTGTATAGATTATGTAGAATCATTAGAAAAAACACATTTTATTGTACATAATCCTAATGCTAAAATAACTTGCAGTTGTGGATTATCTTTTAGTTTATAATAATTAAGAGAAAACATTAAAATATTAAATATTAAGTAAAATTATTTAGGTGAATATAAACAATATTTAAAAATAATTTAATATGATTACCCTATATATCAAACGTGATCAAAAATATTTTTTTTGATATGAGAAACAATTAAATGAAAAAAAAAGCGTTACTTTATAGTATTATTGCTTTACATATAATAAATATATCAATGATGCCAACTTTAGCAGCTGATAAAATCATTACTTCTTCTATTGCTTTTAATAATCAGCTACCTAATAGTAGTTTAGCTCCTATGTTAAAAAAAGTTATGCCTTCTGTTGTAAATATCACTGTAGAGGGCATGACTATTCCTCATAGTAACTTCCTTCCCCCACAATTTAAGAATTTTTTTGGATTGGATACTATCCCCTTTTGTAAGGAAGGTTCACCATTTAAAGATTCTCCGCTTTGTCAAGGTAGAAAAAAAAATCAGCAAAAAAAAATATTTTATGGCTTAGGTTCTGGTGTCATTATTAATGCTAATAAAGGTTATATAGTAACTAACTATCATGTTATTCACGAGGCAAATAAAATACAAATAAAACTTAATGATGGTCGTAAATATAATGGAAGAGTTATTGGTAAAGATCGATATTCTGATCTAGCACTAATTCAAATTAAAGATGTTAAAAATTTGAAAGAAATTAGTTTAGCTGATTCCAATAAAATTCATGTAGGAGATTATTCAGTAGCGATTGGTAATCCATATGGATTAGGAGAAACTGTTACTGGTGGCATAATTTCTGGTTTAGGTCGTACTGATAGTAGCCTCACTCTACAAAATTATGAAGATTATATCTTAACTGATGCAGCTATTAATCGGGGTAATTCGGGGGGAGCATTAGTAAATTCAAGTGGAAGCCTAATTGGTATTAATACTGCTATTATAGCACATGAAGGGGCAAATACTGGCATTGGATTTGCCATTCCTAGCAATATAGTAAAAAATATTATTTGTCAAATATTAGAATTTGGTTACGTCAAGAGAGGAGAATTAGGTATTAAAGGAGTTGACCTGAATGCAGAATTAGCACAAGCTATGAATTTTCCTGTAGAAGAAGGAACTTTTGTTAGTGAAGTTACTCAAAAATCTCCTGCAGATAAAGCTGGAATAAAATCTGGAGATATACTCCAATCAATTAATAATAAGCCAATTCATAACTTTGCTGCTTTACATACAAAAATTAGTTATTTACCCATAGGTACACAAATATCTTTGGGAATATTACGTAATGGAAAATTAATACATTTGAGAGTTTTATTAGAAGAAAGTATAAAAAATGATTTTGATTTAGGCTATATTTTTGATGGTATAAAAGGAGCTTTTTTAGGTAATTACGAAATTAATGGAAAGAAAGTAATAAAAGTAGTTAAAGTAAAACCTAATACCGCAGCCTATAAAATTGGTTTAAAAGAAGGAGATATTTTTATCAGTGTTAATCAACAACCAGTATCTAATTTAAAACAATTAGTAAAAATATTTGATTCTAATCCAACAATATTAGGAATACATATATTGCGTGGCTTAGATCATTTATACTTTTTTGTAAAATAAATTTTATTTTTAGGTAGTGAGCATTAAATATGAATTTAAATGCTCACTAAAAAATTATTTATTTATCTCCATTATTATCGATAGTAGCAGTATTAATTGAATGAATTAAATTTTTAATAGACAATAACTTGTCTAATTCATTTTCTGTTAAAAGACCAAGTTCTAATACCACTTCTTTTACATTTTTACCTGTTTTTATACACATTTTACCTATTAAATCCCCCTTATGATGACCGATAAAAGGATTAAGATAGGTAATTAACCCAATTGATTGTAATACATAAGATTCACATACTGTTTTATTAGCAGTAATCCCTCTAATACATTTTGTTAAAAGAGAATCAATAGCTTTAGTAAGAATATTAATAGACTCAAACATTGATTGGCCAATAATTGGTTCCATTACATTTAATTGTAATTGCCCTGCTTCAGAAGCAATTGTGATACAAGTATCATTTCCAATAACTTTAAAACATATTTGATTAACTAATTCAGGAATAACTGGATTAATTTTACCTGGCATAATAGATGAACCTGCTTGTAATTCAGGCAAATTTATTTCATTTAAACCAGCTCTTGGACCAGAGGCTAACAATCGTAGGTCATTACAAATTTTTGATAATTTAACTGCAAGCCGTTTTAAAACTCCATGAACCATAACATATACTCCGCAATCAGAAGTAGCTTCTATTAAATCTTCTGCTGATATGCATGGAATATTAGTTATTTCTGCCAATTTTTGTACAACTAATTTTTGATAACCTTTAGGTGTATTTAACCGAGTACCAATTGCGGTTGCACCAAGATTTATTTCCAATAATAATTTACTATTATTCGTAATATTTTTAATCTCTTCTTTTAACAAAATTTTAAAAGCATGAAATTCTTGACCTAAAGTCATTGGTACTGCATCTTGTAATTGGGTTCGTCCCATTTTTAATATGTTATGAAATTCATCGGACTTATGTTGAAACCCATTTTGTAATGCTAAAAGTGACTTTATAAGTTTTTGTATCAATTTATAAATTGATATTCTTAATCCAGTAGGATAAGTGTCATTAGTAGATTGCGATCTATTTACATGATCATTAGGATGAATAAATTGATATTCTCCTTTCTTATGTCCCATTAATTCAAGACCAACATTAGCTATTACTTCATTTATATTCATATTAACTGAAGTTCCTGCTCCTCCCTGATAGATATCAAGGGGGAATTGATCTAAATATTTATCATTTTCAAGTATTTTATCACAAGATTGAATTATTATGTCTGCAATATAAGGTGGCAAATTATTTAGTTCTTTATTAGCCAAAGCAGCTGCTTTTTTTACCAACACCATTCCTTGGATAAATTCAGGTATATCATTGATTTTATGATTACTAATAAAAAAATTTTCAAGTGCACGTACCGTATGTATCCCATAATACACATCAAAGGGAATTTCACGTTTACCTAATAGATCTTCTTCATAACGAATTTTTTTTTTCATGGAAACCTTCATTAAATTACAATAAATATTACTAATTTGTTGATCTATAATGATAATTATTATCTTAACTAGAAATTTATTCTTAATAAATGATTATATAATATTCTATTTTTTAGAATAAAAGAATCATTTAAAAAAATTATTATTTATACCCTTGAAGAGATAAAAATCATCCCCACTCATTTATATTGATGAGGCCGGAAGCCAAATGGGCCGGTGTTTAAATAAGAACGATTGGACTTTCTCAAAGGAGATCTATTAATGAAAATTCGTCCATTGCATGATCGGGTTATCGTCAAGCGTAAGGAAGTTGAATCCAAATCTGCCGGTGGTATAGTGCTAACTGGATCTGCAGCGGGAAAATCGACTCGTGGTGAAGTGTTGGCGGTAGGTAATGGTCGTATACTTGAAAGTGGAAAAATAAAACCACTGGATGTAAAAATTGGCGATACTATTATTTTTAATGATGGCTATGGGATTAAAACAGAAAAAATTGATAACGATGAAGTATTAATTATGTCTGAAAGTGACATCCTAGCAATTGTTGAATTATAAATCTCTGATAGATAACTGCATGAATTTTAAAGGAAAAGACAATGGCTGCTAAAGACGTAAAATTTGGTAATGATGCCCGTGTTAAAATGATGCGCGGCGTTAATGTATTGGCAGATGCTGTAAAAGTTACTCTAGGTCCTAAAGGGCGTAATGTAGTATTGGACAAATCATTTGGCTCACCTGCTATTACTAAAGACGGCGTTACTGTTGCACGTGAAATAGAACTAGAAGATAAGTTTGAAAATATGGGTGCACAGATGGTCAAAGAAGTAGCTTCTAAGGCTAATGATGCAGCAGGAGATGGCACAACTACTGCCACTGTATTAGCTCAATCAATTGTTAATGAAGGATTAAAAGCAGTAGCGGCAGGGATGAACCCTATGGATTTAAAACGTGGAATTGATAAAGCAGTAATTGCTGTAGTTGAAGAATTAAAAAAAATATCAGTTCCTTGTTCTGATTCTAAAGCTATAGCTCAAGTTGGTACTATATCTGCTAATTCAGATGAAAGTGTAGGTAAACTAATTGCAGAAGCAATGGAAAAAGTTGGTAAAGAAGGTGTTATTACTGTTGAAGAAGGTACTGGTTTGCAAGATGAACTTGATGTAGTAGAAGGTATGCAATTTGACCGAGGGTACCTATCTCCTTATTTCATCAATAAAGCTGAAACTGGAACTATAGAATTAGAAAATCCATTTATTTTATTAGCTGATAAAAAAATATCTAATATTCGTGAAATGTTACCTATATTAGAATCTGTTGCTAAAGCTGGTAAACCTTTATTACTTATTGCTGAAGATGTTGAAGGAGAAGCATTAGCAACCTTAGTTGTTAATAACATGCGTGGTATTGTTAAAGTTGCTGCTGTGAAAGCTCCAGGATTTGGAGATAGACGGAAAGCAATGATACAAGATATTGCTATCTTAACTAAAGGCATTGTTATTTCTGAAGAAATAGGTTTGGATTTAGAAAAAACTACATTAGATGATTTAGGACAAGCAAAGCGTGTAGTGATAAATAAAGATACTACAACAATTATTGATGGTTTAGGTCATGAATCTTCTATTCAAGGACGTATAAATCAAATTCGGCAGCAAATTGAAGAAGCTACCTCTGATTATGATAGAGAAAAATTACAAGAGAGAGTTGCAAAATTAGCTGGTGGAGTTGCAGTTATAAAAGTTGGAGCTGCAACAGAAGTTGAAATGAAAGAGAAAAAAGCTAGAGTAGAAGATGCCTTACATGCTACACGTGCTGCAGTAGAAGAAGGTGTAGTTGCTGGTGGTGGAGTAGCATTAGTACGTGCTGCAGGTAAAATATCCTCTCTTAGAGGAGCAAATGAAGATCAGAACGTAGGAATACGTGTAGCTCAACGCGCTATGGAATCACCATTACGCCAAATTGTAGCTAATTCAGGTGAAGAACCTTCTGTTATTGCAAATAAAATAAAAGCAGGTAATGGAAACTATGGTTATAATGCTGCTTCGGAAGAATATGGCGATATGCTTAAAATGGGGATTTTAGATCCAACTAAAGTTACCAGATCAGCCTTACAATATGCCGCATCAGTAGCTGGTTTAATGATCACAACTGAATGTATGGTTACAGAACATCCAAAAGATGATAAAGCAGAAATTAATCATCCTAGTGGAAGTGGTATGGGTGGTATGGGTGGTATGGGTGGTATGATGTAATTGTAATAAATTATTTATCATATCAACCTAACCTGAATTTAGGTTAAAATTTTAACCTCTGTCATATATGACAGGGGTTTTTATTTTAAATTAAAGTATGCAACAATATTATTCTTTTCAAGAAATCATTCTGAAATTGCAGCATTATTGGATAAATCAGGGTTGTATTATAACTCAACCCATAGATTTAGAAGTTGGGGCTGGTACATCCCATCCTATTACTGCTTTATGGGCAGTAGGACCAGAACCTGTTAAAGCTGCTTATGTTCAACCTACTCGCAGACCTACTGATGGACGTTATGGAAAACATCCGAATAGATTACAACATTTTTATCAATTCCAAGTAGTTATTAAACCTTCACCTAAAAATATGCAAGAATTATATATAAATTCACTTTTAGCATTAGGTATAGATTTTTTAACAAATGATATCAATTTTATTGAAGATAATTGGGAAAATCCTACTCTTGGAGCATGGGGTATTGGATGGGAAGTATGGTTAAATGGTATGGAAATTACTCAAGTAACTTATTTTCAACAAATGGGAGGATTAGAGTGTCACCCAGTCATGGGAGAAATAACTTATGGTTTAGAACGTATTGCTATGCATCTACAAGAAGTAGATAATATTTATGATTTAATTTGGAATAGAGATAATAAATATCTTTTAACTTATGGTGATTTGTTTCACCATAATGAAAGAGAAGAATCTACTTATAATTTTGAATATTCTGATATAAATTTTCTTATAGAATGTTTTGAACAATATGAAAAAGAAGCAATTAATTTAATTAAATTACAACCACCATTATCAATTCCTGCTTTTAAATATGTTTTAAAAGCAGCACATAATTTTAATTTATTAGAAGCTAGAAAAGCTATATCAGTTACTGAACGTCAACGATATATTCTACGTATTAGAACATTAACTAATGCTATTGTTATAGCTTATTATAGTGCTCGTAAAGCATTAGGATTTCCTAGATTAAAAAATAAACACAAATAAATGAATATTATAAAAAAAACATTTTTAATAGAAATTGGTACTGAAGAATTACCTTCAAAAGGATTATATAATATAGCAAAAGAATTTACTTTTCATTGTATACAAGGTATTCAAAGTGCTAAATTATCTTATGGAAATGTTGATTTCTTTGCCTCTCCACGTCGTATTGCTATAAAAATTAGCGATCTTAGTACTATACAACCAGATATTGAGATAAAAAAATATGGACCAGCTTTATTAAAAGCTTTTGATACAATAGGTAATTTAACACCAGTTGCCAAACTTTGGTTACAAGAATGTAATATAACAATAAAAGATTGTAAAATTTTAAAAAAAAATAAAAAAAAATTTTTAACTTATTGTAAATATTTACCGGGAAAATTAGCAGTAACTATTTTACCTGATATAATCAAAAAAGCCCTTTTAAAAAAAACAAATCAAAGATTAATGAGATGGGGTATTGGTGATATCAAATATATTCGGCCAGTTAATAATGTAACATTATTATTAGGTGAAGAACTAATTTACACTAGAATATTAGGTCTAGTTACTTCTAGACGAATATGCGGCCATCGCTTTATGGGTAAAGATATATACCTTCAATCTGCAGATCAATATCCTAATATGTTACTTACATATGGTAAAGTTATTGCTCATTATGAATCTAGAAAAAATAAAATTATTAAAGAAATTATTGAGGCAGCTTCTTATATAAATGGAAAAGTATACATTAATAATAATATTATAGAGGAAGTTACTTCATTAGTTGAATGGCCCGTAATACTCACAGCTAAAATTAATAAAGAGTTTCTAGTTCTTCCCATAATAAAAAATATTATTGAAAAACATAAAGCTTTTTTAGTATATGGAAATAACAATGAATTATTACCTAATTTTATTTTTATTGCTAATATAGAATCAAAATTTCCTCAAAAAATTATTAATGATAACGAAAAAGTAATTAATGTACTTTTATCTGATGCAGATTATCTATTCAAAATTGATCGAAAAAAAAAATTATTAGATTATCTAAATTTATTAGATAAAGTTTTATTTCATCCTAAACTTGGTACATTACTTGACAAAACTAAGCGTATAGAACAGTTAATAATTTGGATAGCCAAAATAATTAAGGCAAATGTAAACAATGCTAGGCGTGCTGCATTATTAGCTAAATGTGATTTAATGACAAATATGGTATCTGAATTTACAGATGCACAAGGTATAATAGGAATGTATTATGCACGTTTAGATGGGGAAGAAGAAGAAGTAGCTATAGCTTTAAAAGACCAATATATGCTATGTCATAACAATATTATTCCAACAAGATTAATATCTTGTGCTCTATTACTTGCTGATAAAATAGATTATTTAATAGGAATGATTGGAATCGGTATTCATCCTAAAGGTAATCAAGATCCTTATGCATTACGTAGAAATGCAATAGGAATACTACGTATAATTATACGTCACCAATTAAATATAGATTTGCAATATATTATAAAAATATCTGTGAATTTATATAAAAATAAAATAACAAATCCTAATGTAGAAACAACAGTTATTAATTTTATTTTAAATCGTTTATTATCCTTATATCAATCTCAAGGATATAAAACTGAGATTATCCAATCAGTTTTGGCTATTAATTGTACTAATCCTTTGGATTTACATTTACGTATAAAAGCAATTTCTAACTTTTACAAAGTACCAACAAAAATTTCAATATTAATTGCTCTTAATAAGAGAATTAACAATATTTTAGCAAAATCTTCAGAAATTTTGAATGAAGAGATAGATATGTCTTTATTAAGACACCCAGCAGAAATAAAATTGGAGCATTGTATTAATACATTAATTCCTAAAATAAAAATTTTTTTAACAGAATATCGTTATGAAGAAATTTTCTTAGAATTAACAAAAATAAATAAAACCATTGATAATTTTTTTAAAAATGTGATGATAAATGATGAAAATAAAGCAATACACCTTAATCGAGTTAAATTACTATTTAAATTAAAAAGAATGTTTTTATTGGTAGCTGATATATCTTATCTTAGATAATTAAATAATAATTTATATTTATTGTAATAATTCTATTAATAGCAATTCTTCTAATTTCTTTTGATCGTAATAAAAATTACGTATGCCTTCAGATAATTTTTCTACAGCCATAGCATCACAATTATGTTTCCATCTAAATAAATATTCAGATATTTTTGCTACAGGAGAATATACTTTAGAAGGCAGTATTAATTTACGTCCTATAGGCTCTTTATTAAGTAGCATTTTTTGAATTAATTTTGGTGCAAGAGTTACATAATCGCATCCTGTTAATGATATTATTTGTTCAGTATTACGAAAACTTGAAGCCATAATAATAGTTGCATATTGATGTCTTTTATAAAAATTAAAAATTTTTTTTACCAAATTTACACCAGGATCATAATTAAGAAATGTTGTCTTAGACTGATACCAATCATAAATACGACCTACAAAAGGAGAAATAAGAAAAACTCCCGCATCTGCACAAGCATGTGCCTGTGCAAAAGAAAATAATAATGTCATATTGCAATGAATACCTTCTTTTTCTAAAATTTCTGCAGCACAAATACCTTCCCAGGTAGCAGCAATTTTAATAAGAACACGAGATGTTGTATCAATACCTTCTTTTTGATATAAATCAATTATTTTACGAGCTCTATTTACACACATATTTCGATTAAAAGAAATACGAGGATCTATCTCAGTAGATACCCATCCTGAAATATGCTTAAGAAATTCTAATCCAAAATTAACATAAACTTTATCAAGAGCATTAATTAATTGTGACTGTGTACTTCCTCCTATTTTTTTTGCATAGCTAATAGCATTTTTTATCACATGATTATATTTAATTAAGGTAGAACTTCTTAAAATTAAAGAAGGATTTGTTGTAACATCTGTGGGATGAAAAATACTCATATCTTCAATATCGCTGCTATCTAGCGCAATTTTAGTATATTTTTTTAGTACATCCAATTGGTTCATTTTTTTCTCTACAAGAGATATTTGTATTAAAAACTAGATTATTTATCCTAATTTATTTTTTCAAAATTTGTTTGATTTTTACTTAAATTTTTGGTTTAATTATATTTAAAATATTGGATTTATTTTCTATATAAAAATTTATTAATACTAAGTAAATGCACTATTTAATTAAATTTATGATAGATATTCAAATTTTATTATTACTTATAATAAGTACATGCATGGTTATGTTATTAGTATTATTTAATTTTACAAAAATAAATATTGCTAAAAATTTTTTAATCTTCAATACTACAATATTCTTGTTTTCATAAACCTATAAAATAGTAATTTTGTACTAGCTATAAATTAAACAAGCCATTATTAATTTTTTTTTAAATATCATCTAATCAATCTATACTTAATCTTGATTTACTAACTAAAATAATCCATGTAAGTAAATATTGTTGCATAAATAACTTACATTAATTATCTTAGCTAGAAGATCAAAAAAAGTGATATTAACAACATTAATCATAATCAATACCATTTATTTTTTTTTACTAATACCGAATACTTTATAAGCTTGATTAGTAGCTATACGTCCTCTTGGTGTACGTTGAAGATAACCTTGTTGAATTAGAAATGGTTCTAATACATCTTCTATAGTTTCAGCTTCTTCCCCAATAGCGGCTGCTAAATTAGTAAGTCCAACAGGACCCCCAGTAAATTTATTAATAATAGTCCATAGCAATTTTCGATCCATATAATCGAATCCTTTAGTATCAATATTTAACATATCTAATGCTTTTTCAGCTATTTTTCCATCTAAATTACCATCTGCATATACATCCGCAAAATCACGAACACGACGTAATAACCTATTAGCAATACGAGGAGTACCCCTAGCACGTTTTGCAATTTGTCTCATTCCCTCTTCACTTAATTTTAATCCTAAATAGATAGCACTACGTCTGACAATTTTTTGTAAATCAATATAACTATAAAATTCCAATCGTTGGATGATGCCAAATCTATCACGAAGAGGCGAAGTCAGTGATCCAGCTTTAGTTGTAGCTCCAATAAGAGTAAACGGAGGGAGATCTAACTTTATTGATCGTGTACCTGGTCCATCTCCTATCATAATATCTAATTTATAATCTTCCATTGCTGGATAAAGAATTTCTTCAATTACAGGCGATAATCGATGAATTTCATCAATAAATAGTATATCATTAAATTCTAGATTAGTGAGAATCGCAGCTAAATCACCTGGTTTATCTAATACTGGGCCAGAGGTTGTACGTAAATTAACTTCCATCTCATTAGCAATAATATGAGCTAATGTTGTTTTCCCTAACCCCGGTGGACCAAAAATCAATAAATGATCAAGGGGATCTTTACGCATTTTAGCTGCTTTAATAAATATCTCCATTTGTTCTCTAACAGATTGTTGTCCTATATATTCTACTAATCTTTTTGGTCGAAGAGCACGTTCATTAATATTTTCTATATGTTCTGTATTAATGAGATTTGGGGAAGTTATTTTATCATTAATGATATCTATCATTTTTTACCTAATTATTGGTTTATAGTGCCGCCCGTAGCGCTTCACGAATTAGTGTCTCACAATCAGCAGCCGACTTAATATGATTATTAATATTACGAATCATACGACTAGCTTCTTGAGGTTTATAACCTAGAACTACGAGAGCAGAAATAGCTTCTTCCTCAGCATCTCTAGCCCTTGTATTCTTAATGGATGTATCATTATTTTTACAACTAAAAAAATTACTATATTTATCTTTTAGGCGATCTTTCATCTCAACTACTAGTCTTTCAGCTATTTTTTTTCCTACACCTGGTAATCTTACTAAAGAACTAATTTGTTTGCTTTCAATAGCGGAAATAAATTGTGTTGCAGACATACCAGATAAAATAGCTAGTGCTAATTTCGGGCCTATACCATTAACTTTAATTAATTCACGAAATAACGTTCTTTCTTGTTTGTTATTAAACCCAAATAAAAGCTGAGCATCTTTTCGTACAACAAAATGTACTACAATATTAGTTTCACATTTTAATTCTGGAAGTAAATAAAAACATGTCATGGGCATACTGATTTCATAACCTATCCCATTAACTTCAAGTAAAATTTGAGGAGGATATTTATCAATAATAACTCCTCTTAAATGACCTATCATTATTCTATCGTCCTAATATGTCCCAATTAAAATATTTAGCATATATAAAAAAAATCGATTTTTTATAAAAATTTTTTATGATTATTATTATAACAATGGGTAATTGCTATAGCTAAAGCATCTGCTGCATCTGATGTAGGCTTAACTGATAATTTAAGTAAAAATTTCACCATATGCTGAATTTGATTTTTATTAGCTCTGCCATTTCCAACTATTGTTTTTTTTACTTTTGTAGCTGTATATTCAAAAACAGTTAAATGATGATTTACTGCAGACACTAATGCAGCTCCTCTTGCTTGGCATAATTTTAGGGCAGAATTTGGATTTTTAGCTAGAAAAATTTCTTCAATAGCTAAAATTGAAGGTTTGAATTTAGTAATTATATCACTTATACCTACATAAATTAAATGTAACCGTAAAGGAAAAGATGTTTTATGGGTAGTATGAATGCACCCACTTTCAATATAATTAATAGATTGACCTTTTTGTTCCAAAAGACCATAACCTGTGATCCGGGAACCAGGATCAATACCTAAAATTGTTAGCATTAGACATCCTTTAAATATTTTACAAAGCTAAATTTATGTATTTATATTAAATTTTTTAAAAAAATTTGATCATTATAAATTAATGGCTAATGCTTCATCTAATGAAACATTTACAAATGATTATGTAATAACTTGTTTACTAAATTTGAACAGTTAATTCAAAAAAAACATTACTAGTGCAACATTAGTCTATATGAAGATATTTTATCTTTAATTATTAATTTGTAATTTTATTTTTTATATCTACTACGTTTGGTGCTTGTGTCATTAAACAAGTACCATTAGTAGTTTTCGGAAAAGCAATAACATCACGAATATTATCTGTATTTGTTAATAACATCACAAGACGATCTAATCCAAATGCTATACCAGCATGTGGTGGTGCACCATATTTTAGGGCTTCAAGTAAGAAACCAAATTTATTTTCTTGTTCTTCAACAGTTAAACCTAATATTTCAAAAATTTTTTTTTGCAAGAAATTATTATGAATACGGACTGAACCACTACCTATTTCATAGCCATTTATTATAAGATCATAAGAATCAGCTATAATATTTTTAATATCAGAAAATAGATTCTTTTTTATTAAATGAGAATTTATGATAGGTGCAGTAAATGGATGATGCATAGAACTAATTTTTCCATGTTCATTTATATTAAACATGGGAAAATTTATTACCCATAATGGAGCCCAAGATGTTTCATTATTAAGGTTAATATTTTTTCCAATTTCAAGACGTATAGCACCTAATATTTTTGAAACAATTAATTTATCCCCTGCACAAAAAAATAATATATCACTAATATTTGCTCTCGTTTTTTTTATTGCATATTTTATAATATGTAATGGGAAATTTTTTATTAATTTTTCATCTATTTCTTGCTTGTTTTCAAAATCGTTTATAAGAATCCATTCTAATTGATTTACCTTATATTGTTTTTTAAATATTTTTTTATATTTATTAATTTTATTTAGACTCATTTTAAAGGAAAAGGGAATACGCAAAACTGCAAATCGTTCACTATCAATATTTAATGTTTGTGAAAATATATGTGTAGCTTGATCTGTTATATCTATAATCTCTAAGGGATTACGTAAATCAGGCTTATCAGAACCATAACGTTGAATTACTTCATTAAAAGTCATAACTGAAAAATTACCTAAATCAATTCCCTTAATTTTTTTCCATAATGATCTAATCATTACTTCCATAAGATTACGTATTTTTATAGATGATATAAAAGACATTTCTACATCTATTTGAGTAAATTCAGGTTGACGATCAGTTCGTAAATCTTCATCACGAAAACATTTAACAATTTGATAATAACGGTCAAAGCCAGACACCATTAATATTTGCTTAAATAATTGTGGTGATTGTGGAAGTGCATAAAATTTTCCTTTATGCAACCTACTAGGAACTAAATAGTCACGAGCACCTTCGGGTGTTGAACGTGTCAAGATAGGAGTTTCAATTTCTATAAACCTATTTTTTTCTAAAAAATAACGAACAAAACTGGTAATATTAGCTCTTGTTTTTAATCTTTGAACCATTTCACTCCGACGTAAATCTAAATAACGGTATTTTAATCGTGCTTCTTCATTATTAATCAAATTAATATCTATTGGCAAAGGATCAGAACGATTAATTATCTCAATTTTTTTTGCAAAGACTTCTATTTTCCCGGTAGATTTTTCGTCATTTATATGCTCTTTGTTACGAGGACGTACAATTCCTATTACTTGAATACAAAATTCATTACGTA
The DNA here is from genome assembly GCA_041941745.1 of Candidatus Dasytiphilus stammeri. Lineage (GTDB taxonomy): Bacteria > Pseudomonadota > Gammaproteobacteria > Enterobacterales > Enterobacteriaceae > Dasytiphilus > Dasytiphilus stammeri_D. The sequence goes on along the minus strand of CP145885.1, from coordinate 256,618 downwards.
ATTCCAGAGCTTTTTGAAATAATTCTTCCAATACATATTCAACACATATTTGAATGGTGCCTTCACAATCACGTAATTCAATAAAAATTATTTTTCCTAAATTACGTTGATGATTGACCCAACCACATAAAGTTACTTCTCGATCAATATCAGCTATACTAAGTGTTCCACAAAATTCGTTACGCATATTATATCCATTTTTTATTTTCTAATAAATAATATAACATTTTTGCCATGTTAAAGTATAATTGTTCTATCTTTTTAAATTTTTTAAAATATCTAACTTACTAAATTATGTGTAATTATGATAAGACAAAATTGAATAATAAGTGTTGGGTTTTTAATGAAGAAATTATAGATATTTTTCCAGAAATGTTGCAACGTTCTATTCCAGGTTATTCAATTATAATTTCTATTATTACAATGTTATTAAATTATTTTGTAACTAATGATACATATATTTATGATATGGGATGCTCTTTAGGTGAGGTAACATTGTCAATAAATAAAAAGATAAAAGCAAGAAATTGTGAAATCATTGCTATTGATAAATCAGAAGCAATGATTAATAGTTTAAAAAAAAAACTAGTAGGATTAAAATTAAATGCAAAAATTAATATTATTGAAGATAATATTTGCAATGTTCCAATTAAAAACGCTTCAATGGTAATATTGAATTTTACTTTACAATTTCTTTCACTTCATGAACAAAAAAATATATTGCAATCTATTTATACAGGTCTTAACTCTGGAGGAGTGTTGATTCTATCGGAAAAGTTTAAATTTTCTAACAGTTTTTTTAATAAAATTATTTGTAACTTACATCATGATTTTAAAAAAAATAATGGATATAGTGAAAAAGAAATAGTCGAAAAAAAATCTATGCTAAAAAAAGTAATGCTTATAGATACAATTGAAAACCATAAAAAAAAACTAATAGAAATTGGCTTTAACCATATTGAATTATTGTTTCAATATTTGAATTTTGGTTCTTTATTGGCAATAAAAAAATGAAAAAAAAATTAATAAATTTTAAATATTTTTATAGAAAAATAATTCTTGAAAAACGTTTAATTCCTTGGCTAAATAAATTACCAGCTCAATTAATTCATATTCAGCATCAGGCTTTATTTGGAACTTTTAAAAAATGGCTTAATTATGTTTATAATTTACCAGAAATAATTCCAGATTATTTGGATTTTAAATATAGTGTTACTGCGGTAAATCACTCTATATCGAAAGATAAAAAAATTGCTATTACAAAATTACTTAGCAAATTAATTCCGTGGCGTAAAGGTCCATTTTATATATATGGAATAAATATTGACTCTGAATGGCGTTCCGATAAAAAATGGCAGCGTATCATACCACATATATCTGACTTAAAGGGTAGATTAGTATTAGATGTTGGATGTGGTAATGGTTATCATTTATGGCGTATTTTAGGATCTGGAGCAAAATTGGTAATAGGAATAGATCCAAATAAATTATTTTTTTGTCAATTTAAAGCAATAAAAAAACTTTTAGGAAATGAGCAACATTCTATACATTTTTTACCTCTAAAAATAGAACAATTACCTTCTGTTGAAGCTTTTCATACTGTTTTTTCTATGGGAGTTCTATATCATAGAAAATCACCTTTAGATCATCTTTGCTATTTAAGAAATCAATTAGTTTTTGGAGGAGAATTAATACTTGAAACATTGATTATTAATCATCAATATAACCAAATATTTATGCCAAGTAAATATTATGCAAACATGCCTAATGTTTGGTTTATTCCTTCTGCTTCTGCATTAAAAATATGGTTAAAACGATGTGGTTTTAAAGAAATAAAAATAGTTAATTTCACTAATATTACATCATCCGAACAACGTAGCACTAATTGGTCTCAAAGTAGATCTCTATACAATGTTAATATCACTGATCCGACTAAAACAGTAGAGGGTTATCCAGTACCCTTACGAGTAATTGTTATCGCTAAAAAATAATAATTTGAGAAAACTATGGATATTAAAGCTCTTATTTACAACAGAATTAAAAAAGCAATGTTTGCCATTGGCATTCAAAATGAATATAACATTCAAATTTTAAAAACTAAATCAAATCGTTTTGGAGATTATCAAGTAAACGGTATTTTCACTCTTGCTAAAAAATTAAATTTACTACCCTATAAGTTAGCTAATAATATTTTTAATAATATACAATATAGTGATTTTGCTTATAAAATTGAGATTGCTAATTCAGCTTATATTAATTTTTTTCTTGATAAAAAATGGATTGGGCAGCAACTAAATAATATTTTAGCAATCCCTAATCTAGGCATTAGAAAAATAGAACATCCACAAACTATAGTTATTGATTATTCTGCTCCTAATGTAGCAAAAGAAATGCACGTAGGTCATTTACGCTCTACAATTATTGGAGATGCGACTGTTAGAATATTAACATTTATTGGTCATAATGTAATTCGTGCTAATCATATAGGTGATTGGGGTATGCAATTTGGTATATTGCTTGCAATTTTAAAAAAAAAAAATATAAAATGTGATAATTCATTAAATTTATCAAAATTAGAAGAATTATATCGAGAAGCAAAACAATACTATGCTATAGATGAAAATTTTGCTGCTCAAGCACGTGTTTCTCTAGTAAAATTACAAAGTGGCGATTCTTCTTTTCGTGCTTTATGGCAAAAATTAATAGATATTACTATGCAACAAAATCAGAAAATATATAAACGTCTTAAAGTAACTTTAACCATTCATGATATAATGGGAGAAAGCAAGTATAATCATATGTTACCTTTAATCGTTACCGACTTAAAATCTAAGGGGATAGCTATAGAAAGTGAAGGTGCTTTAGTAGTGTTTTTAGATGAATTCATCAATAAAAAAGGTAAGCCCATGGGCGTTATCATAAAAAAAAAAGATGGAGGTTATCTTTATACAACTACTGATATAGCTTGTATTAAATATCGATATGAGACCCTACATGCAAATCGTATCATTTACTATGTGGATTCACGTCAACAACAACATTTAAAGCAAGTATGGACCATTGTTCGTAAAGCAGGTTATATTCCTGAATCTGTATCATTAGAACATCATATGTTTGGTATGATGTTAGATAAAAATCTAAAACCATTTAAAACAAGTACGGGAGAAAATATAAAATTATCAACTTTAATTGATGAAGCAATAAAACGTGCACTTATTTTGGTATCAAAAAAAAATCCATCATTATCTTTAGAAAAGAGATATAAAATTGCAAAAATTATTGGAATTGGAGCAATAAAATATTCTGATTTATCTAAAAATCGTCTTACAGATTACGTATTTGATTGGGATCAAATATTATCTTTTGATGGTAATACTTTTCCTTATATACAATATGCGTATATACGTGCTCTTTCAATATTGCGTAAAAATTCAAAAATTTTATTTACTAAAAAAAGCTTTTTACTACTTAAAACTAATCTTGAAAAAGAATTGTCAATATATCTTCTTCAATTTGAAGAAATAATAAAAGAAGTTGCATCTAATGGTACTCCACATTTAATATGTAATTATTTATATTGTTTAGCTAAATTATTTTCTAAATTTTATGAAAAATATCCTATATTATCTTCTTCTGAAGAAGAAATAAAACAAAGTCGTTTAAAAATTGTTTATTTAATATCTCAAACTTTAAATAAAGGATTAGAATTATTAGGTATAGAGACTGTAGATCAGTTGTAAGTTTTGCAAAAATTTTTTTTTAATTACTCATATATTTTATTCATAATTATGATGAAGGGTGAGGTGGCCGAGCGGTTTAAGGCGCGCGCTTGGAAAGCGTGTATACAAAAAATATGTATCAAGGGTTCGAATCCCTTTCTCACCGCATATATATTTTTTATATCAAAATAAAATTTTGAACATGATTATTTGCAAATATTTATTTACATTCTTTTTAAATTGAACATTTTTTTTGTAAAAAGAGAAAATATTATTATTTAGTACTTAATTAATTTAAACTATTGGTTTTTGACTAAAGAGACTGTTAATTATTACAACATCTTCTTAGGAAGAAGAAGATAATTAATAAGTATTACTAATAGTAATTAGCTTACTACATGTAAATAAAAATGATGGTAATAAATTACCAAAAGATAAATTGAAAAAAAATATTTTATTAATAATAATTAATACCTTATTATTTTATATTGTAATAGATAAAATTATGCATATAAATCATAAATTCATTATTTAAAATAAATTTGGAGTATGATAATTATTACCATGTCTGATAAATTTAACGTAGAAGAAAATTACCAACCTTTTCTTTTATTTACTCAGCAAATACGTCATCAATCTGATATTAGATCGAAAATTACAAAATATTATTTATTACCAGAAAATAAAATTATCCCCACAATAATAACACAAGCTTTTTTTGCCCCAAAATTAAAAACCAAAATACAAAAATTAGCTTATGTTTTAGTACATAAATTACGTCATCAAACAAAAAAATCTAATCGTAGAAATTTTGTGCAAAAAATATTGCAAGAATTTTCACTTTCTTCCCAAGAAGGAATTTGTTTAATGTGTCTTGCAGAAGCACTATTACGCATTCCTGATAATTTTACTAGAGATATGCTAATTCAGGATAAACTTGGTAAAGGAAAATGGAAATCACATCTTGGTAGTAATTCTTCATTATTTATTAATGCAACTACTTGGAGTTTATACATTACTGGTAAAATACTTAACAATAATATTTCTTTCTCAAATTTATTGAATAGAGTTATAAAAAAAATTAGCAAACCTATAGTTAGGAATACTATAAATATAGCTATCCGAATTATGGGAGGAAATTTTATAACTGGAGAAAATATTTATCAGGCATTAATTAATTCAGAGTCTTTAGAATCAAAAGGATTTAAATATTCTTATGATATGCTTGGAGAAGCAGCGCTTACATCTCAAGATGCAAAAAGATATTTTTCGGCATATCAAAATGCAATTCATGCAATAGGAAAATATTCAAATAATAAGGGTATTTATGAAGGACCAGGAATATCAATAAAACTATCTGCATTACATCCTCGATATTATCGAACACAATATGATCGAGTAATCAATGAACTATATCCTAAATTAAAAAATTTAACATTACTCGCACAACAATATGATATTGGTATTAATATTGATGCAGAAGAATCTTATAGATTAGATTTATCTCTAGACCTATTAGAAAAACTATGTTTTGAAGAAAAATTAGCTGGATGGAATGGTATTGGTTTTGTGATACAAGCTTATCAAAAAAGTTCTCTATTAGTTATAGATGCAATAATTGATATTGCACAACGAACTAATCATCGTATTATGATTAGATTAGTTAAAGGAGCTTACTGGGATACAGAAATAAAACGTGCTCAAGTAGATGGGTTAGATGATTATCCAGTATATACACGTAAGGTATATACTGATATGTCATATCTAATATGTGCTCGTAAATTATTAGCATATCCAAAATATATCTATCCGCAATTTGCAACTCATAATGCCCATACAGTAGCAGCTATATATTACATAGCCGGGAGAAATTACTATCCAGGTCAATATGAATTTCAGTGTTTACATGGAATGGGGGAAATATTATATAATGAAGTAGTAGGAAAAATATCAGAAGGTAAATTAAATCGTCCATGTAGAATTTATGCCCCGGTGGGTAATTACGAGACATTGTTAGCCTATTTAGTTAGACGTATATTAGAAAATGGTGCTAATAATTCTTTCATAAACAGATTAGCTAATAATGATTTATCTATTGAAGATTTGATTATTGACCCTACCGATATTATCAAAAAATTAGCAATAACAGAAAGTACATTAGGATTATCTCATCCTAAGATTCCTAATCCTAAAAATTTATATGGTATTAAGCGGCTAAATGCAAGAGGGATAGATTTAAGTAATGAAGTACAATTAGCTTGCTTATCCTATGATTTAATGAACGATGCTCTAAATAAAAAAACTTGGTTTGCAAGTCCGATGATAAAAGCTACTGATGTTATTGATCTAGCAGAAAAAAATTCTATTAAAATTATTAATCCTGCTGAATTTACAGATATTGTAGGTTATGTGCGTGAAACAAATAAAGAAGAAATTAATATTGCTTTTAAAAAAGCAGTAAATTATTGGCCAATTTGGCTTCGAACACCTATCAAAAAACGTGCGAGTATATTACAAACAGCTGCTCTAACAATAGAAAATAGTATGCATAAATTCATAAGTCTTCTTGTACGTGAAGCAGGTAAGACATTAATTAATGCTATTGCAGAAGTACGAGAAGCAATAGATTTTTTACGTTATTACTCCTATCAAATAATAGTTAATGAATTTAATAATGATAGTTTTATTCCACTTGGACTAATAGTTTGTATTAGTCCTTGGAATTTTCCGTTAGCAATTTTTATAGGACAAATAGCAGCTGCTTTATCCGTAGGGAATAGTGTATTAGCAAAACCGTCTGAAGAAACTCCTTTAGTAGCTGCTCACGCAGTTCATATACTTCATCAAGCAGGAATTCCTAAAGAAGTGTTACAATTAATTACTGGCGGGGGTAAAGTAGGCCATCATCTTATTACAGATGAACGTGTAGAAGGGATTATGTTTACAGGATCAACAAAAGTTGCTAAATTAATTCAGCATAATATTTTTTATAGAAAAATTAATCAAGAAAAATATATAATCCCGCTCATTGCTGAAACTGGGGGCATCAATGCTATGATTGTTGATTCTTCAGCTTTATTAGAACAAGTAGTAACTGATATTATTGCCTCTGCATTTGATAGTGCTGGTCAACGATGTTCAGCTTTACGCTTACTTTGTTTACAGCAAGAAATTGCCGAAAAAACATTAAATATGTTAAAAGCTACCATGGATGAATATTTCCTTGGAAAACCTGATCAAATATCAACTGATATTGGACCAGTAATCAATATAGAAGCTAAAAATAATATTCAATCTTATATTAAGAAGATGCAAAAAAAAGGATTTAAAATTTATCAAAGTAAGTTAAAAAGTAACCAAAAAGAAAAAATAAGTAATGGAAATTTTATTCAGCCTACTTTGATTGAAATCAATAAAATAGAAGATTTAAAATATGAAATATTTGGTCCAGTATTACATATAGTTCAGTTTAAACAAAGTGATATTAGTGAAATAATAAATAAAATTAACAAATCTGGATATGGTTTAACATTAGGTTTGCATACTCGTATTGATACAAGTATTTCGTTAGTAAGTAAGAACGCTAATATTGGAAATATATATATAAACCGTAATATGGTAGGAGCTGTTGTGGGAGTTCAACCATTTGGGGGAGAAGGGTTATCAGGGACTGGACCTAAAGCTGGAGGTCCTCTTTATTTATATAGATTACTTTCTTATTATCCTGAAAAATCATTTGCTATTACATTAAATAAATATGAAAAAGTTCCTAATGAAAATTGTAGAGAAGATTTACTTAAATCTCATCATATTCTAACATCATGGGCTAAATTACATAACAATAAATTATTTAATATTTTTAGCTATTTTGAAAAATTATCTCAATGTGGTAGAAAATATATACTTCCCGGTCCGACTGGTGAAGATAATATTTATTCATTATTACCCCGTAAATGCATATTATGCATAGCATATAATGAGAAAGATATATTAATTCAATTAGCAGCGGTAACTAGTACTGGGAATTGCGCATTATGGTTAGAAGATAAAATAACTTTAAATATTTATAAAAAGCTTCCTAATGAAGTGCAAAAGAAAATTAATTTTACAGATGATATAGATAGTAATAATATTTTATTTGATACTATTATTTTTCACGGAAAAATTGAATTTTTACAAGAAATTTGTAAAAAAATTGCGAACTATGATGGAGGCCTAATACCAATATATAATTACGCTATTGGAGATTCTAAAATATTTCTAGAACGTTTGCTAAGAGAACGATGTTTAAGTATCAACACTACTGCTACTGGAGGAAATACAAATTTAATTAATCTTAATTAAATTAATTATAACATCTATTTATATTTAAAAATCAAAAAATAATAAATTATATAAATTGCATGTGATGAGGATAGTGATACATGGGAATTCTTACTGGCAAAGCTATTATAGTAACAGGTATAGCTAATAATCATTCTATAGCTTTTGGAGTTGCTCGGTCCATGCATAAACATGGAGCTAAAATTGCCTTAACTTATCAGAATAATAAACTAAAAACTAAAATAGAAAAAATTGCTCAGGGATTAAATACAAAAATTGTTTTTCCATGTGATGTAGGAAAATATAAAAATATAAAAGTATTGTTTGCTAACATAGAAAAAATTTGGCCTAAATTTGATGGTTTGGTCCATTCTATTGCTTATGCACCTAGTAATCAACTTCAAGGTGACTATGTTACTACTATTACACAAAAAGGATTTAAAATTGCTCATAACATAAGTTCCTATAGCTTTGTAGCCTTAGCAAAAGCATGTCGTCATATGCTTAATTACAATTCTGCTCTTCTTACTTTTTCTTTTTTAGGATCAGAAAGAGTTATTCCAAATTATAATGTTATGGGTCTAGCAAAAGCTTCATTAGAAGCTAATGTTCGTTATATGGCTCATTCAATGGGACCTAATGGAATACGTGTAAATGCTATTTCTTGTGGACCAATTCGTACTAATGCTGCTTATGGAATAAAAAATTTTCGGAAAATTATTTCAGATGTTAAATCTATTACTCCACTTCGTCGTACTGTTACATTAGAAGAAATAGGAAATACTGCTGCATTTTTATGTTCAAATTTAGCATCTGGTATTACTGGTGAAATTATTCATGTAGATGGTGGTTTTAACAAGTTAAATATAGTTAAAGAAGATTGATTATAAAATTAAATAATCATCCGTTAATAAAAATTAATTTAAAATGGCAAGGCAAAAAAAAAGAATATTTCATTATTTTATCATCTAATAATAATTATTAGATTATTAAATCAAATATGAAAAATTATGCATAATGATTTTACTACTAGATCTTTACATAGAAAGAATGAATAATTAATGACAATTTAGGAAAAAAATATAAAACTATTTAAAAAACGATTTGTTGGTTATTTTCTAAAAAAAATAAGATTTTCTATCTCAGACCTTATTTTATTTTTTTTAAATGAAATTTAATGTATTATTTTATACAATCATAATATCATTATTATTGTCTGTTTAATATTTTGATTAATATGCTATTATAATATGCAATGTTTCATTTCGAATGCCCGACCATGTTTTCTGGTTTGATTAAATTATCAAATTCCACTTCAGTTAAATAACCTAAATTAATAGCAGATTCTTTTAATGTTAAATTTTCTTTTTGAGCTTTATTAACAATTTTTGCTGATTTATCATAGCCAATATAAGGAGTTAAAGCAGTAACTAACATAAATGATTTATTAAGCAATTCCTTAATTCTTTTAAGATTAGGTTTAATTCCAATTATACAATGCTTATTGAAACTTGCCATACCTTCTGTAAGAAGGCGTACTGATTGTAAAAAATTATATATGATCATTGGTCTATAGACATTAAGTTCAAAATTTCCTGAAGATCCTCCTATATTTATAGCAACATCATTTCCCATTACTTGACAACATAACATTGTTATTGCTTCACATTGAGTAGGATTAATTTTACCTGGCATAATAGAACTACCTGGTTCATTTTCAGGAATAAAAATTTCTCCTATGCCACATTTAGGCCCAGAGGCAAGCCATCGAATATCATTAGCAATTTTCATTAATGAAGCAGCAAATCCTTTTAATGCTCCATGCGCATGAACTAATGCGTCACATGTAGCTAATGCTTCAAATTTATTTACTGCAGTAATAAATGGTTGTTTTGTTAATTTCACTATTTCTTTAATCATACGCATAGTATATTCCGGATGTGTATTTAAACCAGTACCTACTGCTGTACCACCTATAGCTAATTCGCTTAAATGTAACAATGTTTCTTCAATATGTTTCTTACCATTATTTAACATTGCTACCCATCCTGATATTTCTTGTCCTAATGTAAGTGGCGTTGCATCTTGTAAATGAGTTCTTCCAATTTTAACAATTTCATAAAATTCTTGAGATTTATTATTTAAAGTTTTAGAAAGTAACGTTAATTCTGGAAGCAATTTATCACGTATAGCTATTAATGCTGCTATATGCATAGCTGTTGCAAATACATCATTGGAACTTTGACTTTTATTAACGTCATCATTAGGATGTACTATACGTGTTAATCCCCGGCCACCTCCAATAATTTCACTAGCACGATTAGCTAAAACTTCATTCATATTCATGTTAGTTTGAGTTCCTGAGCCAGTTTGCCAAATTACTAATTGAAATTCATTAATATGCTTATTTTTTCTGATTTCATCAGCTGCTATAATAATAGCTTTTGCAAGTTTTGAATCAATTAATCCTAAATCATTATTTACTATGGCGGCTGATCGTTTAATTATTGCCAAAGCCTGGATTAATTCCACAGGAATTTTTTCTTTAGAAATAGAGAAATTTTCTAAGGATCGCTGAGTCTGAGCACCCCATAACCTATCTTTAGGTACATTAATAATCCCCAGTGAATCAGTTTCAATACGAAAATCGTTCATTATTTATCCTTTTAAATTTTTTTATTTAAAATGAATTTAAGATATAAATATTTTAATTAATGTAACACTAATTTTTAAAATTAGCGTATAATAAATCGACATGTTACTACTATTATTAAATACTAAAGATTTTATCTAAAGCCATAATTAAGGCAATATTAGGACGTATTTTAAATATTCCGTTGTAGTAATTATTAGTAATTCTATTATCAATATTGTATTCCCTCATGCCACGTAAAAAAAGATAATAAATGCCTCCAAAATGTTTTTCATAATTATAATTTAATAAACGACATCTTAAATATCTATGTAATGCTAATGTATATAGTTGATATTGTATATCATAACGATTTAACTTTATTAATTGTTTTATAGTTTGTTCGTTATAGGAGGAATAATCAAAGCCAAGCCAATGTGTTTTATAATCTATAAAATAATATTTATGTTCCCAAAGAAAAAAAAGATCAAGAAAACCTGTAGACATATTATTTAGTTGATTAAATTCAATTGTTGAACATTCAGATGATAATGTATCATAAGATTGTATTAAATCATTTATTACTGATACTGATATATTATCATTTATTGGTAATAGAAAATGGAATGCTGTTTTCTTATGTTCTTTTTTCAAAGAACTTAATCTTAAATTGTTATTATCTATTAATATATTTTTAATGACATTAATCCACTTATAAATAATTGGTATCCATTCAGAATCAATCCCATATTGTTTAATTTTATCTGCTAACCAATTTATAGAATGAGAAAAATCAATTTCTTTCAATAAATGATGAAGAAAAATACTGTGAATCACATCTCGTGGAAAAGTATGAATAGATTTTATATTTTTTTTATTATCAGGTAAAATTGTATATGTTGCATCTAAATTTAATTTAGGCAAAAAAGATAAATTTTTGTCTAAAATTCTAAATTTTGAACTATCTTGTAATTTATATTTATTTTTTTTTTGCATCAAAAATTTATTTTGATAATTATGTTTTTTTTCCTTTTGATGTATTATATATGAATATGTTAAATGATTCATATCAGGCATAATAATATTATTTAATTCAATTGCTGCACTTTGCATATTATGCAATATATTATTTAATTCTTCTGCACTAGAAGTATTTCCGCGTTGTAACAGATATCCTAATGCTCCATGATGTACATCAGTATTTTTTTCTTTTTTGTTTTTTATTAAAGGAGCAATACCAATACTACAATGCAAAATTGATCTGGTTAAGGCAACATATAATAATCTTAGATCTTCAGCTAAACGTTCTTCATTAGCTAATTTTTTACTTTCAATATCATGATGTAAATCAATTATTTTTTGATAATTATGTCTATCATGATATAAATATTGATTTTTTTTTCTAAAATTAGCTATAAATGGTAACCATACAATTGGATATTCTAATCCTTTAGATTTATGAATAGATACAATTTGTACGACATTTAGATCATTTACTAATCGCAATTGTTGATTTAACTTTCTATTATTTGGTTGAACTATTTGTTGTTCCAAGAACTTTATTAAATTATATTCACAGTTTATTTTTACAGATTCTTTCTGTAATAATTCAATAATATGTAATATATTAGTTAATTGTTTATTACCAATATTAGCTTTTGTTAATAAATTAGTAGCAACTTGGTTAGAAAAAATTAATTCATAAAACATTGGTAATATCCCATATTGTTTCCATATATCTCTATAATGAGAGAATTCTTTAATAACATAATCCCATAATTTTTTTTTGTTAAAAATGTTTTTTAAGCTAATAACATTTAATCCAAAAATACTAGTAGCTAATGCAGCTCGTATTAAGCGGGATTTTTCTGGTGTGCAAATTGCTTTTAGTAAATATAAAATTTCTCTTGCTTCTGTTGTAGAAAAAATACTTTCACGATTAGAAAGATAAATAGAAGGTATATTAATATTATTAAGTGCACTTTGCATTATTTTTGCTTCAGAGTGATTCCTTACTAAAATAACAATATCAGAAGCTTGAAGTATGCGACTATCATTATTAATATTTATTAATTTTGCTTTTCTAGCTGCTCCAGCTAGAAGCCATTTTTTAATATCATAAGCACAATAACGTGCCATTAATTGTTGATATTCTTGGATATCTATTTTTTGAGAATAAAAACAAAAACGTAATGCTTTTTGTGGTTTATCATTGATTGTAAAATCTAATGTATGATTGATAGAAGCAGTATGAATTGGGATAAAGGGGATTTCTCGAAATAAAAATGGATTTACGATACAAGAAAAAATTTGATTGATACTATCAATCATTTTAAATGAAGAACGCCAATTAGTATTTAAAGTATAATGTCTATTAATCGTTGCCTTTACTTTCATATAAGCAAAAATATCAGCACCCCGAAATGAATAAATGGCTTGTTTAGGATCACCGATCATCACTAATGCATTTATATGATTAGAAATACTATATATATTATTAAAAATTCGATATTGTTGTGAATCTGTATCTTGAAATTCATCAATAAATGCTACAGGATAACGACTACGAATCTCTTTCGCTAATTCTTTTCCTGTCTCTTTTTGTAAAACATCATCTAATATTTCTAATAAATCATCAAAGCCTAGTATAAAAAGTTTTTTTTTCTCCTTTTTTATAGTATCACGTAGTTCATTAATAGCTTTTATAAATATCCATTCACGTAATGATGGTATTTTAAATTGAACATAATCAATTATTTTAAAAATTTTATGACAAGGAGGAGATAATTTTTTATCTGATATTTTTTCTAATAAAAATTTATAGCTAAAATACTTCAATTCTCTTGGTAAATGAGTTTTATTAGTTTCTATTTTTGCCCATTCTGTAATCTTATTTATCCATCTAGATAAAGAAAAAGTATTATATATATAATACTTTTGAATAATTTTTTTAATTTGAGAAGCTACTAAAAGCCATTCTTTTTTTAAGAAATCAATATTTATTAAAATATTTTTATATTCTTCAATAATATTTTTTTTTATCTTAACTGGATATTTTAATTTAGGAACTTCACCCTTAAGCCAAGGTGATATTATTTTTAATAATGCATTTGGTGATGACCATTCTTCTAATATTTCTTTAACTATATTTTTTGGTAGTAAAGAAAAATGATGATTCCAAAAATCGACAATTTTTTGTTCTTGCAATTCATAATCATCTTCTATTAATTCTTGTTCAATCCATACTCCAGCTTCCATTGCATTTAAATACAACATTCTTTTACAAAAACTATGAATAGTAAAAATAGCAGCATTGTCCATTTGTTCTTCAGCTATTAATAATAAAGCTGCTGCTTTTTTTAAATCATTAATTTCAGCTAATAGCCGCATAAATTGCTTATTTTTACTATTTTCTCGTATACAAGCAATACGAAATTCATGAATATTATAACGAATTATATTTTTTAAAGATACTGTTGCCGCTTCAGTAAAAGTTACTACTAATATTTCATTTACACTTAAAGGAGCATGAACATCATCTATTTTTACTTCACGCAAGCCTAATAATAAACGTATATAAAGTATACTAATAGTATATGTTTTGCCAGTTCCTGCTGAAGCTTCAATAAGTATTTTGTCATATAATGGGATGGTAACTGCGTCAAGCAGAGATTGTTTACTATCTAATATCATTATTATAGCGAAATATAATCTTTAATGTCTATTATCATTATTTTTTTACAAAGATTCAATGAATATGATATAATATCCATAATTAATTATGGAGATTAACTATGAGTTATTCATTACCAATATTATCATACACTTATGATGCATTAGAACCTTATTTTGATAAAGAAACTATGAATATTCATTATAATAAACATCATCAAAATTATGTTAATAATGTTAATAATGTTCTAAAAGATTTACCAGAATTTGCTAATGTTTCTATTGAAACATTAATAATGCACTTAGATAAAATTCCCAAAGATAAACAAAATGTATTACGTAATAATGCTGGAGGTCATGCTAATCATAGCATATTCTGGAAATGTTTAAAAAAGAATACATTTCTTCAAGGAAAATTAAAAATTGCCATAGAAGATAATTTTGGTAGTATTAAAAGATTTAAAGAATTATTTGAAAATTCTGCAATGGCTGTATTTGGCTCTGGTTGGACATGGTTAGTAAAAAAAAGCACTGGTCTTAGTATAGTAGCTACAGCCAATCAAGATAATCCATTAATGGGAGAAAAAATTACAGGAATATTTGGTTATCCTATTCTAGGATTAGATGTATGGGAACATGCCTATTATTTAAAATATCAGAATAAACGTCTTGATTATATAAAAGCATTTTGGAATGTAGTAAATTGGAATGAAGTAACTGCTCGTTATTCAGAATAACCCATAATTTTATAATTTTGAATAAAAAATTCATAGTCCATTTATTATATACCTTTTAATTATCAGGAATATTATGAAAAGCTTAGGAGAATTTATCCTTAGTAAAAAAAATGCTGGCCCTATTGCTAACGAGGAATTAATGGCATTAATTTATGCTATAAAACTAAGTGCAATGATTATTAATCGTGAAATTAATAATCAATATGGGTTATTAGATGAAAAAATATTTAATAAAACTAAAAATGTTCATGGAGAAAATCAACTGAAAATTGACTTATTTGCTAATCAAACACTTCAATGGGCTATGACAGAACATACTCATGGATTAGTTGCTGGTCTTGCTTCAGAAGAAGAAGAAAATTACCATTTTCTTAAAGAAAATGGTAAATATATAATATTATTTGATCCATTAGATGGTTCTTCTAATATTGGGGTTAATATTTCAGTAGGTACTATTTTTTCTATTTATCGTCGATTAACTCCCTTAGGAACACCAGTTAATAAATATGATTTTTTACAACCAGGCAGAAAGCAAATAGCTGCTGGTTATGTTGTATATGGATCATCAATAATCCTAGTATTTACTATTATTGGTGGTTGGGGAGTACATGCGTTTACTTACGATCAATCATTAGGTATATTCTGGTTAAGTAAAGAAAAAATAAGATATCCAAATACAGGTTATATATATTCAATTAATGAAGGTAATTCCATTAATTTTCCTTTAGGGGTTAAAAAATATATTAAATCTTGTCAAGAAAAAACTAAAGTTACAAAACATCCTTATACTTCACGTTACAGTGGCTCACTAGTTGCTGATTTCCATAGAAATTTAATCAAAGGTGGTATTTATCTTTATCCTAATACTAATATTCATCCTCAAGGTAAATTACGATTATTATATGAATGTAATCCTATGGCATTATTAGCAGAACAAGCTGGTGGTAAAGCCAGTAATGGCATTACTCCTATTTTAGATTTAAAGCCCAATATGCTTCATCAAAATTCTCCATTATTTATAGGTAACCATAATATGGTAGATGAGGTTGAAAAATTTATCTGTTGTTCAACAAATATTGAATAAATAATTTCAACTTATTATATTAAATCAATGAGGGTGCATTAAATTAATTTTAACTTATTAAAAAAAATATATATTAAATATTTTCCATAAAAAAATTATTCTAACCAGAGGTAGACATAAAATATTACTTTTTAAAAATTATTTAAGCAATAACTAATTGAGTTAATTTCGTGAACGTGGAGTTCGAAGTTGTTGCTGAATTGAAGTTGCTAATTCATCTATATTTGGTTGATCTGGATGTTCTTCTTCTACTTCATATGTAAGAAAGTCTTCAGATAAATATGTATGAATCGTTTCTCCATCATCATCTTCCATGATGACATGATACCATATAGATGTATTATAATTTTTTTTATTTTCAATAAAATTATCTATTTTAGGAGCTTCAAGAGAATATCCTACATCAATATCTATAATTACACCTAAAAATCCAAATAATTTATGTCTTACTTTTTGTCCTATACCAAACTTACTGATTACCATCATTTTCAATATATCCTATAAAAATATTTATATGAACCTATTTATTCCCATTTTACGTCTTAATTAATTGTATAATTATCAGTCAACTTATGTTGATTTATGAATATATTTAATAATTAAAGACATTTTACTGGTTTAGGTAATCCAGCAATTTTAGCTACTTGTTCTGCAGGTCCTTTAGGAAATAAACGAAATAAATATCGACTATTACCTTTTTTTTCTCCATATTTATGGCGAATAATTTTTACTAACATGCGTACTGTGGGTACACTATTAAAATCTAAATAAAATTTACGTACTAAATATATTATCTCCCAGTGTTCTTTACTAAGGCTAATAACCTCTTCTCTTGCTATCTCTTCTGCTAATAATTCATTCCAATCATCTATATTTTTTAAAAACCCATGTATATCTCTAGATTTTTTTAGAACAGATAAAAACATTTTTATTTCCTTTTTTTAATATGAATTATCAATTTTTTATATCATTTTCTTTACAAAAAACAACCATATGTTATTTTATTAACATCTATTTTTGGAGGAGTGGCCGAGTGGTTGAAGGCACCGGTCTTGAAAACCGGAAACGGAAACCCGTTCGAGAGTTCGAATCTCTCCTCCTCCGCCAACTAAAAACTATTTTAGTTGCATATCATCTAATCTAAGCAAATTAATCACTATATTTATATCTATTTAAAGAAATTATTGGCTTAATTCTAGATATATATTTTTCTATTGTTTTATAAAAATATTCATAAATATAAAATGATTCTGAATTATTTATTTATTTTTTTTTTGAGATTTAATTCTTTTACTACTATCATTATAAATGATTATTTTATTTATATAATAAAGGATATATTATGATTGAAAAAAATATGGCCGATTTACGAAAAGAATTAAAACAATTAATCTCTATGCTTGAAATGATATTAATTCATTCTAAAAATAAAAATAATTATAATATTGAAAATTTACGTTATAGTACCCAAAAATTTTTCGATAAAGCTATTAATTATTTAGGAGATTATAGTGAACATATAGTAGAACAAAGTCGTCATTTTGCTCATTTAACCAAAAAATTATTAGATAAGAAACCATGGGCGGTAGTTGGTATTGGGACAACACTAGGTTTATTATTAGGTCTATTTTTAATGCGTCGTTAATTTATGAAACAAGATAAATATATCGGTAGTTATAAAAAAGGATTAATTTCTATCAGTCAACAAATTATTAAAAATTTAATTAATATCATAGAAACTCGCATCATTTTATTCCTTACTGAATTACATGAAAGTAAAAATAATATTTTAAATTTATTAATGATGATAGGATTTACTATTCTTTTTTTTGCTTTTGGTTTAATAAGCTTATTATTGGTAATAATATCAATAATTAATCCAAAATATCGTCTATTAATTATGACTATGATTACTATTATTTTATTTTTGATAGGATTTAGTTTATGTTACTGGACTTTATTTAAAATAAATAATACAAAATTATTTTCTTCTACTTATAAAGAATTTAAAAATGATATTAAAATTATTAAGGAAGAATAAAATATGCATCAATGTGTAAATATCCAAGACAATAAGGATAAATTATTATCTATGATAAGAGAACAACGATGTTCTTTTATTGAAGAATGTAAAAAATTGATTAGTACTCTCATAATTTATGACCGAAAATTAAGAAAATTTATGAAGTTTAGATATATACTAATCATAATTAGTAGTATATTTTCTATTTTTTTTTATAAAAAAAATACTTTTTTCCGTTCTTTAAGACGTTATATAGCTTTTTTTAAAATATCTCGCATGATTATGAAATTCTTTAAATATTTTAAAATATAACTGATTATTTATATCAGTTAATTAAAAATGTATGTAGATGCTGTTATTATACTAGTTATAAGAAGCAGCATCTTAATAAGTTACTACAATATATATTAAATATTTTCATTCATGTAATAATGATGATGAAGAATGAGGCCAAAAATAAAAAATGTAGAATCCACCACAATATGTTGTGGTAAACTTTATATTATTCCAACTCCTATAGGTAATTTAAAAGATATTAGTCAACGTGCACTAGATATCTTGCAAGAAGTCCAACTTATTGTTGCAGAAAATATACGACATACAAGTTTTCTTTTAAAACATTTTAACATTAAGACGCAAATATATTCGTTAAATATTCATAATGAACATGATAAAACTAAATTAATTGTTAAAAAATTACAACATTGCATCAATATTGCATTAGTTTCTAATGCAGGGACTCCACTTATTAACGATCCTGGCTATGAATTAGTTCGAGCGTGTCATAAATTTGGTATTCAGGTTGTTCCGATTCCTGGAGCTTGTGCAGCTATTACAGCTCTAAGTGCTTCAGGATTACCAACTAATCGTTTTTGTTATGAAGGTTTTTTACCAGCTACACATATAGCTCGGTGTAATCGGTTAGAACAATTGGTATATGAACCACGTACTATAATTTTTTACGAATCAAAACATCGTTTACTTGCAACTTTACAAGATATTACTATAATTTTTGGAGAATCCCGTTATATTGTTTTAGCACGTGAATTAACAAAAAAATGGGAATCAATTTATGGAAATACTGTTAAAAATATAATAACCTGGTTACAGGAAGATCTTACACGTAGTAAAGGTGAAATAGTACTTATTGTTGCTGGTTTTCAGATTAAGATGGAAAATGTTTATAATATAGCATTACAAACTTTAGAATTATTAATAACAAATTTAAATTTATCTTTTAAGCAAGCTGTTGCTTTAACAGCTAAAATACATGCAATAAATAAAAAAAAACTTTACCAATTAAGATTAAAAAAGAAATAATTAGCTGACTGGACAGTCGCCATAGATTAATAATAAATAATCTACTAGGAGGAAAGTCCGGGCTCCAAAGGGCAGGGTGCCAGGTAACACCTGGGAAGCGTAAGCTTACGACTAGTGCAACAGAAAATATACCGCCATTATTATTTATATTTAATAATAATGGTAAGGGTGAAATGGGGTGGTAAGAGCACCCCGCATGACTGGTAACAATCATGGCATTGTAAACTCCACTCGGAGCAAGGCCAAATAGAAATTTAGTATTGCCCGTACTGAATAGTACTCTTAAATAGATAACTATGAATTTCTGGTAGGCTGCTTGAGCTAGTAAGTGATTACTAGGCTAGATGAATGATTGTCCATGACAGAACCCGGCTTATAGGTCAGCTAATTATTAGCCATTAATACTATTTATTTTTTTAATCCAGCAATTTTCATTTCTGAAATCAATAGTGACCCACATTGAACACTTCTTCGTATTTCAATATCATTATTACTCATAGCTTGAATATTAGCCCACATATAACGTAAGTTACTTGCTATAGTTACTTCACTTACCGGATATTGAATTACTCCATTCTCTACCCAAAAGCCAACAGCACCTCGTGAATAATCACCATTAATATTATTAACTCCTTGTCCCATTAATTCATAAACTACTAATCCTTTATCCATTTTTTTTAATAAATTTGAAAACGTAAAATTATAAGATTCAGTAACATGAATACACCAATTATATATTCCTCCTCCTGAATGACCAGTATTTTTCATATTTAACTTTCTTGCAGAATAACTATTTAATAACCAAGTATTTAAAATACCATTTTTAATTATCATATTTTTTTGAGTTAGTACTCCTTGATTATCAAATGGTTTAGAAGCAATCCCTTGCAATATATGTGGTTGTTCTTCAACAGATAACCATTCGGGAAATATTTGCCTACCTAAGGCATCAATTAAAAATGTTTTTTTACGATAGACATTATTACCATTAATAGCATCTGCTAAATGATAAAATAATTCTACTGCTACTTCAGCAGCAAAAATTATTGGAGCATTCATAGTAATTTTTTTACGTGAATTTAATCGTGATATAGTACGTCTTGCACATTCATTACCTATCCATTCAGGAGAATGTAATCCTGTAAATTTTCTACTTACTGTCCAAGCATAATCACGTTCCATTCTATTATTTTGTTTAGCAATGACACAACTTGATATATAATAATAACTTGAACAATAACTTTGTAACATATCATTACTATTACCAAATACTTTAATACTTGTACAAATATTAAAATTTCCTCCTTCAGTATTAATAATACGCTTATCTGTATTAAGTGCAGCAGTTTCTGCTCTAGAAGCTATAGATATAGCTTCTTGAGCATCTATATCGATTGGATGAAACAAATCTAAATTCGGTGCATTAAAAGCTAGTAGCTCGTAATCAGCAATTCCATGGCAGATATCTTTAGAAGTAGAACGAGCAATATCCGCGGCAGCAGAAACAGTATCTGTTATAATATTTGAATTTAATTGGTTACAAAACGCGCTACCTATATGATGTTTATAATAAACATTAATATTTAGCCCGTTATCCTTATTGAATTCAATATTATTTAATTTACCATAACGTGTCTTAATATTAAGACCCATATTTTTGGTAATTGTTACTTCCACACCATCCATACCTAATTTTTTAGCTAGGTGGAGTACCTTAGAAACTATATTCTGTAATTTAATACGATGTGCTACAATTTTCGAAAAAAAAATTTTCATTTACTTTTAATTCTCTACATTTTTTGTAAAAAATATTTATCATTATGGAATGATAAGTTTCCACTATTTAAAAAAATAATTTTTAAATTATGGTCCAGGATAAATAAATTATAAATTTTATTATTTTACAAACAAAATTATAATTACAAATTATCGTAATTTTCCTTAATAAATTGATTAATTTTTTCTCTTGATGTAATTATTCCAGGTTTACCATGTTTCCACTGAGCTGGACATACTTCTCCATGTAATGCATTAAATTGCACTGCATCTACCATACGCAACATTTCATCAATATTACGACCAAATGATAAATCATTAACAATTTGATGACGAATAATACCCTTTATATCTATTAAAAAAGAAGCTCTTAATGCTACACCTGTCTCCTGGTGTTCAATACCATAACTTTTTTGAATTTCATGTTTAATATCCGATACCATTGGATACTTTAATTTTCCTATTCCTCCTTGTTCCAATGAGGTATTACGCCATGCTTGATGTACAAAAACAGAATCAATAGAAATTCCAATTATTTTTACTTCACGTTTTTCAAATTCATTATAACGATTATTGAAAGCAATTAATTCTGTTGGACATACAAAAGTAAAATCCATAGGCCAAAAAAAAATAACAGCTATTCTATTATTAATATACTTTTTTAAGTTAAATTCTTTAATGATTTCACCATTACTGAATACTGCAGGTGCGGTAAAATCAGGAAATTGTCTAGATACTAAGACCATACATCGTTACTCCAAAAAAAAGATAAAAAAATATTATAACAAATAATAATAAAATTATTTAATAATATCAATTATATTAGCAAGTAATAATTATTGATTATTTATAAAAAATATTTATACGTCATTTTACGACACTACCATTTTTAAAATGCACTATATATTAAGGAATATAGATAAATAAATATTTATTGTTAAATTTAGTAATAAGAAATTTAGTTAGGAGAGAAAAAATAATTGAAATTTAAAATTGATAGTACAGATGGATATGCAAGAAGTGGGCGTATTACTTTAAATCGTGGAATAATAGATACCCCAGTTTTTATGCCAGTTGGTACTTATGGAACAGTAAAAAGTCTTACAAATGAAGAAATTATCCAAACAGGTACTCAAATTATTTTGGCTAATACCTTTCACCTTTGGCTCCGTCCTGGGTTAGAAACTATAAAAAGGCATGGTGATCTACACGATTTTATGCAATGGCAAGGGCCAATTCTCACTGATTCTGGTGGGTTCCAAGTATTTAGTCTTGCTAAAATCCGTCGAGTAACAGAAGAAGGTGTTTTTTTTAAAAATCCAATTAATGGTGATATTTTTTTCCTCACTCCAGAAAAATCTATGGAAATTCAATTTGATTTGGGTGCAGATATAGTGATGATTTTTGATGAATGTACTTCCTATCCAATATCTTGGGATAAAGCAAAAATTTCAATGGAAATGTCTTTACGGTGGGCTGAACGTAGTACTAATCATTTTTATTTATTAGCAAATAAAAATGCATTGTTTGGTATAGTACAAGGTAGTATATATAAAGATATACGTGATATATCAATTAAACACCTTACCAAAAAGGGATTTGATGGATATGCTATAGGAGGATTAGCAGTGGGGGAATCTAAAGAAGATATGATTAATATTATGGATCATGTATGTAGACAATTACCTTATGATAAACCTCGGTATCTTATGGGAGTAGGAAAACCTGAAGATATTATAACAGGTGTATATCATGGTATTGATATGTTTGATTGTGTAATACCAACACGTAATGCCAGAAATGGTTATTTATTTGTCACAAACGGTATAATAAAAATTAGGAATGCGAAATATAAAAATGATATATCTCCCCTCGATAATCTGTGTGATTGTTATGTATGTAATAATTATAGTCGGGCCTATTTACATCATCTTGATAAATGTAAAGAAATATTAGGTATAAGATTGAATACTATTCATAATTTGCGTTATTATCAACGATTAACTTTTAATTTACGGAAAGCAATCGAAAAAGGAAGATTAGATCACTTTGTGACGAATTTTTTTAAAAATTATAAAAATGAAAGAACTATTTAATAAATAGATATTTATAGGTTTAAAAAAATATATCAAAACAGGAATAATAATATGATTCTCATTTCTGAAGCAATAGCAGCAGCTACTAATCATCAGCCTATACATGGTAATCCTTATTCTTTGATAATAATGTTAGGAATATTTGGAATAATATTCTATTCCATGATATGGACGCCTCAAAAAAAAACCGCAAATGAACATAAAAAAATGATTGAATCTATCGTTAAAGGTGATGAAATAATGACAACAGGAGGAATAGTAGGAGAAGTTACTAAAGTAATAGAAACAGGATATATTATTATTATGTTAAATGAAACAACAAAAATTTTAATTAAACGTGATTTTGTTTCTGCTATTCTGCCAAAAGGGACAATGAAAGCATTAAAAATACAATAATTATGTTTATTGAGAGTAATGAATGAAACGTGCTGTAATTACAGGGTTAGGTATTGTTTCCAGTATTGGAAATAACAAAAAAGAAGTACTTTCTTCTCTTCAAAAAGGTCAATCTGGAATTTGTTTTTCACAAGAATTAAAAAATTGTGGTATGCGTAGTCATGTGTGGGGGAATATAAAAAAGGATAGTAGAGAAAGCTATGATTTTATTCCCCCCAAAATTATTCGTTTTATGAATGATGCTTCAATTTATGCTTATATTTCAATGCAAGAAGCCATTATAGATTCTGGTTTAACATCAAAAATGATATCAGATGAACGCACTGGACTAATTGTCGGAGGGGGATATGGGTCCTCTCGATTTGAAATATTAGGAGTGGATGCTATGCGTAGCTTTCGTGGTATTAAAGCCGTAAGTCCTTATATAGTAACAAAAACTATGTCATCAGCTATATCTGCATGTTTAGCCACTGCTTTTAAAATTCATGGAATAAATTATTCCATTAGTTCTGCATGTGCAACGTCTGCACATTGTGTAGGTAATGCTGTTGAACAAATTCAGATTAATAAACAAACTATTGTTTTTGCTGGAGGTAGTGAAGAATTAAACTGGGAATTAGCATATAAGTTTGATGCGATGGGAGTTTTATCAACTAGATATAATAAATCGCCAGAGAAAGCATCCCGAGTTTATGATATTAATCGGGATGGTTTTGTGATTGCAGGTGGAGCAGGTATAGTAGTAATAGAAGAATTAGAGCATGCTTTATCTAGAGGAGCTCATATTTATGCTGAAGTAATTGGTTATGGAGCCAATTCGGATGGTGAAAATATGGTTATTCCTTCTGGGGGAGGTGCGGTACGATGTATGCGTATGGCCCTAAAAAATGTTGATTCTACTATTGATTATTTAAACGTTCATGGTACTTCCACACTAATAGGTGACATTAAAGAATTAAATGCAATTTGTGAAGTTTTTAGAGCAATAAAAACAGAGCCTCTACCTATATCAGCAACTAAATCAATGACAGGCCACTCTTTAGGAGCAGCTGGAGTACAAGAAATTATTTATACATTGATAATGTTAGAATATGGTTTTATTGCTCCAAGTATTAATATCTATTCTTTAGATCCAGCAGCAAGAGTAGATGGAGTTAATATTATTACTAAAATGACAAAATATTCGTTGAGGACTGTAATGTCTAACAGTTTTGGTTTTGGTGGAACAAATGCCACGTTGGTTATGCGTAATTACTCCTTTTGATGGTTGACACGTTAATTATATATAATTAATAATTAGTATTCAGGATGTATAATTATACTTGGAATAACTTCTTCTTTCCTGATAGTTAAGATTTCACAACCTGTTTCTGTTACTGTAATTGTATGTTCATACTGAGCTGATAAACTACGGTCTTTAGTTTTTACAGTCCATCCGTCTTTCATAGTAACTACATGATGATCGCCAGCATTAACCATAGGTTCAATAGTAAAAGTCATACCAGGTTGAAGAATTATTCCGTGATCATCAGCTTCATAATGAAGGATTTGTGGATCTTCATGAAATTTTTTTCCTATTCCATGTCCACAATATTCTTTTACAATAGAAAAATTATGTGATTCAACATATTTTTGTATTTTCCGGCCTAAAAGGTGCAATCTTATCCCAGGTTTAACTAAACCTATAGCTAAATAGAGACTCTCTTGAGCTACTTGACATAATGCCTTACCTTGAATAGTAGTATTTCCAACTATAAACATTTTGGATGTGTCACCATAATACCCATTTTTTATAACAGCAACATCGATATTAAGAATGTCTCCATTTATTAAAATAACTTTATTTGTTGGAATACCGTGACATACTACATCATTCACGGAAATACAAACAGACTTAGGAAATCCCTGATATCCCAGACAACCTGAAATAGCTTGTTGTTTATTTACAATATAATTGTGACAAATTAAATCTAAATCACTAGTAGTGATCCCTGGTTTTACATATGGGGCAATCATTTCAAGAACTTCAGAAGCTAGATGACTAGCTATACGTATTTTGTTAATTTCTTCTTTATTTTTTATAAAATGTGTCATGACATATATTTAATGTTAGTAATCAATTACAGTAAAATATCATTAATACTAATCTGTTAATAGTAAAAATTTATTTTTATAGATTAAAATATAATCATAACAATTGATATAATCATTGATATTAAAAATCAGTAAATAATTTTCTATTTTAAATTTAATTAGTATTAAATTTACATAAATCTTATTATCCTAGTAGTAGGATATTACTAATATAAAGTTTAATAATAAAGAGGTAATTATGGAAACTATTTCTATGCACGATATGCTTAACGCTGGAGTACATTTTGGCCATCAAACTCGTTATTGGAACCCTAAAATGAAATCATATATTTTTGGGGTTCGTAACAAAATTCATATTATTAATCTTGAAAAAACTGTTTTTTTATTTCAAGAAGCACTGATTGAGTTAAAAAAAATTTCCAATCGTAAAGGAAAAATATTGTTTGTTGGTACTAAAAGAGCTGCAAGTAACCTTATCCAAGATATAGCTAATAAGTGCGAACAATATTATGTTAATCATCGTTGGTTAGGAGGCATGCTAACTAATTGGAAAACAGTACGGCTTTCTATAAAAAAATTAAAAGAGCTTGAAATTAAATCTCAGGACGGTACATTTGAAAAATTAACTAAAAAAGAAGGAATTATTTGTAATCGTAATTTAGCTAAATTAGAAAATAGTCTGGGAGGTATTAAAAATATGGGTGGATTACCTGATGCACTATTTGTAATAGATGCTGATTACGAACAAATTGCTATTAAGGAAGCAAAGAAATTAGGAATCCCTATTTTTGCTATAGTTGATACTAATTCCGATCCCGATGGTATTGATTTTGTTATTCCAGGAAATGATGATGCTACACGAGCTATAAAGCTATATCTTCATGCAGTAGCAGAGGCTATTCAATTAAATCCTAATCATATTTCGGCAGAAAAAAAAATGCTTATTGAAAAAGCAAATACTATTAGTTAAATAAAAAAATATTATATAATATATTATAAGGAGTAAAAGTAAAATGATAAATATCACTTCTGCTATGGTAAAAATGTTACGAGCACGTACGGGAGCAGGTTTGATGTTTTGCAAAAAAGCATTAATTGAAGCTAAAGGTGATATAGAAATAGCTATTGATTACATGCGAAAAATAGGACAAATACAAGCTGATCAAAAAAAAGGTCGTTTAGCATTAGAGGGCATAATTCTAGTAAAAATAGAAAATAATTACGGTGTAATTGTAGAACTTAATTGTGAAACAGATTTTGTAAGTAAAAATAAAAAATTTATAGAATTTGGTATTAATATTATTAATACTGCAATTATTGAACGTATCAACAATATTAAAATTCTGAATACCAAATTTGAAACAGAAAGAATTTCTTTAATAACAAAATTTGGGGAAAATATTAATATTAGACGTATTGCCTTCTTAGAAGGAGATTCTCTTACTTATTATCTCCATAATTTTCGTATTGGTGTTATAGTACTTACTTCAATAAATACACGTAAAGAATTATGTAAACATATTGCTATGCATATTGCAGCTAGTAATCCAGAATACGTTACTCCACAACAAATACCTATAGAAGTAAGAGAACGTGAAATGAAAATTCAACGTGAAATTCTCAGAAAACAACAACCATCAAAAATAGATTATTTTCAAAAAATTATTGAAGGACGTATGAATAAATTTATTAGGGAAATATCATTAACCACTCAAAGTTTTATTTTTGATCCTAAAATAACAGTAGGTGAATTATTAACTATCAATAATATTCAAGTAATGAAGTTTATCCGTTTTGAATTAGGGGAAAGTATTAACTTTGTGGCAAATATTAAAGAAATATAAATTCATCTTCAATTAACCTTAGGATATTTAATCCAATTAAAACAGGCAATTTATGGTAAATTAAATAGAATAGGGGTAGTGATGCAACCAATTTATAAGCGGATTTTACTTAAAATTAGTGGGGAAGCACTCCAGGGTATGGAAAAATTGATTGATGTAAATACCCTGGAACGTATAGCACAAGAAATAAAAGAAATTATTAATTTAAATATTCAAGTTGCCATAGTGATTGGAGGAGGAAATATTTTTAGGGGAAGTTATTTAGTAGCATCTACTGGTATTCATCATATTATTTGTGACTATATAGGAATGTTGGCAACAATAATTAATGGACTGGCAATGCAAGATGTATTTCATCGTAATAAAATAATGACCAGTCTTATGTCCGCTATTCCAATAAAGGGAATTTGCAATAATTATGATTGGAAAGAAGCCATTAATATGTTGAGTCACAACATAGTAGTAATTTTTTCGGCTGGTACAGGAAATCCTTTATTTACAACTGATTCAGCAGCATGTTTACGCGGAATTGAAATAGAAGCTGATATTATCTTAAAAGCTACAAAAGTAGATGGAGTATTTTCAGCAGATCCATTTAAAATATCAGACGCATTTCTTTATAAAAAACTTAATTACCAAGATGTATTAAACAAAAAATTGAATATTATGGATTCAACTGCATTTACATTAGCATGTGAATATAAAATTCCTATTCAAGTATTTAATATAAATAAATCAGGTGCTTTATTACGCATAGTTATGGGAGAATATGAAGGTACATTAATTACTCCATAATATTATTATTTATATCAACATTCTTTTTAAGAAAGGGAAAATAACTAACGTGATTAATAAATTTAAAACAGAAGCCACAATGCGTATGGAAAAATGTATTTTAGCATTCAATTTCAAATTGAAGAAAATTAATACCGGACGAGCTTCACCTAATTTTATTGATACTATAAATGTAGACTATTATGGAATAACAACACCATTACGTAATTTAGCTAATATCGTTACTGAAGATTCAAGAACTTTAGCTTTAACGGTTTTTGATAGGACCTCAATTTCTACAATTGAGAAAACAATAATAAACTCTGATCTTGGTATTAATCCAATTACTTCAGGTTCTGTTATTAGGATTAAGTTTCCTTATTTAACAGAAGAACGGCGTAATAATTTGAGTAAATTAGTTAAACGTGAAGCTGAACAATGTAGGATAGCTGTGCGTAATATTCGACGTGATATTAATCTCACATTAAAATCTTTACTAAAAAAAAATAATATTTCTGAAGATGAAGAACATCGAACACAAGATATTATTCAAAAGATAACTGATAATTTTATCAAAAAAGTTGATTTAATTATGTCAAATAAAGTAAAAGAATTAATGGAATTCTAAATTTTAAATATTTATATGATTGATTTTTGAAAAAAATTATCATTACTTTATTAGTAATAAATATTGATTGAGTGTAATTATGAAAAAATTAACAATTCTAGGATCAACAGGGTCAATTGGTAAAAAAACACTTCAGATAGTATCTGAAAATCCACATTTGTTTGTAGTTAAAGCTCTAGTAGCAAGATCAAATGTTGAGTTAATGACTGAACAATGTCAGATTTTTAAACCAAGTTGGGCTGCAATGTATGATAAAAAAGCTGCATATAAATTGCAACAGAACTTACAACAAATGAATATTTCTACAAAAATTTTATCGGGCGAACAGGCAGCATGTGATCTAGTTGCATTAGATGAAATAGATCAAGTTATGGCTGCTATTGTTGGATCATCGGGATTAATTCCATTACTATCTGCTATTCGCGCGGGGAAACAAATATTATTAGCCAATAAAGAAGCTCTGGTTATATGTGGTCATTTTTTTAAAGAAGCATTATTGACTTCAAAAGCACAAATATTACCAGTAGATAGTGAACATAATGCAATATTTCAAATATTACCTATAAATATTCAACAACAATTAGGTCATACATCTTTATCTTTAACTAAACATGGCATTGATAGTATTATTTTAACTGGTTCTGGAGGCCCTTTATCTCATTTACCAATATCATCATATGACCAGGTAACTCCTAAACAAGCATGTAAGCATCCAAATTGGAAAATGGGGGATAAAATATCTGTAGATTCTGCTACTATGATGAATAAAGGATTAGAGTATATTGAAGCATGTTGGTTATTTAATTCGACAAATGATATACAAATAAAAATTATTATACATCCACAGTCAATAATTCATTCTATGGTACGTTATATTGATGGAAATTTCCTGGCACTACTTAGCTCCCCTGATATGAAGTTACCCATAGCTTATGCTATGGCATGGCCCCAGCGTATAAAGACTAAAGTAAAAATATTAGATTTTGGCCAAATTAATCAATTAACTTTTTCTAAACCAGATTTCCAACGTTATCCTTGTCTTAAGCTAGCAATAGAATCATATAAAAAAGGAATAGTAGCTACTATCATACTCAATGCCGCAAATGAAATTGCAGTAAGTGCTTTTCTTTCAGGAAAGATATTATTTACTGCTATTCCAGCAATAATAACTGAATCTTTAAATTCATTTTCCTGTCAAACACCTAAAAATATAGAAGAAGTTATTATAATTGATAAATTAGTACGTATTCATGTAACAAATTTATTATCATTTTTTACTATCTAAAGATAATTTTTTAAAAAAAATTCTTTATTATTTTTAATAATATTTTTTTTTAAAAAAATCTAGATTAACATTTAAAATATAAAACTATTCGTATAACGAAATACGTTTTATTTATTATCAACTCTGTGAGTTATAAATTTAATTTTATTCGTCATGTTGCTATTATTATGGATGGAAATGGACGATGGGCTAATCTTAAAGGTCAAAAACGTTTTTTTGGTCATAAAGCAGGAATAAAATCAGTACAAAAAGCAATTAATTTTGCTGTGCAAAATAAATTAGAAGTGCTTACTTTATATGCTTTTAGTAGTGAAAATTGGAATCGCCCAAAACAAGAAGTAATATCTTTACTAAAACTTTTCATTTCAGCACTGAATTCTAATGTAATAAAATTACATCAACATAATATAAGATTATGTTTTATTGGTGATATTACTCGATTTAGGAAAAATTGGCGTAATAGCATTGTTAATGCTGAAAACATAACTAAAAATAATACAGGACTAGTTCTTAATATTGCTGTGAATTATAGTGGTCGTTGGGATATCGTTCATGGAATTAAAAAAATTGCTGAATTGGTGCAAAAGGGAGTTCTATATCCTAATCAAATAGAAGAATCTATATTTGAAAAATATGTTTGTTTAAATGAAGTAGCTCCAGTTGATTTAATAATAAGAACTGGCGGAGAACATCGCATAAGCAATTTTTTACTTTGGCAAATAGCATATACTGAATTTTATTTCACTGATGTACTATGGCCTGATTTTAATGAACAAATTTTTGCATTAGCAATAAAACATTTTACGCAACGAGAGCGCCGTTTTGGCTGTATTTATTTATAATAAAAAATTTATAATTTATAATTGTTTTATATTTTTATTTAATTTTATGATTATTAAAGTTATAACTATATTTGATTATTAATAAATAAAAATAGAATTTTTTTCTTTATAATTTTTATTATAAAAAAATTGGTTATTTTTTATACTATTTTACTTTGGGTTACTCAATTTTTTGAAGCTATGTTTTAGTATTTAAATTTTAAATAAAGAATAATCTTTCTCTTAGAAAGATTTTGAAAAAAATTATCTTTTATTGCTCTTATCAATCAGCTATTTTTTTTTAAATATAAACTTAATTAGAGCTGCTATCTAATCTAATTAGATAGGTGATAATTTTATTGTTCTATCTTACCACCTGCAAATTCCTTAGAGGTATTTATGTTCCATAATATACTATGGAGTATCATTATTTTTATCATTACAATCTCTATACTGACTACGGTACATGAATATGGTCATTTTTTTATAGCAAAGTGTAGTGGAGTCCATATTCAGTCTTTTTCTATAATAGGGTTTGGTAAGGAATTATTTTCTTGGTATGATAAATGTGGAACAAAATATATTATTGCGATGATTCCTTTAGGAGGATTTGTTAAAATAACTGACAATTCCATACTGCCAGAAAAAAAATTTTTTTTACAACAAGCTGCAATTATTAGTGCAGGACTAATTGCTAATTTTATTTTTGCTATACTGGTTTACTGGCTATTATTTGTTATAGGAATACCTAGTATTCTTCCTATTGTTAGTGATGTTAAACAAGGATCAATAGCATTTAAAGCAGGAATAAGACCAGGTATGGATTTTAAAGCAATTAATAATGTAAAAATATATGATTGGAATGATGTACGTATGGCACTTTATTCTAAAATAAGAGATTGTATAAATCTACGGTTTTTACCTATTAAATCTTCACATGAAATTACTAAATTAATAGATTTACACAACTGGTATTTAGATTTAGCTAATGAAGATCCAATTATCTCTCTTGGAATTTACCCTTATTATTTTAAAATTGAACCAATATTAGTAAATATTCAAGCAGATTCACCAGCCAGTAAAGCTGGATTAAAAATAGGAGATACGATCTTAAAAGTAAATGGACAATATTTAAATAGATGGAAAGATTTTATTAAAATTGTTAATGACAATCAAAATAAAATAATTAAAATTTTAATAAAAAGAGGATACTGTAATTTTACAGTAAAAATAAAACCAAATTTTTCAAAAATAAAATATATAAATTTTATAGGAGTAATGCCACATATTAGATTATTTGATAAATATCAAATAGTACGTAAATATAATCCATTTACAGCTTTGTCTCTTTCTACTAAAAAAATAATACAATTATTAATTTTTAATGTAAATATAATAAAAAAAATTATTTTCGGTAAAATACAGATTATTAATATAATTCAGGGTCCAATCTCAATTGCGCAAACAGCTAAAAAATCAGCTGAATATGGGCTTATTTATTTATTTATTTTTTTAGCTTTAATCAGTATTAATATTGGTATTGTAAATTTATTACCTTTACCCATATCAGATGGAGGACATCTTCTATTTTTAATATTAGAAAGTATATTAACACCAATTTTATATAATATAATTTATAACATTTGTTATCGCATTGGTATTTTTTCCTTATTTTTACTCATGATTATGTCGTTATTCAACGATATATCATTTTTTTTAAAAAAATCATGAAAAATTTTTTCCATGAAAATTAAAAAAAATATGACAACAATAAAACAAATAATAATTTTATTATTTATAACATTCAGTACTACTGCTTATGGACAGGATTTTGTAGTACAAGATATTCGATTTAAGGGATTACATCGAATCACTGTAGAAACTGCTATGTTAAGCATACCAATTCGCATTGGAGATTTAGTTTCAAAAAAAGATATTCAAAATACAATAAGGGCCTTATTTTCTAATAAAAATTTTGAAAAAATACAAATATTTCGTCAAGGTAATAATTTGTTAATTA
Organism: Candidatus Dasytiphilus stammeri; assembly: GCA_041941745.1. Lineage (GTDB taxonomy): Bacteria > Pseudomonadota > Gammaproteobacteria > Enterobacterales > Enterobacteriaceae > Dasytiphilus > Dasytiphilus stammeri_D. The sequence continues at coordinate 223,374 of CP145885.1, read as the reverse complement.
AGACTAAAGAACGTCCACTTATAAACAATATAATGTTATTAGGGAATAACATAGTTAATACTAAACTAATTATGAATATTTTAAAAAAATATGACTTAAATGTAAGAGAAGTATTAGATGCAGAGAAAATATCCTTCATTGAAGGAATTATAGAGAATTATTATTCTAATATAGGATATTATAATGCTAAAATTATAACAATAGTTAAATCTTTACCACATAATTTTGTAGATATAAAAATATTTATAAATGAAGGTGACTTCACAAAAATTAATAAAATTCAAATATTAGATAAAAATTTTTTAAATAAAAAACAAATAATAATTAAAGATTATTTGCAATGGTGGTACCATTTGATTGGTTATCCTAGATATGAAAAAAATATTCTTATTAATAATATTAACAAATTAGTAAATTTTTATCTTAATTGTGGTTATACCAAATTTAATATTTTTTCTATAAAAGTTAAAAAAATCCAGCATGATAGACAATTTTTAGATATTAATATCTACTTTCATAAAGGACATCGTTATAAATTAAAAACAGTAAGTATTACTGGTGATTTTATAATTAAAAATGAAACAATACAAAAAATTGCAATTGTTCATAATGGAGAATGGTATAGTTTAAATAAAATTAGACATTTAGAAGCTAGTTTAAGAAATATTTTAGGATTTTATGGTTATCCGTTTCCTAACATATATATATTTACTACAATTAATAATTTAACTAAAAAAGTAACAATTTTTATCTATATAAAGCATCATAAGCAATATCATGTACATAGAATTTATTTTCAAGGAAATTATAGAACTCAAGATATCGTCTTACGGCGGGAAATTCAGCAAAAAGAAAATACATTATTTAATGGTATTAAAGTCACTCAAGATCAAAATCATTTAAATGATATTGGTTATTTTGAAAATACTAACGTAATGCTACGACCATTATTAAAAAATAATGATGATAATCAATTAGATATAATCTATAATGTTAAAGAACGTAATGCAGAAACAGTAAATGTTGGTTTTGGATTAAATCCAGCAAAAAATATTAATTTTCAACTGAATATGTTAGAAAATAATTTGCTAGGTACAAGTTATTCGATTGGTTTTTTTGGTAGAAAAAGCAATTATACAAGTAATACTGAAATAGTCTTTAAAAATCCTTTTTTTACTAAAAAACAACTTAGTATTAGCAAACATTTATTTTATAACATAAATAACAGTTTTAGAAATGACATTTATAAATATATGCATAAAAATTATGGTTTTAAGGAAGAATTTAATATTCCCCTCAATCATAATAATTATATTAACATGGCAATAGGTCAAACACATAATTATTACTTAAATTTACCACCCCAAATAACTATTTTACAATATTTAAAATCACGGGGGATAATAACAACGAATAATTATTTTCCCTGGCACAATAAATATATGGAAAATAATTTAAATTTTAAATATGGGTGGAGCTATAAAAATATTGATAGAAATATATTTCCAACATATGGGAAAAGTAATAATTTGGAAGGTACATTGTATGTACCTAGTATTAATAACATTTATTATCAATTACTATTTGATTATTTACAATATTTTCCTTTAAAAAACCAATATAAAAAAGGAAATAATAAATGGAGTATTTTAGGAGAATTGCATATTGGTTACACTAATGGTCTTTTTGGTAAAGAAAATCCTTTTTTTGCAAAATTTTATGCAGGTGGCATAAAATCTTTATTACGTGGATTCAGAACAAATACTGTTAGTCCAAAAGCTATATATTATAATTCATTATATCATAAATGTGATCATCAACCAATATGTCTTTATAATACAGAGGCAATAGGAGGAAATTGCAAACTTATTACAAGTTTAGCACTACTTGCTCCTGTTATAACTAATAATTATATAGGTTCTATGCAATTCTCAGTATTTATTGATGCCGGAACAATATGGAATAGCCACTGGAAAAATTATTTACAATACAAAAATTATAAATTTCCTACTTATAATAATATAAGTAAAATTCGAATTTCTACTGGTATAACAATAAAATGGATATCACCATTAGGCCCAGTAATATTAGCTTATTCTAAGCCTATAAAATATTATGATGGTGATAAAACTGATTTTTTTCAATTTAGTATAGGAACAAATTAGATAATAGTAAAAGAAATTAGTTTTTTTATGTAAAAAGTGAATAGTATTACAAACTATATTATAATGGGAAATAGTTCTTTGAAAACTAAAGATCAAATTGTGCATTTTGCAGAAATATTAACGTTATTACCACATCGATTTCCATTTTTACTTATTGATCGGGTTCTTAATTTTCGAAAAGGTGAGTATTTACAAGCATTAAAAAATATATCTTTTAACGAACCTTTTTTTCAAGGACATTTCCCAGAAAAACCAATTTTCCCCGGAGTATTAATTATTGAAGCTATGGCACAAGCTACAGGTATTCTTTTATTTAAGAGTCTAGGCAATTTATTACTACCGGGAGAAGTATATTATCTAACAGCTATTGATAAAGCACGATTTAAGCGCACAGTTTCTCCTGGTGATCAAATGATCTTAGAAGTAGAAATAATTAAAAAATGTTTGGGCCTAGCCTGTTTTAGAACTTTTGCTAAAGTAAATAATCAGTTAGTATGTAAAGCATTACTTATGTGTGCTCGTCATCACTTTTCTAATAAATAAAATTACGATACATTTGTTTGTAATGGACAAAATTAATGATTTTTACATGTTATATATCTTCAAATATTATTTAAAAAAAATAAAAATATGAATGCACCTAAATTTATTCATCTGCGTGTCCATAGTGACTATTCTCTACGAGATGGTTTAGCAAAAGTTACCATGTTAGTTAATCAAACGGTAAAATTGGGAATGCCAGCTATAGCAATCACTGATTTCACAAATATCTTTGGTATAATAAAGTTTTATATGTATGCACATGAAGTAGGTATTAAACCTATTATAGGTAGTGATTTTCAAATTGCTCATAACAATGATATTTCTCAAATCACTGTGTTAGCAATGAACAATACTGGATATAAGAATTTAATTCTTCTTATTTCACGTTCTTACCAAAATGGTTTTAGTGTAGTAAAAGGACCGATCATAAAATATTCTTGGTTAATTGAATTTGCTGAAGGTTTAATTTTACTTTCAGGAGGTGTTAATGGAGATGTTGGAGATAGTATTTTAAAAGGAAATCAACATCTAGTTTTAGAAAAAATATCTTTTTATAAAAAATATTTTCCAGATCGTTATTATTTAGAATTAATCCGTACTGGACGTCGAGATGAAGAAAATTATTTACAAACGGTGATTTCTTTTGCTATCAATGAAAACTTACCTGTAGTAGCAACTAATGAAGTTTGTTTTATTAAACCATCAGATTTTTATGCACATGAAATTCGTGTTGCTATTCATAATGGTATTCCTATCAATCATCCTAAACATATTAGTAAATATAGTCAACAGCAGTATCTGCGTAGTATAGAAGAAATGTGTCATCTGTTTTCTGATATCCCCGAAGCATTAGAAAACACTATAGAAATTGCAAAACGTTGTACTGTTACTTTAAATATTGGAAATGAATATTTTCTTCCTCAATTTCCTACGGGATCATTAAGTATTGAAAAATATTTTCGGGATAAATCACAACAAGGTTTAGAACAACGTCTTAATTTTTTATTTCCTAAGAAAACTGTTCGTAATAAAAAACGACTTACATATGAAAGACGATTAGAAATGGAAATAGAAGTAATTAATAAAATGGGATTAGCTGGATATTTTCTTATTGTTATGGAATTTATTCAATGGGCAAAAAATAATAATATTCCAGTTGGGCCAGGAAGAGGTTCTGGTGCTGGATCTTTAGTGGCCTATGTATTAAAAATTACTGATATTGATCCTTTAGCTTTCGATTTATTATTTGAACGTTTCCTTAATCCAGAAAGAGTTTCTATGCCTGATTTTGATATTGATTTTTGTATGGAAAAACGTGATCAAGTTATTGAACATATGATACATACTTATGGACGTGGAGCTGTTGCCCAAATTATTACTTTTGGAACTTTGACAGCAAAAATAGTAATTCGAGATGTTGGCAGAATACTTGGTTATTCTTATAGTTTTGTTGATCGTATTGCCAAGCTTATACCTTCAAATCCAAACATAACATTAGCAAAAGCTTTTAAAATTACAGGATTAGTTGAATTGTATAATTCAAATGAAGAAGTCAAAATATTACTTGATATAGCCTGTCAATTGGAAGGAGTAACCCGCAATGTAAGTAAACATGCTGGTGGTGTAGTAATTGCTCCCACAAAAATTACTGATTTTGTTCCTATTTACTGTGATGAAAATGGTAACCATCCGGTTACACAATTTGATAAAAATGATATTGAATATGTAGGATTAGTTAAATTTGACTTTCTTGGTCTGCGAACTTTAACAATTATTCATTGGGCATTAAAAATGATTAACAAACTACGTGTAAAACAAGGATATTGTCCTATTAAGATAGATACTATTCCATTGGACGATAAAAAAAGTTTTGCCATGTTACAACAAACAGAAACAACAGCAATTTTTCAGTTAGAATCTAGAGGAATGAGAGATTTAATTAAAAGATTAAAACCTGATTCTTTTGAAGATATAATTGCTCTTGTAGCATTATTTAGACCAGGACCATTACATTCAGGCATGGTAGATAATTTCATTAATCGTAAACATAAACGTGAAAATATTGCATTTCCTGATAGGAAATGGCAACATTTTTTATTAAAAAAAGTGTTAGCTCCAACATATGGCATTATTCTATATCAAGAACAAGTAATGCAAATTGCTCAGGTATTAGCAGATTATACCTTAGGTCAAGCTGATATATTAAGACTTGCTATGGGTAAAAAGAAAAAAGAAGAAATGGCACAGCAACGTTCTTTTTTTCGTCTAGGAGCTAAAAAAAAAGGTATTGATGCTGAACTCTCAATGAAAATATTTGATTTAGTTGAAAAATTTGCAGGTTATGGATTTAATAAATCACATTCTGCAGCTTATGCGTTAATATCTTATCAAACATTATGGTTAAAAACTCATTATCCAGCAGAATTTATGTCTGCAGTTATGACTGCAGAAATGGTTCATACTGAAAAAATAGTAGAATTAGTAAAGGAAAGTGCACGTATTGGAATAAAAGTTTTAAAACCAAATATAAATACAGGAATGTATTATTTTCATGTAAATGATGATAGAAATATCGTATATGGGTTAGGAGCAATCAAAGGTGTAGGTAAAGGACCAATAGAAGCTATTATTGAAGCAAGAGATCAAAAAGGGAAATATTTTAGTGACTTATTTGATCTTTGTCTCCGTACAAATACAAATAAAATTAATCGTCGTGTATTAGAAAAACTAATTATGTCTGGTGCTTTTGATGATCTTGGCCCTCATCGTGCAGTAATGTTACATAATATAGAGACTGCCTTAAAAGTTGCGAATCAAAAGAAAAAAAATAAACGATATGGCCAAAAAGATATCTTTAATATTAATGACATTACCCCTATTTATTCAAATAATGTTAGGCCATGGACAAAAGATATGATATTGTCAGGAGAACGAGAAACATTGGGCATGTATATTAGTGGTCACCCCATTAAACAATACATTAAAGAAATAGAATACTATACAAAAGGACTAAGATTAAAAGATATACATTCACTTACATCTGATCAATTTATCAAAATTGCCGGCATAGTAATCTCTACTAGTACGAAATTTACAAAAATGGGAAATTATATTGGTATAATTAGATTATATGATATGTCTAGTGACATAAAAATTATTTTGTTTGCAAATGTATTTAAAAAATATAAATTTTTATTAGAAAAAGATAAGATTTTAATTGTAAGTGGAAAAAATCATTTTGATAAATTTAGCAAACAAATGATCGTTATTGCTAATAAATTAATAGATATTAATGAAGCTCGTCAAAAATATACTCGTCGATTAGCAATTGCAATTAATCACCAAAGTTTAAATAAACAAATTATAAATAATATAATTCAATGTCTAGAAAAATATAAAACTGGTACAGTTCCAGTATATTTTTATTATAGCAATAGTATTGTTCAGGTAAATATGCGATTAAGTACCATATGGCAAGTATCAATTAACAATTATTTAATTAATGAATTACGTGCCTTATTAGGATTTAATAACGTTATTTTAGAATTTGATTAATAATTAATCACTTATAATTGTTAATAATTTAAAAAAATTTATTTAATTGATATTAAATGATTTCTTTTGATCCAAAAAAACCTAAATCTATATTAGATGAATTAGAAGAAAAAATAAAAGGATATACAAATATTGTACTTGCTTATAGTGGCGGCCTAGATTCCACTGTTTTATTACATCAACTTATGCAATTACGTGAATATATTAATGGATTAAATATAAGAGCAATTCATGTTAATCATGGTCTAAGTAATTATGCCAATATTTGGGAGTTTCATTGTTCGCAACAATGTTTAGAATGGAAAATACCATTCATAACAATCAAGATTCAAATAGATGAAGAATTAAAAAAAAGACATGGAATTGAAGCAGCTGCACGTCAAGCGCGTTATAGTGCTTTGCAAAATTATTTATTAAAAGGAGAAACGTTATTAACTGCACATCATTTAGATGATCAATGTGAAACTTTTTTTTTAGCTTTAAAACGTGGCAGTGGACCTACTGGATTAGCAGCTATGCCTTCAATTAAAGTTATTGGTGATAATTTATTACTACGACCATTTTTAAATCAAAGTAAAAAAACAATTCAATATTGGGCTAAAAAACATCAGCTTCGTTGGATTATTGATGATACAAATTATCATACTACTTTTGATCGTAATTTTTTACGTATAAAAATATTACCATTACTAATTAGTCGCTGGCCATATTTTAGTAAAGTAGTTGCACGTAGTGCAAAATGGTGTGCAGATCAAGAAAAATTATTAAATATCTTTTTATTTAAAGATTTAAAGAAACTAATTCAATCTGATGGATCTCTACGTATAGATACATTACTCAATTATAGGCAAGAAATATATAGTTATGGAATAATTCGTCGATGGCTTACCCTAAAAAAAAGTATTAGGCCATCATATAAAGTTATTAAATGTATTTGGCAAGAATTAATATGTAGTCGTAAAGATGCTTATCCCTGTGTAAAAATTGGTAATTTTAACGTACGACGTTATCGCCAAGCTATTTATTTAATTAATCCTATACCTTCTTCTTTGCAAGATTATGTAATAAAATGGGATTATCCATGGTATGCCATAAGATTACCATATAATTTAGGAGTTATTAACTTAAATCACAATAATAATGGTGTTGTCCAACACATAAGACCCCCTAATAAAGAAGAAAAAGTTACTATACAGTTTAAAATAAAAACTAAAGGAAAAATTTCCATCTTAGAACGCACTAGAGGTAAACGGTTACTAAAAAAAATATGGCAAGAATTTGCAATTCCTCCCTGGAGGAGAAAACAAATACCTTTTATTTTTTATAACGAAAAATTAATAGCAGCAATAGGTGTTTTTGTAACTCAAGAAGGAGCGCCTACAAAAACTAAAGATCGGGGTAAAATATGGTATTTAAATTGGACTCAATAAATCATTTTTGATTTTATTAAAAATAAAATTATTAATATCTTTAATATGAATCATAGAGATTTCTTTTTTATCTTTACATCTTGTAATAAATTCAACAGTATTATTTGCCAAATTTCGATCACTAATGATAATTAAATTTGATATACCTATTAGTTCCATATCATTCAACATTACACCTATCTTTATATTGCGATCATCAATAATACTATCAATACCATGAGTAGACATTAATGTATAAATATTTTCTGCAAATGTTTTTACATTATTAGATTTATGAAAATTTATTGGTAAAATAGCTAATTCAAATGGTGATATTATTTTTGGCCATATGATACCATTAACATCATGATGTTGCTCAATAATTGCAGCTATTATACGAGATAATCCTATTCCATAACAGCCCATATATAAATTTTGATGATGTCCAAATTTATTTTGGACCGTTGTATTCATTGCTTTGGAATACTTGCTTCCAATTTGGAATATATGTCCCACTTCTATACTACGATGTAATGTAAAATTTTTATTTTTAATATTATTAATTGAATAAGAAGAACTATTGTATGTTAGATTACAAATATCTGCTATTTGAGGTAAAGGTAAATCACGGTTCCAATTAATACCAATATAATATGTACTTTCAATATTAGCTCCAGCGCAAAAATTGCGTAAAGTAATAACACTTTTATCAGCTATAAGAGGAAATGCTAGTTTTATTGGCCCTAGAAAACACATATCAATTCCAGTTAAAACATGTACTTCCTTTTGACTTGCAAAAGTTAAAGGTTTATCAACCACATCTAATTTTTCAGTTTTGAGAATATTTAATTCCTGATCTGCACGTATTAATAATGCTATAAATTTATAACTACTTTTTTTATTTGCTTTTACTAATATTGTTCTGATGACATTGTCAAGCGAAATTGAATAATCTTTCATTACAGAAGTAATATTTTTATTTTTAGGAATATGAATTTTTTTAAGTAGTTGATGATTCGAATATTGAAGAGAAGATATAATAGTTCTAGGTTTAGAAGAAAAAAATATATTTTCACCAGTATTGGCCAATACATGAAACTCATGGGAAATTTTACCTCCTATCGAGCCACTATCAGCTTGTGCTACGCGATAATTTAATCCTAATTTTTTTAAAATTAGATCATAAGCATTATAGATTAATGTATAAGTATTTTGCAATGATTCTTGATTAATATGAAAGGAATAGGCATCTTTCATAATAAATTCTCTGGTACGAATCATACCAAAACGTGGTCGAGCTTCATCACGAAATTTTGTTTGTATTTGATAAAAAATTAAAGGTAATTCCTTATAAGAACTTAATTCCGTACGCATTATATCTGTAATTAATTCCTCATGTGTAGGAGCTAGTACAAATTTACTATTACTACGATCATTAAAACGTAATAATTCTGGACCATATTCTTGCCAGCGGCCACTTTTTTGCCAAATTTCAGCTGGGTGTACCATTGGCATATAAATTTCTATAGCTCCTATATTATTCATTTCCTTTCTTATAATCTTTTCTATTTTTCTAAGTACACGCATACCAGTAGGTAAGAAGGTATATAAACCAGATGCTACCTGCCGTATTAACCCAGCACGTAACATTAATTGATGACTAATTACCTCAGTATCTTTAGATATTTCTTTCAATGTAAACAATGGATATTTACTTGTACGCATAAGATCTATCAACTACCAATTATAATCCATACTTTTTGATTTAGTATTAGTAACTATTATTGATTGTTACTCCTTCCTACTATTTACTAAACTAATCACTTGCCGAAGAACAATTAGACGGACCAGGAATATTATTATCATCAGCTTTTAATAATTCTGCTAAATTAGCAGTAGCTTCTTCTTCTACACTCAAGCCTATTTTTGACCTTTTATTATTATTACTGTTTTTTAGACGCTGTAATAGTCTACCTTTATGATAGGCATAACCAGTACCTCCCGGAATTAATCGACCTACAATCACGTTTTCTTTTAGTCCCCTTAATTCGTCAATTTTACCTGCAATTGCAGCCTCTGTTAATACACGTGTTGTTTCCTGAAATGAGGCTGCTGAAATAAAAGATTCGGTAGCTAATGATGCTTTAGTAATACCAAGTAAATCACGTATATAACTCGCCCCAACCATACCCTGGTTATGTAATTTATTATTAATCATTTTTAAACGAGAATATTCAACTTGCTCACCCTTCAGAAAATTAGTATTTCCTGATTCTTTTACTGTAATTTTCCTTAACATCTGACGCACAATTACTTCTATATGTTTATCGTTAATTTTTACTCCTTGTAGACGATAAACTTCTTGTACTTCATTGGTGATATATTTAGTAACAGCATCTATACCACGTAATCGTAAAATATCATGTGGTGACTCTGGTCCATCAGAAATAATCTCACCTCGTTCGATTCGTTCTCCTTCTAAAACATTTAAGTGTCGCCATTTAGGAATCATTTCTTCGTATGTTGGAGTATTATCATCTAATGGTGTTATAACTAAACGTCTTTTACCTTTAGTTTCTTTCCCAAAAGAAATTATCCCACTTATTTCTGCTAAAATAGCAGCATCTTTGGGTCGACGTGCTTCAAACAAATCAGCTACTCGAGGTAATCCTCCTGTAATATCTTTAGTAACTACAGATTCTTGTGGGACACGTGCAAGTGTGTCACCAGCTCCTACCCATACATTATCTTCTAATTGAAGAATAGCTTTACCTGGTAAGAAATATTGGACAGGTGTATCACTTCCAGTAACAAAAACATCATTACCTTTTTGATTAACAATTTTTATTGAAGGTCGCAAATCTTTACCACCAGTACGTTCTGCTGTATCTAATATGACTATAGATGATAATCCTGTTAATTCATCTGTTTGACGAGTAATGGTTTGACCATCAATCATATCAGTAAATTTAATAAAACCACTTACTTCTGTAATAATAGGCATTGTATGTGGATCCCAATTAGCTACTGTTTCACCACTATTAATTAGTTCTCCATCATTTTTAGCCATAATTGCGCCATATGGGACTTTATAACTTTCTTTAGTACGATTAAACTCATCAATCATTTTTAATTCTACATTACGAGAAGTAATTACCAATTTGCCTTGCGAATTTGTTACATATTTTGCATTTATTAATTTAATTCGTCCCTTATTTCTTACTTCAATACTGGATTCAGCTGCAGAACGAGAAGCTGCACCTCCAATATGAAACGTACGCATTGTAAGTTGAGTTCCTGGTTCTCCAATGGATTGGGCTGCAATTACTCCAATTGCTTCACCTTTATTAATTAAATGTCCTCGGGCTAGATCACGGCCATAACAATATGCACAAACTCCAAAATTAGTTTTACAATTCACTACTGAACGAACCATAACATTATCAATAGAATTATTTTCTAGTAATTCACATAACTGTTCATCTAATAATGTATTACGTGCTATTAAAAGATTTTGAGTATCGGGGTGTAATATATCTTGAGCTGTAACCCGTCCCAATACACGTTCTCTTAAAGAATCTTTAACATCTCCACCTTCAATTACTGGACTCATCCAAATACCATCTTTTGTGCCACAATCATCTTCAGTTACTACTAAATCTTGTGCTACATCAACTAAACGACGAGTTAAATATCCAGAATTAGCTGTCTTTAATGCTGTATCGGCTAAGCCTTTACGAGCTCCATGTGTAGAAATAAAATATTGTAGGACATTAAGTCCTTCACGAAAATTAGCTGTAATGGGTGTTTCTATAATAGAACCATCTGGTTTAGCCATTAAACCACGCATACCAGCTAATTGTCTAATTTGAGCTGCTGAACCACGTGCACCAGAATCAGCCATCATAAAAATACTGTTAAATGATGTCTGTTTCTCTTCTTGATTAAGACGATTAATAATCATTTCAGTTGAAAGATTTTCCATCATAGCTTTAGCTACACGTTCATTTGCAGCTGCCCAAATATCGATTACTTTATTATATCGTTCACCTGCAGTCACTAATCCTGATTGAAATTGCTCTTGAATTTCTGCAACTTCATTTTCTGCAGCTCCAATTATTTCTTCTTTATTAAGTGGAATAACCATATCATCTATACCTACCGATGAACCAGAACGTGCTGCATAAGCAAATCCAGCATACATAATCTGATCAGCAAAAATGACAGTTTCTTTTAATCCAAGAAGACGATAACATGTATTTAATATTGTTGATATTGCTTTTTTATCTAAAGGTTGGTTAACCAGATAATAAGGTAGTCCGGCTGGTACAATCAGCCAAAAAATTGCACGTCCAATAGTAGTATTAATAATACTAATCTTCTCTTTTTTCTGCCCAGCAGAATCTAATATATATTCTTTAATTCTAACTTTTACACGAGCATGTAATTCTACTAAGCCAATACGATATACATGTTCTGCTTCCTTAGGTCCAGTTAATACCATGTCTTCACCTTTAGCATTTACTTTTTCTCTAGTCATATAATATAACCCTAAAACTACATCTTGAGATGGAACAATAATAGGTTCCCCATTTGCTGGTGAAAGAATATTATTTGTTGACATCATTAATGCACGAGCTTCGATTTGGGCTTCTAAAGTTAACGGTACATGAACTGCCATTTGATCTCCGTCAAAATCTGCATTATAGGCTGCACATACTAAAGGATGTAGTTGAATAGCTTTACCCTCAATTAAAACAGGTTCAAATGCTTGGATTCCTAATCTATGTAATGTAGGAGCCCTATTGAGTAATACCGGATGTTCAGTGATTACCTCATCAAGAACATCCCATACTACAGCTTCTTCACGATCTACCATTTTTTTTGCGGCTTTAATAGTGGTAGCTAATCCACGTAATTCTAGTTGTCCATAAACAAAAGGTTTAAATAATTCTAAAGCCATTTTTTTTGGTAAGCCACATTGATGTAAATGTAAGTATGGACCTACTGTAATAACAGAACGACCAGAATAATCTACCCGTTTTCCCAATAAATTTTGCCTAAATCTTCCTTGTTTACCTTTAATCATATCAGCAAGAGATTTTAAGGGCCGCTTATTAGCACCTATAATTGCACGGCCTCTACGACCGTTATCTAATAACGCATCTACCGCTTCTTGTAACATTCTTTTTTCATTACGCACAATAATATCTGGTGCTGCTAAATCTAGTAGTCGTTTTAATCTGTTATTACGATTAATAACACGACGATATAAATCGTTTAAATCCGATGTAGCAAATCTTCCGCCATCTAATGGTACTAATGGCCGTAAATCTGGAGGTAATACTGGTAATACCGTTAATATCATCCACTCAGGTTTATTACCAGAATGGATAAAAGATTCTAAGAGCTTAATTCGTTTAGTTAATTTTTTTCTTTTATTTTCAGAGGTAGTACCATTTAATTCTTCATGTAATAGATTACACTCTTGTTCAAGATCTAAATTTTTTAATAGATCTTGAATAGCTTCGGCTCCCATTTTTGCCTCAAATTCATCTCCAAATTCCTCTAAAGCATCTAGGTATTCTTCTTCTGTAAATATTTGCCCACGTTCTAAATTAGTCATACCTCCATCAATAACAACATATGATTCAAAATAGAGAACCCGTTCTATATCACGAAGTGGGATATCTAGTAATAAACCAATGCGTGAAGGTAATGATTTTAAAAACCAAATATGAGCTGTAGGCGAAGCTAATTCTATATGTGCCATACGTTCACGTCGTACTTTAGTTTGTGTTACTTCAACCCCACATTTTTCACATATTACTCCACGATGTTTCAATCGTTTATATTTTCCACATAAACATTCATAATCTTTAATTGGTCCAAAAATCCGTGCACAAAAAAGTCCCTCACGCTCTGGTTTAAATGTACGATAATTAATAGTTTCTGGTTTTTTTACTTCTCCAAAAGACCAGGAACGAATCATATCTGGGGAAGCTAGTGAAATTTTAATTGCATCAAACTCTTCATGTTTAGTTTGTGCTTTTATAAATCTAAATAAATCTTTCACAATAAATAAACTCCAGTCGAGAGTATAGTTAATCTAATCATTCTATGATGATTCATCCTCTAATTCTATATTTATTCCAAGTGATCGTATTTCTTTCAATAGCACATTGAATGATTCTGGCATACCTGGTTCCATTTGATGGTTACCATCAACAATGTTTTTATACATTTTAGTTCTACCATGGACATCATCTGATTTTATTGTCAACATTTCTTGTAAAGTATAAGCAGCACCATATGCTTCTAGCGCCCAAACTTCCATTTCACCAAATCTCTGACCACCAAATTGTGCTTTCCCCCCTAATGGTTGTTGAGTAACTAAACTATAAGATCCAGTAGAACGAGCATGCATTTTATCATCAACTAAATGATTCAATTTCAACATATACATATAACCAACAGTTACTGGACGTTCAAATTTTTCACCAGTACGTCCATCAAATAAAGTTATCTGCCCTGAGGTTGGTAAATCAACTAATTTGAGCATCTCTTTTATTTCACTTTCTTTTGCACCATCAAAAACCGGGGTTGCAATTGGCATACCATTTTTAAGATTATTTGCTAATTGCAATATTTCTTCATCAGAAAATAAATTTAAATCTATTTTTTTTCTTAAATTCATTCCAACATTATAAATGCTTTGGATAAATTTACGTAAATCAGTTACTGATTCTTGTTTTTTTAACATTAGATTAATTTTATCGCCTATACTTTTAGCAGCCATACCTAAATGAGTTTCTAGAATTTGTCCAATATTCATACGTGATGGAACACCCAATGGATTTAATACTATATCAACTGGTATTCCGTTTTCGTCATACGGCATATCTTCTATAGGATTAATTTTAGATATCACACCTTTATTTCCGTGACGACCAGCAATTTTATCCCCTGGTTGTATTTGACGTTTTACAGCTAGATAAACTTTAACAATTTTTAATACTCCTGGGGATAAATCATCACCTTGAAAAATTTTTTGCTGTTTTTCTTCATATTTTATTTCACATTCATATTTCAAATAATCAAATTCTTTAATAAGTTCTTTCAATTCATTTTTGTAATTTTCATCTAATAATTTTATTTTGCCCCAAGATTCACGTTCTAAAGTACATAATTCTTTATCTTCTTTTTCGCCAGATAATAATAATAAATTTTGTATTTTAGAAAAAAAAGCATATTTTAAAATTTGTAATTCTTCTTGTAAATCTTTTTGTGCTTTATTTATTAATATTTTATCTATTGTTAATGCTCTTTTATCTTTTTCTATACCTTCACGAGTAAATACTTGTACATCAGTAACTATTCCATAAACCCCATTAGGTACACGTAATGAAGAATCTTTAACATCTGATGCTTTTTCACCAAAAATAGCCCGTAATAATTTTTCTTCTGGTGTTAGTTGTGTTTCTCCTTTTGGAGTTACTTTTCCTACTAAAATATCACCTCCAGATACTTCAGCTCCAATATAAACTATTCCTGCATCATCTAATTTTGAAAGAGCAGATTCACCTACATTAGGGATATCCGCGGTAATTTCTTCAGCACCTAATTTGGTATCACGAGCAATACATGAAAGTTCTTGAATATGAATTGTGGTAAATAAATCTTCATGAACTACACGTTCAGAAATAAGAATTGAATCTTCATAGTTATAACCATGCCACGGCATAAAGGCAACGCGCATATTTTGTCCTAATGCTAATTCACCTAAATCAGTAGATGGTCCATCAGCAAGGACATCACCACGTTCAATAACTTCTCCTAAAGAAATACAAGGTCTTTGATTAATACAAGTATTCTGATTAGAACGAGTATATTTATCTAAGTTATAAATATCTATAGTACTATCACCATTATCTATTTCATCTTCTTTAACTTTAACGACAATACGATTAGCATCAACATATTGAACGATACCTCCCCGCTTAGCGATAACAGTTACACCTGAATCAATAGCTACTGTACGTTCCATTCCCGTTCCAATCAAAGGTTTATCAGCACGTAATGTTGGCACTGCTTGACGTTGCATATTAGCTCCCATTAAAGCACGATTAGCATCATCATGTTCTAGAAACGGTATTAATGATGCACCAACAGATACTACTTGCTGAGGAGCTACATCCATATAATCAATTTTATTACTACTAAATAAACTTGATTCACCTTTGTTACGACAAATGACTAAATCATCAAGAAAAGCCCCATTACTGTCTAATGTAGTGTTAGCTTGTGCAATAACGTAATTACCTTCTTCTATTGCTGATAAATAATTAATTTCATCTGTTACTATACCATTAATTACTCGGCGATATGGTGTTTCTAAGAAGCCATATTTATTTGTTTGTGCATAAACAGATAAAGAATTAATTAAACCAATATTAGGTCCTTCTGGAGTTTCAATAGGACATACTCGACCATAATGGGTAGGGTGAACATCTCTTACTTCAAATCCAGCTCTTTCTCTAGTTAAACCTCCTGGTCCTAAAGCTGAAATACGGCGTTTATGTGTTACCTCTGCTAGAGGATTATTTTGGTCCATAAATTGGGATAACTGACTTGAACCAAAAAATTCTTTTATAGCTGCAGAAATAGGTTTAGCATTAATTATATCTTGTGGCATTAAATGATCTATATCACCAATAGATAATCTTTCTTTTACTGATCGTTCTACACGTACTAAGCCCATACGGAATTGATTTTCCACCATTTCTCCAACAGACCGAATACGACGATTACCTAAATGGTCTATATCATCTATTTCTCCTTTACCATTACGAATTTTTATTAATTTTTTAATGACTTCAATTATATCATCATTATTCAATACACCTGATCCGTCAATATTTTGACGATTCAAAGAACGATTTAATTTCATTCTTCCTACAGCTGACAAATCATAACGATCAGGATTAAAAAATAGATTGTCAAATAAATTAGCTGCAGCCTCTCCAGTAGGAGGATCACCAGGCCGCATCATACGATATATTTCCACTAATGCACTTACTCGATCATTTGTAGGGTCCACTTTCAATGTTTCAGAAATATAAGGTCCTTGATCAAGGTCATTAGTAAAGATAGTTTCAATAACTTTATGTTCAGATTGATTAAATTGATCTAAGATTTCATGCGAAATAATCGTATTAGCTAAACAAATTAAATTTCCAGTTTTTTTATCAAAATAATTTTTTGCAATTACTTTACCTATGAGATATTCATTTGGTACCTCAATATTTTTTATTCCTGAATTTTTTAAAAGACGAATATGACGGGTAGTAATACGTCGCCCCTTCTCTACGTAAACTTTACCCTTATTATCTGTCACATTAAACAGAGCTATTTCTCCGTTTAATCGTTCAGGAATTAATTCCATTTTATATTTATTATTATTAATAATTTTAAATAATATTTTTTCAAAGAAAATATTAATAATTTCTTCATTAGAATAATTCATAGCTCGTAACAGCAAAGTAACAGGTAATTTTCTACGACGATCTATACGTATAAATAGATGATCTTTAGGATCAAATTCAAAATCAAGCCAGGATCCACGATAAGGGATAATACGTGCATTATATAAAATTTTCCCTGATGAATGACTTTTACCTTTATCACTATCAAAAAAAACACCTGGACTACGATGAAGCTGTGAGACAACTACTCTTTCAGTACCATTAATTACAAATGTCCCATTTTCTGTCATAAGAGGCATTTCACCCATATAAACTTCTTGCTCTTTAATCGCTTTTATTATTGTTTTATGACTATGCAAATCACGTGCATAAAGTAATAATTTTAAATACACACGTAATGGGGCAGAATATGTTAAGCCCCGCATGTGACATTCTTTAACATTAAAACTAGGATTACCTAATCGATAACTAACATACTGTAATTCTGAATTGCCATTGTAACTTTGTATAGGAAATACCGAACGAAATGCTGCTTCCAAGCCATATTGTCCTGCAGGATTTTTTTCGATAAATTTCTGGAATGAATCAAGTTGAATAGAAAGAAGATATGGAACATCCAAAACTGGAGGACGTTTACCAAAATCTTTACGAATGCGTTTTTTATCAGTATAGGAATAAACCATAGGTTTAGGGTTCCTCAAATCGCTGGAAAAATCGAACTACTATGTTCTGTCCGTTAAGGACGACTATTCATACTACAAATTAAATATATAACATATATATTATTTATTTTTATTCATAATAATCTATCCTCATTCTGGATTATAAATTTTTAAATTTCTCTATTATCATGAGCTCGCCGCTTGTATCAAAAATACTTATTCATTTTAATTCAATAGAAGCACCAACTTCTTCTAATGTTTTTTTTATATCTTCAGAATCTTCTTTACTAATTCCTTGTTTTACAACAGCTGGAGTAGATTCTACTAAATCTTTTGCTTCTTTAAGTCCTAACCCTGTTATTTTTCGTACAGCTTTAATAACAGCAATTTTATTACTACCAATTGCAGAAATAATGACATCAAAAGCAGTTTTTTCTTCAATTTCTTCAATTTTTGAGGGCTGTACCATAGAAGAATTAGTTGCATTAGCAATAGAAACCCCAAATTTTTCTTCCATAGCAGCTACAAGCTCGGTAACTTCCATGACAGACATAGAAGCTACAGTTTCAATTATTTGTTCTTTTGTTATAGACATCTTTTTATTATTCCTCATAATTTATAAATTCAGAATACACATTCTAGTTAATACGTTCACTTTTTATCATTTACATTACACTTACATGATGCAACAATAATCCTAATTAGTTTCCCAATAGCTATTTCTTGTATTAAAAATCCTAATTTTGTTACTGCTTCTTCATAAGAAGGCAAATTTGCTAATAATTCTATTTTTTCAGCTGGAATTATTTTACTTTCAAACACCCCTACTCTTATAAATGTTATATTATCCTTTCCAAATTCTTTTAATAGACGTGCTGCAGTACCAGGATGTTTTTTGGAAAAAGCAATTAATGTAGGACCAATTAAATAATCTTTAATACATTCAAATGGGGTATCTTGAACAATAAATCGTAATAGTGTATTACGTACTACTCGCAAATAGACTCCGATTTCTCGTCCTTTTTTACGTAATTCATTCATTTTATTTGCACTAATTCCAGAATTATTGGCAATAACTAAAGATAAGGCACCTTCAATTGCATTATGCACTTCAGTAACAATCATTTTTTTTTTTTCTAAATTTAATGGCATTTTATTTTTTCTCATTTCTGGATTAAAGCTAAAATATAAGAGATGATTGTTAATCATCTTTTATTTTTTGACTTAAATTTAAAACTCATGTGTTTAGTGACATAATTAAATTGTTTTTTAATTTGCTAATATGTCTAAACTAGATATATTTATATTTAAGCCTGGTCCCATAGTAGTAGTTAAACTTATTTTTTTTAAAAAAATACCTTTTGATTGGTTAGGTTTTGCTTTTATTAGTGATTCTAATAACACTTCTAAATTTTCTTTTATCTGAACATTAGAAAAATTAATATTGCCAATAGAAGTATGAATAATACCACTTTTATCGTTACGATAAGTAATTTGACCAGATTTAATATTTTTAACAGCTTCAGCAATATTTGTAGTTACAGTTCCTAATTTAGGATTAGGCATTAATCCACGTGGCCCCAATATATGTCCTAATTCACTAACAAATCGCATTACATCTGGAGAGGCAATCACTATATCAAAATCAATTTTGCCATTTTTAATATTCTCGGCTAACTCATTCATACCTATAATATCAGCCCCGGCATCTTTTGCAGCAATAATATTTTTATCTTGAGCAAAAACTGCCACACGTATAATTTTTCCTCTTCCATGAGGTAATACTACTACTCCACGAACAGTTTCTTCAGTTTTACGGGCGTTTATACCTAAATTTATAGCTACATCTATACTTTCAACAAATTTAGTGGTGGCTGCTTCTTTTAATATATGAATTGCATCTTTAAATTCATATTGTATATTTTTATTTATTTTCGCGCGAATTACTTTATGACGCTTACATATTTTTACCATTATGAATCCTCTTCTCTTCTTCTACTATACTTAACCCCATAGACTTAGCTGTTCCTTCAATGCAACGCATCATTGCTTCTACATTAGCACCAGTCATGTCAGAAAATTTAGTTGTGGCAATTTGCCGAATTTGTGCACAAGTTACCTGCCCAATTTTTTCTTTATGAGGTTTATTAGAGCCATTTTTAATACCAGCAGCTTTTTTTAATAAAGCTACTGCTGGCGGTGTTTTAATAACAAAAGTAAAAGAGCGATCTGCATAAATTGTGATAATAACAGGAAGAGGTAATCCCTTTTCAACATTTTCAGTTTTTTCATTAAATTTTTTACAGAAATCAATAATATTTACTCCTTTCTGTCCTAAGGCTGGGCCAATTGGAGGACTAGGATTAGCCATTCCTGCTGAAATTTGCAATTTCACATAAGCTTGTATTTTTTTAGCCACTTTTTCTATACCTTTTATATTTAATGGTAGCACTAATTAATAAAATAATATTAACTATTAACCTTTTGCAACTTGGTTGAAATCTAACTCCACTGGAGTACATCGGCCAAATATAGATACTGAAACTTTTAACCTATTTTTTTCATAATCAACTTCTTCAACTACCCCATTAAAATCGGCAAACGGACCATCATTAACACGAATCATTTCTCCAGGTTCAAATAATATTTTTGGTTTTGGTTTATCGCCAGATTTTTTTAATCTAGTAATAATATAATTAATTTCTTTATCACTGATAGAAGCTGGACAATCTGGAGTACCACCGATAAACCCTAAAACACGTGGAATACTTCTTACTAAATGCCAACTTGTATCATTCATCACCATTTTTACTAAAACATATCCCGGAAAAAATTTTCGATCACTTTTACGCTGGTGTCCTTTTCGGATTTCAACTATTTTTTCAGTAGGCACTATAATTTCACTAAATAATTTATCCAAGTGATGTGATTTTATTTGTTCACGTAAGGATTCTGCTACACGCACTTCAAATCCAGAAAAAGCCTGAATAATATACCAACGCATATTTGATGCTTCAACCATTTCAAAACCTCAAGTTAGTAATGAATGATACTAACTGAAACAAAATTGCATCTAATCCCCATAATATAATAGACATTATAATAGTTATAGTAATAACAATTACTGTAGTGTGTAAAGTATCTTTAAAACTAGGCCAAATTACTTTACGTGCTTCATTTTTTGCCTCATTTAAAAATGATAATATATTTTTAACTTTATTAGTTAGCATAATCCTAATTCGCTAAATTTTAGTTGTACATAACAGTTACTATTATTATTAATAAATTTATTTTTTATATAATTCAAAATTAGGAATGCTCCATTTTTTGATCAGAAAAACCATAATTATTAGTATTTTTGCAGAGATAGCCATATTAAAATTTATGAATATTGATTTAAATTTTGTCAATAATTCTAAATTATAGACATAATAAATATAATTTAAGTCAAATTACTTAATAACTTTAGTAACAATACCGGCTCCTACTGTACGTCCACCTTCACGAATAGCAAATCGTAATCCTTCATCCATAGCAATAGGATGAATTAGTTTTACAATCATTTTTATATTATCTCCAGGCATAACCATTTCTACTCCTTCTGGTAATTCAACTGTTCCTGTAACATCTGTAGTACGAAAATAAAATTGAGGTCTATAACCATTAAAAAATGCTGTATGACGTCCACCTTCATCTTTATTTAAAATATATACTTCAGACTCGAAAGTAGTATGAGGGTTTATTGAATTTGGTTTTGCTAAAATTTGTCCGCGCTCAATTTCTTCACGTTTTATTCCTCTTAATAAGACTCCAATATTTTCTCCTGCTCGTCCTTCATCAAGTAATTTTCTAAACATTTCAACACCAGTACAAGTAGATTTGACCGTATCTCTAATACCCACTATTTCTACTTCATCACCAACTTTTATTACCCCTCTTTCCACCCGACCAGTAACTACTGTTCCACGACCTGATATAGAAAAAACATCTTCAATTGGTAATAAGAAGGGTTTATCAATAGTTCTTTTTGGCTCTGGTATATAATGATCTAAATGATTTGCTAGTTCAATAATTTTATCTTCCCATTCAACATCCCCCTCTAATGCTTTTAACGCTGATCCTCGTACTATAGGGATAGTATCACCTGGAAAATCATATTGTGATAACAAATCACGTACTTCCATTTCTACTAATTCTAGAAGTTCTTCATCATCAACTAAATCACATTTATTGAGAAAAACAATGATGTAAGGAACTCCTACCTGACGGCCCAATAAAATATGTTCACGAGTTTGTGGCATTGGCCCATCAGTAGCTGCAACAACTAAAATAGCCCCATCCATTTGAGCAGCTCCGGTAATCATATTTTTTACATAATCAGCATGCCCCGGACAATCAACATGTGCATAATGACGATTGGGAGTATCATATTCAACATGAGAGGTATTAATGGTGATACCACGTGCTTTTTCTTCTGGAGCATTATCAATTTGATCAAAAGCACAAGCTGCTCCACCATATTTATTTGCCAATACTGTTGTTATAGCAGCTGTTAAAGTAGTTTTACCATGGTCGACATGACCTATAGTACCTACATTAATATGTGGTTTTATACGCTTAAATTTTTCTTTAGACATCATCATGTTCCTATATTTTGAGATTAGATAGAGACTACTATTTTAGTAATGTTAAATATTAGAATAGCATCTATGCTGATAGGCAGATTCGAACCGCCGGCCTCACCCTTACCAATGGTGTGCTCTAACCAACTGAGCTATATCAGCTTTTTGGAGCGGATAGCGGGATTCGAACCCGCATCATCAGCTTGGAAGGCTGAGGTAATAACCTTTATACAATATCCGCTGCTATTATATATAATACATACTACTATTTTTTTTATAAAAAATTACTTTATTCGTTGCTTGAATTTATTAGTATAACTATGGTGGGGGAAGGATTCGAACCTTCGAAGTCTTAGACGGCAGATTTACAGTCTGCTCCCTTTAGCCACTCGGGAACCCCACCCCCTTAATAATATATACACTACTCCTGGTGCCGGCTGCCGGAATCGAACTGGCGACCTACTGATTACAAGTCAGTTGCTCTGCCAACTGAGCTAAGCCGGCAATAATAATTGTATTATTACATCTATTTAGTGTAAGTAAAAGTTTTTTTATAGTTAATAATAATATGTATTGTCTTAATCTTACTAATCAAGTCAAATAAAAATATAGTTAAATCTATAATCGGAATTAACTTTATATTGACCTTGATGTTACTAATGATAACTATTTTTTTTCAATTATTGATTTAATCAGATTGAAATTGATTTCACCATTTGATTTAAAAAATCGTACTTCTGGCTCTAACCAAATATTAAATTTTTTACCTACATCTTGTCTTATTTTATCTGCAAGTAAAGCTATATCTAACCCAGTAGCCTTATTTTTATTGATTAAAATTAATGCATGTTCACTATGAACAGCAGCTCCACCAAGTAAATATCCTTTTAAATTGCATTTTTCAATAAGCCATCCTGCAGATAATTTTATTTTATTATCATCATGTTGATAATATGGAATATTTGGAAAAGCTAAAAGAAGAGTTCTTGCTTGTTTAATATCAATTATCGGATTTTTAAAAAAACTACCAGCGTTACCAAAAATGTTAGTATTTGGTAATTTACTAGTTCGTATATTCCAAATAATATTTAAAATATCTTGAGCAGTGATTTTTGAATTTAAATTCACTAAACTATCGTGATTTATATTAGGATACCATTTTTTTTTAATAATTAATCCAACAGCTGTAATAACATGATGATTTTTATAAGTATGCTTAAAGATACTATCTCGATAACCAAAATTACACTCATTTGCTGATAAAATTATTTTTTTTTTTCGATTTAAATCAAAAATTTCAACATATTCACAAAAATCAGCAAATTCTACCCCATATGCCCCTATATTTTGAATAGGAGCGGCTCCTACATATCCAGGAATAAATGCTAAATTTTCTAATCCAAATATGCCTTTTTTAAGCGTGAGTTCAACTAAATATTGCCAATATTCACCTGCCCTAACATGTAGATGCCAATAATCTTTTTGTTCAGTAATTGAAATACCCTTTAACCGATTAAAAATCACTATTCCTCTATAATCTTCAAGAAAGACAACATTACTTCCTTCTCCAAGAATTAGTATAGGTAATTCATATATTATAGATTCATGCCATGCTTTAATTAACTGGGAAAAATTTTCAACAAAAAAAACTCTAGTTGCATGAACATCAATTCCTAATGTATTCATTATATGATTAGTATCATATAATTTATTAATATTATGCATTGATTAATTTATATCAGTAAATTTTAAATATTATTAACTATATGATAGTATATGATATTTATAAATATTGCTACTATTTTAAATTTTTGTGTTTACTAATACAAGTAAAAGATAAAAAATAGAAAATTAATCAGCAAGGAATAAACCATCATGTTTTCTTCTTACAAAAAATATCATGTAATCGTAATAGGTGGCGGTCATGCTGGAACAGAAGCAGCATTAGCATCTGCTCGAATGGGGAAGCAAACATTATTAATCACCCATAATATAGATACAATAGGAGAAATGTCTTGTAATCCATCTATTGGTGGTATTGGTAAAGGACATCTCGTTAAAGAAATTGATGCCCTTGGAGGGGCAATGGCAATAGCTATTGATCATGCAGGTATAAATTTTAAAACATTAAATTTGAGTAAAGGTGCAGCAGTACGTGCTACCCGTGCTCAAGCAGATCGGGCACTATATAAAAGTATAGTACGTAATAAAATAGAAAATCAAGAGAATCTGAAAATCTTTCAACAATCTGTTGATAAATTAGTGATAAAAAATGAACAAGTTATAGGAGTATTAACTACTATAGGAGTGATTTTTTATGCAAAATCAATAGTACTTACTGTAGGAACGTTTCTCAATGGAATAATTCATATTGGGTTAAATAAGTATCCAGGCGGTCGTGCAAGTGACCGGACCTCTCTTTCATTAGCAAAATGTTTAAAAGAACTACCTTTACATATAAAAAGACTAAAAACTGGTACACCTCCACGTATTGATGGTAGATCAATAAATTATAAGTGTTTAGAAGCTCAATATAGTGAAGACCCTATTCCAATATTTTCATTTATAGGAGAGAAAGTTCATCATCCTATTCAAGTTCCATGTTATGTATCCCAAACAAATGAAGAAACCCATAATATTATTCGTAAAAATATTGAATCTAGTCCTTTATATATGGGATTAATTCAAGGTATAGGACCTAGGTACTGTCCTTCCCTTGAAGATAAAATAATACGATTTTCTAATCGAAAAACACATCAGGTGATTCTTGAACCAGAAGGAATTAATAGTCAAGAAATTTATCCAAATGGAATATCAACTAGTCTTCCTTTTGAAGTACAAGTACAGATAGTACATTCTATTAAAGGAATGAAAAATGCACATATTGTACGGCCAGGTTATGCTATTGAATATGATTATTTAGATCCCAAAGATTTAAAACCTACTTTAGAATCTAAATACATTAGAGGTCTTTTTCTTGCCGGACAAATAAATGGAACAACAGGATATGAAGAAGCAGCAGCGCAGGGATTACTTGCAGGTATTAATGCAAGTCTCTTTTCTATGGAAAAGAAAGGTTGGGTGCCTACAAGAAAACAAGCCTACATTGGTGTATTAGTAGATGATCTATGTACTTGCGGAATTCAAGAACCATATCGTATGTTTACTTCAAGAGCAGAATGTCGTTTATTTTTACGTGAAGATAATGCAGATATAAGATTAACAGAAATAGGACGTAAAATGGGATTAGTCACCGAGGAACGTTGGAAATCATTTAATAATAAACAGGAACAAATCGAAAAAGAACGTCAAAGGTTACGCAATATTTGGATTTCTAAAGATTATTTTAGTAGTATTAGCAAAACTCTCAACACTCATATTGTAAAAGAAATTAATGGTGAAGAGTTATTAAAACGTCCAGAAATAACATATGAAAAATTAATGAGTGTAAATATATTTTCTCCTCCTGGATTAATAAATCCAATAAATTATAGACAATTAGAAATAGAAATTAAATATGAAGGTTATATCTTTCGTCAAGAAAAAGAAATTAGTAAGCAAAAACAGAGTTATGAATCATTTTTACCATTAAAATTTAATTATCAACAAATAATTGGTTTATCTAATGAAGTGATTACATTACTAAATAAATATCAGCCAATATCAATTGAGCAAGCAGCTCGTATCCCAGGAATTACTCCTGCTGCTATTTCTATATTACTTATTTGGATGAAAAAAAAAGGATTATATAAGATTATTAATTAATAACCACTTTTTTTTATATTCTAGTATGCAAGATATAGGTACAAATTAATTTGTCTTTATGAAAATAAAGTGTTCTAATATCTTTTTAATGAACAATTATTTTAAAAAAATTAAATATTGCAATGTTATCTTCTAAACTAGAAATAGTATTATTATTTGAAGAGGTAAATAGATTATGTTTGGAGAATGCATATTCCTTGCTACACAAGGATATATAGGTCAACATTTGAGACACCTCCAATTAGATTTACGTAATTTTACTATAGTTCAGTTTACTGAAAAATCTAATAGTTTTTGGATATTAAATATCGATTCTTTATTTTTTTCTATAGCATTAGGAATGGTTTTTATATTTCTGTTTTATTATGTAGCAAAAAATGCAACTTCTAGTACACCAGGAAAAGCTCAAACTATAGTAGAATTAGCAATACTTTTTGTTGAAAATAATGTTCGAGAAATGTATCACGGTAAAGATCATCGCTTTATTGCATCTTTGGCATTGACTATTTTTGTTTGGATATTATTTATGAATTTTATGGATCTATTACCGATAGATTGGTTACCCTATATTGGTGAACATATTTTTCATTTACCTGCGTTGAGGACAGTCCCTTCTGCAGACATAAATATCACATTATCTATGTCTCTAGGAGTATTTATTCTTATACTATTTTATAGTTTAAAAACAAACGGAATGAATGGTTTCATTAAAAATTTAATATTACATCCCTTCAATCATATAATATTTTTTCCCGTAAACTTTATACTTGAAATAGTTAGTCTTTTTGCTAAACCTATTTCTCTTGGATTACGTTTATTTGGAAATATATATGCTGGAGAATTAATCTTTATTCTTATAACAGGATTTTTACCATGGTGGGCACAATGGTTATTAACTGTTCCATGGGCAATGCTTCATGTATTGATTATTATCATGCAAGCTTTTATTTTTATGGTTCTAACTATTGTATATTTATCGATGGCATCTGAAGAATATTAATTATTAGAATTATTTTTAAGAAAAAATGGAGATATTAATGGAAAACAATTTTAATATAGAATTATTATATTTAGCAGTCGCTGTAATGATAGGCTTAGCAGCAATTGGAGCAGCTATTGGTATAGGTATTTTAGGTGGTAAATTTATGGAAGGGGCAGCTCGACAGCCAGATTTAATTTCATTATTACGTACACAATTTTTTATCGTAATGGGTTTAGTAGATGCTATTCCTATGATTACTGTTGGATTAGGATTATATATAATGTTTGCTGTAATACAGCATTAAAAAAATTTTTTGGATGTGACCTAAATAACTACGCGTTATGCTAGGGAAATATTAAGAGGTATTGATTATCTTATGAACTTTAATGCTACAATTATAGGACAAAGTATTGCTTTTGTTATTTTTGTTATTTTGTGTATGAAATATATTTGGCCTCCAATTGTAAATATTATTGATAATCGGCAAAAAGAAATAGCTAACGGAATTTTTAATGCCGAAAAAGCAAAAAAAATTTTAAAATTATCAGAAAAAGAAGCAGCATATAAATTAAAACAAGCTCATGAACAAGCATTAATCATTATTAATAAAGCTAAAATTCAACATGATAAAATTATAGAATCAGTTAAACTTGAAGCTGATAAGGAACGTAAAAAAATTCTCAACTTAGCTCAATTAGAGATTGAAGCAACTTCTCAACGTTTACGAGAAGATTTACGTAAAAAGGTATCTGCTATTGCTATGGCAGCAGCTGAGAAAATTATTGAAAATTCTATTAATGATTTAGATCAACAAAATAAGATTTTAGAAAAAATTATAGCTGAATTATAAATCAATTTATAAAGAAAATAATGTCACATTTATTTACTATCGCTCGTCCTTATGCAAAAGCAGCTTTTGAGTTCGCACACACTCATAAAATTGTAGAAAATTGGCAATCTATGTTATCAATAAGTGCAGAGGTATCACTTAATAAACAAGTAACTAATCTTGCTACTGTCTTAGCTCCCAAGACCTTGGCGATATTTTTTCTTAATATTTGTGGTCTGCAAAATGATGAATCATTTCATGTTTTTATTGAGATTATAGCTGAAAATAAAAGATTAGTATTTCTTCCTGAAATCTTAAAAATATTTATTAGACTGCGTACTATTTATTATGAGATGACAGAGGAAATTGAAGTTATTGTAGCTCATAAACTATCTAAAAACAATTTAGAAAAAATTAAAAGTTATATAGAAAAAAATATATCACGAAAAAGTAAAATACATTTTAGAATTGATAAGAAAATATTATCAGGTATAATCATTAGAATAGGTGATACTATTATTGATGGCAGTATACGTGGTCGTATTGATCGACTTTCAGATATTTTACAGTGTTAAAAGGAATTGAATAATATATGCAACTTAATTCCATAGAGATAAGCGAATTAATTAAACAACGTATTAATAATTTTAATATTGCAAATGAAATTTATAATGAAGGTACCATTTTTTCTGTGAATGATGGAATCATCCATATTTATGGATTGAGTGATGTTATGCAAGGGGAAATGATTTCTATATCTGGTCGGAAAAATAGGTTTGCTATAGCATTAAATCTGGAACGAGATTCTGTAAGTGCTGTAGTAATGGGGCCGTATACTGATATAGTAGAAGGAATAAAGGTCAAGTGTACAGGTCGTATATTGGAAATTCCAGTTGGATCTGGTTTATTAGGTCGTGTAATAAATCCTTTAGGTGAACCACTTGATGGTAATGGAATTATTTCTTACGAAAAATTTTCTGCGGTTGAAGCTATTGCTCCTGGTGTAATAGATCGAGAGGCTGTCACTGAGCCTATTCAAACTGGCTATTTAGCAGTTGATACAATGATTCCTATTGGTCGAGGACAAAGAGAATTAATTATTGGCGATCGTCAAACTGGGAAAACAACATTAGCAATTGATACAATTATCAATCAAAAAAATTCAAATATAAAATGCATTTATGTAGCTATTGGCCAAAAAACATCTACAGTTGTAAATTTAGTACATAAATTAAAAGAACATGGAGTACTAAGTAATACTATAATTGTATTAGCTTCTGCATCAGATTCTGCAGTTTTGCAGTATCTTGCTCCATATGCTGGTTGCACAATAGGAGAGTTTTTTCGTGATAATGGAGAAGATGCTTTAATAGTTTATGATGATTTAACTAAGCATGCTGTGGCTTATAGACAAATTTCCTTACTATTACGTCGTCCTCCTGGACGTGAAGCATTTCCAGGAGATGTTTTTTATCTTCATGCACGTTTATTAGAAAGAGCAGCTCGTGTTAATATCAATTATATTGAAACTGTAACTAAAGGTAAAATAAAAAATAAAACGGGATCATTAACAGCTCTACCTATTATTGAAACGCAAGCTGGTGATATATCTGCTTTTGTTCCTACAAATGTTATATCAATTACTGATGGGCAAATTTTTTTAGAGTCTAACTTATTTCGTCTTGGTATTCGTCCAGCAGTCAATCCAGGTATTTCTGTTTCTCGTGTTGGTAGTGCAGCTCAATCAAAAATTATTAAAATACTATCTAGTGGAATTAGAATAGCCTTAGCTCAATATCGTGAACTTGCAGCATTTGCGCAATTTTCCTCAGATCTTGATGAAGTAACACGTAAACAACTTAATTACGGAAAAAAAATAACGGAACTCTTAAAACAAAAACCATATACTCCAATGAGTATTGGACAACAAGCAATAATTTTATTTTCTGCTGAAAATGGTTATATTGATGATATTGAAGTGGATAAAATTAATAAATTTGAAACTTCATTAATCGATTATGTTAATCAAGAATATAGTGCATTAATGTCTGAAATTAATAATACTGGTCAATATAATAGTCAAATTATTGCTAATTTTAAAGAAATTATTGATAAATTTAAATCAAATTGTCTATGGTAATAATTGTTATAGGAAGAACAATGACTGGTGTAAAAGAAATCTCTGCAAAAATAAATAGTATTAAAAATATGCAAAAAATTACCAAAGCAATGGAAATGGTGGCAGCATCGAAAATGCGTCAAACACAAGAACGTATAATCAAATTTTCAGCTTATACAACAACTATGTTTAGGATCATTAATCATGTAGCACAAGGTAATTTAGAATATCATCATTCCTATATAGAAAAACGCAAAATTAAAAATGTTGGGTATTTAATAATTTTTACTGATCGTGGATTATGTGGTGCTCTAAATAGTAATTTATTACGACTATTATTAATAGATATTAATAAATGGGCTGAAAAAAAAGTAAATTATAAATTAGCTTTTATTGGGGCTAAAGGTTTTTCATTGTGCAATGAAAAAATGAATATTGTTGCTCATATGAATCAATTAGAACAAAATTTATCTATTACACCATTAAAAGTATTAATAAAATTATATAATGAAAAAAAAATAGATATAATTTACATATTAAACAATAAATTTGTTAACTTAATGTCTCAAATACCACAAATAATTCAATTACTACCAATATCTAATTTTTACTTAAAAGATGAAAAGAACATCAAAAAAAATAAATGGGATTATTTATACGAATCTGATGCAAAAATTTTGTTATCTATATTAATAGATCGTTATATAGAAACACAATTATATCAAAAACTGATAGAAAATTCACTTTGTGAGCAAGCAGCCAGAATGCTAGCAATGAAAACTGCTACTGATAATGGTAGTCGTATTATTAATGATTTAAATATATTATATAATAATGTGCGTCAGGCTAATATTACTCAAGAAATTATAGAAATTGTATCTGGAGCTGGTGCAGTTTAATTAATAAGGATTAATGATAGTGGTTAATGGAAATATTATTCAGATCATAGGAGCTATTGTTGATGTTGAATTTCCTCAAACTATAGTGCCAAAAATATATAATGCTCTTAAAGTGATTTTTAAAAACACTTCTCGTACTTTAATATTAGAGGTTCAACAGCAATTAGGTGGAGGAGTTGTACGTACTATTGCTATGGGTTCATCTGATGGACTGAAGAGAGGATTAGAAGTTATTGATTTAAAACATCCAATAAAAATACCAGTAGGTAAAGCAACGCTAGGACGTATTATGAATGTTCTAGGTGAACCAATTGATATGAAAGGCAATATTGGTAAAAATGAAGAATTAAGAGCTATTCATCAGCCTGCCCCTTCTTATGAAGAACTTGCTACTTCTCAAGAATTACTTGAGACTGGTATCAAAGTTATTGATCTTATTTGTCCCTTTGCTAAAGGAGGGAAAGTAGGTTTATTTGGAGGAGCAGGTGTAGGTAAGACAGTAAATATGATGGAATTAATTCGTAATATTGCTATAGAACATGCAGGGTTTTCTGTATTTGCTGGAGTAGGTGAAAGAACTCGTGAAGGAAATGATTTTTTTCATGAAATGAAAAATTCTAATGTTTTGGATAAGGTATCTTTAGTTTATGGTCAAATGAATGAACCACCTGGTAATCGTTTACGTGTAGCATTAACTGGACTTACTATAGCAGAAAAATTTCGTGATGAAGGATGTGATGTTTTATTATTTATAGATAATATCTACAGATATACTCTTGCCGGAACAGAAATTTCTGCATTATTAGGACGAATGCCTTCTGCAGTAGGCTATCAACCTACATTAGCAGAGGAGATGGGTATTTTACAAGAACGTATTACATCAACTAAAGTTGGTTCTATTACTTCAATTCAGGCAGTATATGTACCTGCTGATGATCTAACCGATCCTTCACCTGCTACTACTTTTGTGCACCTCGATGCAACTGTAGTGCTTAGTAGACAAATAGCTGCTATGGGGATTTATCCAGCTGTTGAACCGCTCGAATCAACTAGCAGACTATTAGATCCTTTAATTATAGGTCATAAACATTATAATGTTGCTTGTGAAGTACAAGCATTATTACAGCGTTATCAAGAATTAAAAGATATTATTGCTATTCTTGGAATGGACGAATTATCTGCACAAGATAAACTTATTGTAGGACGTGCCAGAAAAATTCAACGATTTTTATCACAACCTTTTTTTGTTGCAGAAGTATTTACGGGCTCACAAGGTAAATATGTATCTTTAAAAGATACTATTGAAGGATTTGAAGGTATTTTATCAGGAGATTATGATCATGTTCCTGAACAAGCATTTTATATGGTTGGGACAATTGAAGAAGTATTAAGCAAAGCTAAAAATATTTATTCATAATAAAAGTATTATACTAAATAAAGTATGATAAATAAAACAAAAACAATTTTTTTATGAAAAGTGCTTATTTAGAAGTAGTGAGTATGGAAGGACGCTTTTTTAGTGGACAGGTGCAAAAAATTATAGTAACAGGAAGTGAAGGAGAATTAGGAATTTATCCTGGTCACACTCCATTACTTACTACGATTAAACCTGGAATGATTTGTATCTGTAAATTAAATAATGAAAAAGAAATAATTTATTTATCTGGAGGAATATTAGAAATTCAACCTAATAATTTTAGTGTATTAGCCGATCTTGCTATTTATGCGAAAGATTTAGATCAAAATGTGGTCAGAGAAAAAAAAGACAAAATAGAACAAGATTTAAAAATTGCTCTAAATAACAAAATAATTAATAGTCAGTTATATAATTTAAGACTTTTATTAAATCAAGAAATAGCGAAGTTACGGGTAATTAATCTTATTAATAAATAATAAAAAAATTATATTTATCCTATCTTTCTCTAAAAAAAAATATTAGTAATTTAATAGAGAGAGGTTTATTAATTAATGGAAATTTATTTAGTTGGCGGAGCTATAAGAGATAGTTACTTAAATTTGCCAGTAAAAGATAAAGACTGGGTTGTTGTAGGAGCAACTCCAGAATTAATGGTCCAACAAGGATTTAAGCCTGTTGGAAAAGATTTTCCAGTTTTTTTACATCCGTTTAGTGGTGAAGAATATGCATTAGCACGGACTGAAAAAAAAATAGGACATGGATATACTGGATTTACTTGTAATGCTACTCCTTATATAACTTTACAACAAGATTTAGAAAGACGAGATTTGACAATAAATGCTATTGCATGTGATGCACATGGTAATTATTACGATCCGTTTAATGGATTTTCAGATCTGAAAAATCGTACTTTGCGTCATATTTCTAATTCTTTTAATGAAGACCCGTTAAGATTATTACGTGTAGCTCGGTTTGCTGCTACCTATGCTCATTTGAATTTTACGATTGCAGATGAAACATTAGCATTAATGTATGCTATGTCAAATAGTGGGGAATTAAATCATCTTACTGTAGAAAGAATATGGAAAGAAACTGAACGTGCTTTACATTCACGTAACCCGGCACTATATTTTCAAGTATTAAAAGATTGTAATGCTTTAGCTATTATTTTTCCTGAATTAAATAATTTATTTAAAAAAAATATAACTAATAAATATAAGCAAATTTTGAATTTAGGCGTGCATACTTTAAATTCTTTATCTATTGCTACAAAAATAAGTTCAAAAATAGAAATTCGTTTTGCTATATTATGTCATGATTTTGGAAAAATATCATTATCTAATAAATTAGATGATTGTTATAAACAACATAAAAAAGTAGGAGTAGAAATCGTTTGTAAATTTTGTCAACGTCTTCGCATACCTAAATATTTAAAAAAAATTGCTATATTAACTATAAATTTTCATCGTTTTGTACATCACATTTATCAATTAAAACCACATAATATAATTAATTTATTTTATAAAATTGATGCGTGGCGTAACCCATATAGAATAGAACAATTAGCAATTATTAGTGAAGCAGATACTCGTAGTTTTCCAGGATATGAAAAAAAAAAATATTTTCAAGGAAATTATTTTAGGAGACTTTTTAAGATTGCTAATAAAGTTAATTTTGAAGAAATTAAGAAAAATAATTCTAATCATGGATTAGATATTAATCAAAAAATATTTAATCTTCGTTGTAAAGCAATTAAAAATTATAAGGATGGTCATTACAGTTAGTAAATGTATTGTATTGTTTTTTATGAATATTTGTTGAAAATTAGTTATTTATATTAATTGGTAATAAGTCAGTAACAGCCCACCTTGGCTGAACATTAACACTTAGTGAATAATTTTTTTCACCATTTTTTAGTCTAAGAAGACCTACATAAGCAATCATAGCACCATTATCTGTACAAAATTCTGGTCGGGAACAAAATAAAGTACCCCCGCATTTAATCATCATTTTCTTTAAATAAAAACGTAAAGTTGTATTAGAACTTACACCACCGGATATAACTAATTGATTAATTTTAGTCTGCTTTATTGCACGTTCACATTTTATTGTCAGTATATCACTAATGGCTTTTTCAAATGCACAAGCAATATCTGCGCGAGTTTGTTCATCATTGGTTTGTTTACGAATAAAATTAGCAACATAAGTTTTTAATCCAGAAAAACTAAAATCTAAACCATTTTTAAGCATTGGTCGGGGAAAAATAAAACGGTCTTTTATCCCACGTTGTGCTAAAATAGATAATTTGAGACCTCCAGGATAATCTAATCCTAATAGATTTGCAGTTTTATCAAAAGCTTCTCCGACTGCATCATCAATAGATTCGCCTAATAAATAATATTGACCTAAATTAGCTACATTAATTAATTGTGTATGACTTCCTGAAATTAATAAAGATATAAAGGGAAAATTAGGTTGATTATCTTTTTCTTCTAATAAAGGAGTTAAAATATGTCCTTCTAAATGATTTATTGCTATTGCTGGTACGTTCCAAGCAAATGCTAAAGAACAAGCAATATTTGCTCCAATAAGTAATGAACTTACTAATCCTGGCCCTGCAGTATAAGCAATACCATCAATGTCTTTTGACGTTAATTTTGCATCTTGTAATGATTTTTTTATTAAAGGTATTATTTCTTTAATATGATCACGTGCAGCTAATTCTGGTACTACGCCTCCATAATCAGCATGCAATATTTGGCTATATAGATTATTTGCTAATAAACCAGTATTATCGTCATAAATAGCAACTCCTGTGTCATCACAGGATGTTTCAATTCCAAGAACGCGCATAATTATTATGATAAATATAAATATATTTTATTATACTATACTATAATTATGACTGTAATCGGTATACTTTACAATATAGTTTATATTAAAGTAATATATATATAAATATTCCTTTTTTAGGAAAAGACTAATCTTAGTGAGGTTATTAATTAATGCCATTTATTAAAGTACGTGAAAATGAACCATTTGATGTTGCACTCAGAAGATTCAAACGTTCTTGTGAGAAAGCAGGAATATTAGCAGAAGTACGTAGACGTGAGTATTATGAAAAACCTACTACTGAACGTAAAAGAGCAAAAGCTTCTGCTGTTAAACGACATTCTAAAAAAATAGCACGTGCAAATGCACGTCGTATACGTCTTTATTGATTAAATTTACAATCATGTATAAAAAATATAACTTAGATATAACAATAAACAATATTTGACTATTATGATTGGAAAAATTACGCGTTCATTTATTAATAATTTATTAAACTGCACAGATATAGTACATATTATTAATGCAAGAATTAAATTAAAACAATATGGAAAAAATTATAAAGCATATTGTCCTTTTCATCTTGAAAAAAATCCATCTTTCATAGTAAATAAAGAAAGACAATTTTTTTATTGTTTTGGATGTGGAAAACATGGAAATATTATTGATTTTTTAATGTATTATGATCATCTAGGATTTATTGAGAGTATTGAAGAATTATCCATGATATATGGATTAAAAATTCAATATGAAGATAATAATAAAAATATTATATTTCATAATCGCTATAGTTTATACCAAATTATGGAAGAAATAACTGATTTTTATCAACAATCATTATTACAGAAAAATTCGGTACAGGCTCGTGAATATCTTAATCAACGAGGTATTAGTACTTCAATAAAGCAATCTTTTGCTATAGGTTTTGCGCCAGATAATTTTAATACCTTAATTAATCTTTTCGGGTTATATTCAAAAAAATATGCATTATTAGTAGCGACAGGTATGGTAGTTACTAACAATACGGGTAAAATTTATGATCGATTTAGAAATCGTATTATGTTTCCTATTCGAGATAAATTGGGCAGAGTACTAGGATTCGGAGGACGTATTCTAGGCATAGAAAATAATATCCCTAAATATATCAATTCTCCAGAAACAATTATTTTTAATAAAGCAAGAAATCTATATGGTATCTATGAAATTTGTTCTAAACAGAGAGCTTTTAAGTATATTTTAGTAGTTGAAGGATATATAGATGTAATAACATTAGCACAATATGGGATTGATTACGCTGTTGCCATATTAGGTACTAATCCTAATATTCATCATATTCAAACTATATTTAGTAATACTAATCATATTATTTATTGTGCTGATGGGGATTTAGCTGGACGAAAGGGTGCTTGGAGATTTCTTAAAATAGCATTATCATATATGTTTGATGGACGTCAATTAAGTTTTATATTGCTTCCTGATGGTGAAGATCCAGATTCTTTAATTCGCAAAGAAGGTAAAATTTTTTTTGAAAAAAAAATAGAACAAGCACTTTCATTTACTTATTTTATGTTTGAAATTTTATTATCTCAAGTAAATACATCTACTCCTGATGGACGTGCTCGATTTAGTTATTTAATAATACCACTTATTAAAAAAGTGCCAGGTAATATATTACGATTTTATTTACGACAGATGTTAGCAGAAAAATTAAGGATTAGGGATAAAAATAAAATGGTAAAATTATTACCAATGAAAGTAATTAAACCTAAATCATTAGGGAACTTAAGACAAACAACAATACGTATACTTATTAGTTTATTAGTACAAAATCCTCATCTTGCAGTAATAGTTCCAGAATTAGCAGTTCTAACAAAAATAAAATTATCTGGCTTACCAATTTTTATTTCATTAGTTAAAAAGTGTATTACTTATCCTCAAATAACTACATGGCAATTATTAGAATTATATAGAACTAATGAAAAGTTATTCAAATATCTTAAAATGTTAGCAATTTGGGATAATATGATTATCTATTCTGAAATAGAAAATATGTTTAAAGATATTATAAATAATATATTAGATTTAGCATTAAAACAACGTCAAGAAAATTTAATAGCATTAGCACGTTCTAAAAAATTAAGTATTGCAGGACGTTATGAATTATGGTTTTTAAACAAAAGTTTAGCAAAAATTTATTAATTTTTAAATTAAGGTATTGGTAAGATTAAAATATAATGATAATATGGTATTATGAAAAAATAATAGAGTTTATAACTCTGTTAACTTGATTTATTTACTTATGTTGAGTTAACATTTATCTTATATATAAAATTTTGAATAAATCATTGATGTTTTATTCATTTTATGAATTATGGATATCGTCTTATGGAGCATAATCCCCAGTCACAACTCAAAAGTCTTGTTACTAAAGGTAAGGAACAAGGTTATTTAACCTTCGCAGAAGTTAATGATCATTTACCTGATGACATTATTAACCCAGGACATATTGATGATGTTATTCACATGATCAATACTGTGGGGGTTCCTGTTATGGAAGAAGCACCTGATGCAGATGATTTAATGTTAAATGAAAATATTAATAATACAACAGATGAAGATATTACTGAAGCAACAGTTCAAGTCTTATCTAATGTAGATAATGAATTAGGGCGTACTACTGATCCAATACGGATCTATATGCGTGAAATGGGCACAGTAGAATTACTTACACGTGAAGGCGAAGTAGATATTGCTAAGCGTATTGAAGATGGTATTAATCAAGTACAATGTTCGGTAGCTGAATATCCCGAAGCTATTACCTATCTTTTAGACCAATATGAAATATTGGTAAAAAATTCTACTACAGCACGTTTATCTACGCTTATTACTGGGTTTATTGATCCCAATATTAATTCTTATCCCACTCAGGAAAGCAATATTTCCATCCAAACAGATTTAGGTACTGAATTGTCTCATGAAGAAGAACTTGATGAAATCAATGAAGAAGAAAATTGCATAAATCCAATTTATGCTCAAAAAAAATTTACTGCCTTGCGCCTGCAGTATGAAAAAACTAGATCAATTATTAAAATAAAAGGTCGTACTCATCATGAGTCTGTTATAGAAATAAGAAAATTATCAAAAATCTTTAAACAATTTCGTTTAGTACCTAAACAATTTAATTACTTAGTTCAGCATATGCGTTCTATGATTAACCGGATACGTATGCAGGAACGTCTAATTATTAGATTATGTGTTGAGCAGTGTAAGATGCCAAAAAAAGTATTTTTAACATTATTTACCGGAAATGAAACTAGTGAATTTTGGCTTAAAAATGCATTAACAATGAATCAACCATGGAGTAAAAATTTAGAAACAGTTACTGACTATATATTACTTCGGTTACAAAAATTGTCCCAAATTGAAGAAGAAACTGGACTAACTATTAAAAAGATTAAAGATATAAATCGTCGTATAACTTTAGGAGAAGTTAAAGCACGTCGAGCAAAAAAAGAAATGATAGAGGCTAATTTGCGTCTCGTTATTTCTATAGCTAAAAAATATACTAACCGTGGCTTACAGTTTCTTGATTTAATTCAAGAAGGTAACATTGGACTAATGAAAGCAGTTGATAAATTTGAGTATCGACGTGGATATAAATTTTCTACATATGCTACTTGGTGGATTCGTCAAGCTATAACTCGTTCTATTGCTGATCAAGCGCGTACAATTCGTATTCCAGTACATATGATTGAAACTATTAATAAATTAAATCGTATTTCTCGTGAGATATTACAAAAAATAGGACGTGAAGCAACACCTGAAGAATTAGCTGAACGTATGTGTATGTCAGAAGAGAAAATTCGTAAAATATTAAAAATAGCTAAAGAACCAATATCTATGGAAACTCCAATTGGGGAAGATGAGGATTTACATTTAAGTGATTTTATTGAAGATTCTACATTAGAAATGCCTTTAGATTCAGCTACTACTGAAAGTCTTAAATCTGCTACACACGAAGTACTGGAGGGCTTAACACCACGTGAAGCTAAAGTGTTACGTATGCGATTTGGAATCGATATGAATACTGATCATACGTTAGAAGAAGTAGGTAAACAATTTGATGTAACACGTGAACGTATTCGTCAAATAGAAGCAAAAGCTTTACGTAAACTTCGTCATCCTAGTAGGTCTGAATTATTACGTAGTTTCCTTGATGACTGAATAGAATAAATAAAAAGGCCCTTTAGCTCAGAGGTTAGAGCAGGCGACTCATAATCGCTTGGTCGCAGGTTCAAATCCTGCAGGGGCCACAATAAATAATAAAAAGGTACTATAGTAGTACTACCGAAGGCCGGATTTGAACCGGCATATCTTATTATGATGGTTGATTTTGAGTCAACTGCGTCTACCATTTCCGCCACTTCGGCTTTAGAGAAAGGCCCTTAAATAAATTATTCCATAAATTTGTATTTATATCAAATAAAAATTAATAAATATAATTATGTATTTAAATTTAATTAAATTAATTATCATATGAATAGAAGATTATTAATTACTTACTCCTGATTAATAATTTAAATTATAAAAAAATATTTATTATAACTTGGAGGAAATCTATCAAATGGATAAACAATGATCCTAAATCATTATCTTATTGGTAGAATATTAATTCTATTTTTTTTACATTTGAAAATAATTGATTTCTATCATTTATAGATATGAAGAAAAATTTTTCTCTCATAAAAAACATATTTAATTCCAGATTAAATAAAAAAAATTGAATAATGGAATTGAAATTATTTTGCT
Source organism: Candidatus Dasytiphilus stammeri (assembly GCA_041941745.1). GTDB lineage: Bacteria > Pseudomonadota > Gammaproteobacteria > Enterobacterales > Enterobacteriaceae > Dasytiphilus > Dasytiphilus stammeri_D. The sequence goes on along the minus strand of CP145885.1, from coordinate 183,281 downwards.
GAATATAAATAAGGATATTATTTGATGTGTTAATATATGTAGAAGAATAACTCATTTTTATACTATAAAAAACATCTCATACTATCATAGATAGTGTGTAGTTTTCATCTAAATTATGATATATATATCAATTAGTAATTTGAAATTAGTAAAAAACAAGTTATTAACTAATATTTAATTATTAATTAATCCGAGAAAATGCATAAAAAATATAATCCAAAATACATAGAACAACAAATTTATGAACAATGGGAAAAAATAGGATGTTTCCAACCTCATGGAGATCTTAGTAAAGAAAGTTTTTGTATTATGATTCCTCCCCCAAATATTACTGGTACTTTACACATTGGTCATGCTTTTCAATACACAATAATTGATACATTAATACGATATTATCGTATGCAGGGTAAGAATACATTATGGCAAGTCGGCACTGATCATGCAGGTATTGCAACACAAATAATAGTAGAACGAGAATTAGCTCTTAAAAAAAACATCAATTTAAATGATATCGGTCGTGAAGCATTTATTAAACATGTTTTTTTATGGAAAAAAGAATCATGTAAAATTATTAAAAAGCAAATGAAACGATTAGGATGTTCAGCTGATTGGAGTAGAGAACGTTTTACCATGGATGAAGGTTTTTCAAAGGCTGTTATAGAAGTCTTTGTACAGTTATATAAAGAAGGATTAATTTATCGTGGTAAAAGATTAGTAAACTGGGATCCTATATTATGTTCTGCAGTTTCAGATTTAGAAGTTGATCATCGTAAGCATAATGGATTCATGTGGTTTATTAGGTATTTACTCACTAATAATATTAAAACTAATAAAGGTAAAAATTATTTGGTAGTTGCTACTACAAGACCTGAAACTCTATTGGGAGATTCAGGTATAGCTGTAAATCCGTACGATACTCGTTATAAAGACTTAGTTGGTAAATTTGTGCATGTTCCATTTGTAAAACGATGTATTCCTATTATTGCTGATAAGCAGATTGATATGAATCAAGGTACAGGTTGTATGAAAATTACTCCTGCTCATGATTTTAAAGATTATGAAATAGGACAACGTCATAAATTACCACTAATTAATATTTTTAATGTTAATGGAACTATTAGAACATCAACAGAAATTTTAAATTTTGAAGGACAACCAACAAATATCTATTCAACAAAAATACCTACACAATTTCATAATTTAAATATTTCTGTTGCTAGAAGAAAAATAATTTCTCAGCTTGAGACATTAAATATGTTAGAAGCTATAAAACCTTATACTATAGTAATACCATATTGTAATCGTAGTGGTGTTATCATTGAACCAATGATTACTAATCAATGGTATATGCGTACTCAACTTCTTGCCGATCAAGCACTCACTGCAGTTAAGACAGGTCAAATAAAATTTTTACATAAAGATTATGAAAATATGTATTTATCTTGGATGAATCATATTGAAGATTGGTGTATATCTCGTCAATTATGGTGGGGTCACCGTATTCCTGCCTGGTATGATAATGAAGCAAATATTTATGTTGGGAGAAATGAAAAAGAAATTCGTATTAATAATAATTTAGATGTAAAAGTAGTCTTACATCAAGATAACGATGTCCTAGATACATGGTTTTCATCTAGTTTGTGGACTTTTGCGTCACTTGGATGGCCAGATAAAAATAAAGATTTGCACATTTTTCATCCGACTAAAGTAATAGTTAGCGGTTTTGATATCATTTTTTTTTGGATAGCCCGTATGATTATGTTAACTATGCATTTCATTAAAGATGAAAAAAATAATGCACAAATTCCTTTTCAAAATATCTATCTAACTGGGCTTATTAGAGATGAAGAGGGCCATAAAATGTCTAAATCAAAAGGTAATATTATTGATCCCATTGATATTATTGATGGTATCTCATTAGAAGATTTGTTGAAAAAACGTACTGAAGATAATCTGATTAATTCTAAAAATAATTATATATACAATATTACTAAAAAAAAATTTCCTAATGGCATAATGCCCTATGGGGCTGATGCTTTAAGATTGACTCTCACATCATTAGCTTCTAATAATCGCAATATTCATTTAAATATGAAAAAAATAGAACATTCTCGTAATTTTTGTAATAAATTGTGGAATGCTTGTAGATTTGTGTTATTAAATGTTGAAAAAGAAGGTCATGGATATGATACCACTACTAATAATCTTGAGTTATCTATAGCTGATAAGTGGATAAAGGCTATGTTTAATAATTTAGTTAAAGATTATCATAAAGCATTAGAAAATTATCGATTAGATATTGCATATAATGTTATTTATGAATTTACATGGCATCACTTTTGTGATTGGTATTTGGAATTTTGCAAAATTATTATTAATAATACTGGTTTTTCCGGAGCATTAATAAGAGGAGTGCGCAATACTATGATTGACGTTTTTGAATCATTATTACGGCTTGCACATCCCATAATACCATTTATTACAGAAAATCTTTGGCAACGTCTTATTTTATTAAAATTTCCTAATAATATGCAAACTAAAACTATCATGCTTCAATCTACACCAAAATATGATTTTTTACTTGAAAATAATCAAGTTATAGAAGACATGAATTGGATAAAAGAATTTGTTACTGCAATACGTAATTTTCGTGCTAAAATGAATATTATTCATAAACCATTAAAGTTATGGTTGTTATTAATTGATGATAAAAATAACAATAAAATAATGCTTATTATTAATAACCATAAAACTCTATTGAAATCGTTAGTACAATTAGAAAGTATTACATTTATATCCAGTAAAAATTTATTTCATAAGAATGAAAAATTAGCTACTCAATTAATTACTGGAGCAGAAATAATTATTTCCTTAAAGGGAATGATAAACAAAGAATTGGAACAATATCGATTAAATAAAGAACTTACAAAATTATCAATTAAAATTGAAAAATTAGAAAAAAAACTATCTGAAAAGTCTTTTTTTTATAAAGCCCCTAAATCAGTTATTATTCAATATAAAGAAAGATTAACCCTTTATTTACAACAAAAAAAGATACTTATTAATTTAATAAGAAATATTAATTCTTAAATTTAAGATAAATTTTTTTAGTTAATATATTTACAAAAATTACTAAGAAATTAAAGTTACTGTCATTATATGTGTTACTAAATCTAAAATTTTATTGGAATATCCTGTTTCATTATCATACCAACAAATTAATTTCATAAATCTATTGTTTAATGCTAATCCTGCTTTTGCATCAAAAATTGAAGTTAAGATATTTCCATTAAAATCACTAGATACTACTGTATCTTCAGTGTACCCCATAATATTTTTCATGGGGCCTTCTGTAGCTTCTTTAATTGTTTGACAAATATCTTTGTAAATTACAGATTTTTTTAATCTTATAGTTAAATCTACTACTGATACATTAGGTACGGGAACGCGAAAAGCCATTCCAGTTAATTTTCCATTTAATTCGGGAATAATTTTGCCAACTGCTTCTGCTGCTCCTGTAGAAGTGGGAATTATATTTTGTAAACTCCCCCTACCTTCTCTCCAGGCTTTATACGATACACTATCAACCGTTTTTTGTGTTGCTGTAGTTGCATGTATTGTTGTCATTAGCCCTTCTATAATACCAAAATTTTGGTTAATTATTTGTGCTAAAGGTGCTATACAATTAGTAGTGCAAGAAGCATTAGAAATTATATTTTCTCCAACATAATTGTTATGATTAACTCCCATAACAAACATTGGAATATTGTCATGAGGAGGTCCAGTAATTATTACTCTTTTAGCTCCTGCTATAATATGCTTATAAGCAGCTTGTTTATTTAAAAATTTACCAGTTGATTCAATTACAACATCTAAGTTATCCCATCTAAGTTTTTCTAGATTATGTTCTGATGTAATATGTATATTTTTTCCATTAACTTTTATTAAAGTATTATTTATAACTTCTACAGTCCCAGAGAATACACCATGAGTTGAATCATATTTCAACATATATGCTAAATAATCTGTATTTAATAAATCATTAATTGCAATTATTGTAATATTTTTACGTTTTTGTGCTTCTCTGAATAAAATACGCCCAATACGGCCAAAACCGTTAATACCTATTTTTATAGTCATAAAATATTATTTTATTTATGTAAATAATTAATTGCATTTAAATGTAGTTGGATAGTTATGCTTATAAAAATTACTAATTTAGATATCTATTGTTTTAATAGATATTAAAATACAAAATATTTTTTTTATAAAATAACATTTATTGCTTTTAAAGCATTACTTAAAAAGATTATTTTTATTTTATATGTTTATCACATTGAAGACATTCAGCATAAATATTTTTATAATTTTGATTAAAAAAATCACTCATTATATTATTTTTTATATCATAATTGTTTTGCAGATAGGTTTTCAATGAATTTAGATATATTTTAAGTTGTGTAAATACTATTGAATTAATTATTTGGTTCATTATTGAAGGTTGATTATTAAGCCATACCACTTTCCATTTATTTAATTTCGCTATTTCTGCTGTTTTAATAATGGCGTCATCAAAATCTCCTATTTGATCAATTAATCCTATTTTTTTTGCATCTAATCCTGACCAAACTTGACCTTGAGCAATTTTATCAATTTCTTCAAAAGTACGATGACGGGATTTTGCTACAATATTAATAAATTTATTATAGCCATTTTTAATTATTAATTGTATCAATTTTTCCAATTGAAATGGTATATTTTGTGATATAGATATATTTGATAATGTAGAAGTAGCTATTCCATCATTATATATACCTAGTTTAGCAAGCATTTTTTCTAATGTATTTATTACACCAAAAATTCCTATTGAACCAGTTAAAGTATTAGGATTAGCAAAAATATAATTTGCTGAAGTTGCTATTAAATAACCTCCAGATGCAGCGGTTCCTCCCATTGAAACTACAACAGGTTTTCCTGCTTCCTGTACAGCTAATAATTCTTCACGTATTAATTCTGAAGATCTCGCACTTCCCCCCGGACTATCTATATAGAGAATAAGAGCTTTAATTTTAGGATTTAGAAGTACATAATGAATGTTTCTCAAAGTAGAGAGGTAACTTTCATCTATATTTTTATTATCACTAATCAATCCATTAATAAATAACACCGCAATATTATCAATTTGATCAAGATTATCATTTTTATCGTTTTTTATAAAAAAATTACTTTTTAATGGATAATCATAAATACTAATAGAATTAAAATCTTTTTTATCTTCATTCCATCCAAATTCTTTTATCATTTTTTTTTCAAAATTTGTTCTAGAAATTAATTCGTCAACTAATTTATTTTCATAAGCATAATGTGCTGTATCACCACCTACTTTTGCCATTTTTATAATCATTTCCTGAATGTCAGGAAAAAGTTGTTTTACTGGAATTTTCCTATTACTTGCTACTGTAGTTAAATATATTTGCCAAAATTGGTTTATCCAACGTTTATTATTTTGACGAGCAAAGTATGACATATTATTACGTATCATAGGTTCAATAGCTGATTTATACTTACCTACTCTAAAAATATGTCTATTTATTTGCAGATGATCTAACATAGATTTATAATATAATTGGTGAACAGCAAATCCATGTAAATCTACATCTCCTTGAGGAGATAAAAAAATTCGATTTGCATAACTTGCAAGATAATATTCATCTTGAGTGTAATTATCACTAATAGAATAAATTGGTTTCCCACTTTTACGAAAATCTTTAAGTGCTTTTCCAATATAACTTAATGATGGTTGAGTCGTTCCTTCTAAGTTGTTTAAATCTAGTATTATACCCTTTATGTAATCATCATTCATCGCTTGCTTAATTGCTTCAACAATGTTAAATAAGCAATTTTTTTGTATGAAAAATTTTTTATATAAAAATTTTTGAAAAAAATGATTTACATTATCTCTATTTGGTGGGGGAGTATTATCTACTACTCCATTTATATTCAAAATTAATGCAGAATGGGGAGGAATTGTTGTTATGCTTTGTGTATCATGTGTAATAAACCAAATATTTATTATTATAACTAATGTAAAAATAACAAAAATATTTATAATCAATTCTCTAATAAAATGTAATATCTGCCAAATATTTTTTAAAAAATTAACTATAAATTTTCCTATAATATTCATTATTTCTCCAGTTAGTTCATAACTAGCAAAAATTATTATTTTACTTTGTTTAAAATTTAAATACAATAAAGTTATTATTTAAAATAAATCTTGATTTATTTTTGTTGATACAAAAATAAGAGATTATTTATTTTCAATAAAATACTTTTTACAAAATAAAATAATATATATTTATGGTATATTAATTATTGCTATTTTTTATAGCCATTATAATAATTAGTATTAATCGTAATGGAATTAAAAATATTAAAAATAAAATACTATATTTATCCATACAGGTTATTATACTTTATGTTATTTAGTAATCATCATGATTCTTTTATTTCGCCTCCTAGTAATGAACCTACTTTATTAAAACGTGCAGAATCAATTGCTGGTTATACATTAGGTGAATTAACTTTACTAACTCACACAAATATTCCTACTAATTTAAAATATGATAAAGGTTGGATTGGTTTGTTAATGGAAAAAATTTTAGGTGCATATGCAAAAAATAAACCTGAACAGGACTTTTTTAAAATAGGTATAGAACTAAAAACTATACCTATAGATAAACAAGGAAATCCATTAGAAACAACATTTATATGTACACTATCCCCTACTAAAAATATTGGTGTTACATGGAATAATTGTTATGTGCGTAATAAACTCTCAAGAGTTCTATGGATGCCAATAGAAGGAGATAAAAAAACACCACTAGCTTTAAGAAGAGTAGGTACCCCTTTTTTATGGAGCCCTAGTGTACAAGAAGAAAAAGCATTACATCAAGACTGGGAAGAGTTAATGGATTTAGTTGTATGTAGTAATCCATCTCATATAACAGCACGTTATGGTGAATTTTTACAAATTCGTCCTAAATCAAATTATAGAAATACTAAACAAAAAATTAATACTAGAGGATTTTATCTAAAGAAAAACTTTACTGCTGCAATATTAGCACGTTATTTTTTATTATAATTTAAATATAAAAATATTTTATGAGTTTTTTAAATGTTTCATTTACTTATCCTTCCTAGTGTTTGGATTTCATTCATAACTTTGATAATAATTGAAATTATTCTTGGTATTGATAATCTTTTATTTTTATCATTTATTGTAAATAAGTTACCAACAGTTAAACAAACTAGTGTTCGTAATCTCGGTTTAATAGGTGCAATGATAATGCGTCTAATATTATTATTTTCCATTGTTTGGATTATTAAATTTAATCAAAAAATATTTAATATATTTAACCATTTTTTTTCTATACATGACCTAATTCTATTAGTAGGTGGAGTATTTTTATTATGGAAGTCTATTAAAGAAATTCATACAACACTAACATTTAACTTATTAAATAAGTATAAGACAAAACCATCATATTCAGCTTCAAATAATTACTATTCTTTTATTGGTACTATTTTACAAATTATTTTACTAGATATTATTTTTAGCTTAGACTCTGTTATGACAGCTATTGGTATAACAGACCAATTATTCATAATGGGATTGGCAATTATTATATCTGTCATTGTGATGATGTGTATTTTTAGCAAAATCAATGAAGTAATAAATACTTATATGTCATTTAAAATATTAGCATTATCGTTTTTATCTTTAATTGGTTTTATCCTTATAATGGATGGATTTTCTATTCACGTCCCAAAGGGATATATTTATTTTTCTCTTTTCTTTTCTATAATTGTAGAATTATTAAATCTTTTATATCGAAAAAAAACATTATAAATTATAATCTAAAAAGTTGATTTTTAAAATATTGTATTTAAATACAAAATATTATTTTGAAGGCGGATTAACTAAATAATGAAAAAATGGATTAGCTGAATCTAATATTATTAAGTCCTTATTCTGGTTAAAGATATTTTTATAAGCCTGTAAACTCCTAATAAAAAGATAAAATTCAGGATTTTTGCGAAAAGTAGTAGCAAACATTTTTGCAACTATTGCATCTCCATCTCCACGTATTATACGTGCTTGTCGTTCAGCTTTTGCTAAAATAAAATTTACTTTATAATCTGTTGAAATAAGTAATTTTTCTGCTTTTTGTTTACCTTGTGTACGGTGATATTTTGCTACTGTTTTAAGGTCGGATTCCATCCGATTATATATTGTATTTAATAGTTCCAAAGGAAAATTAATTTTTTTAATACGTACATCAATCACTTCTATACCTAAAAAATTAATAAGATTTTTGTTATCTATTTTATTACTTTTATCGCCATTAATAAAATTTGTATCAATATTTAAATATTGCCTAATTACATTGTTTAACTTTTCTTGAAAATTAGTCACAATATTTCTAATATTTAAACTACTAATTTGAGATTGAAGAATATAATCAATTTTATTTTTTATAATTTTTTCTGCTTGTTTCAAATTACCACCAGTGGCTAAATAATAACTGCTAAAATTATTTATCCGCCATTTAATATATGAATCAACTATAATATAGTTATTTTCTTTAGTTATAAATTTTTCTGCTTGATTATCTATAGTTTGAATTCTTGAATCTAAATATTTAACTGTTTCAATCAATGGTATTTTGAAATGTAAGCCAGGATATAACAATAATGGATTTTTTTTATCATCAACTTTAATTTTACTAAAACGTAATAAAATTCCCCGCTGATCTTCTTGTATAGTAAAAAATGAACTATATAAAAAAAATAAGCTAAATATTAATAATATTATTATATTTCTACTATTTATCATTAATTAAGTTCTTATGTATATTATTACGTTCAGCATTTTCTCTACGTTGATTAACGATCTCATCATTCTTTTTAAATAATTGTGATGATATATCAGAATATTTTTTCTTTTCTAATTTTTTTCTTACTAACTGATTAGTTGGCTTTTTAGTTTTTTTTAAATCAAAATTAAATTTTTGGTTTGAAAAATATTTCAATGGTAAAAGAAATAAATTATTTCCTTTATAATTAACAAGTATATTGTTTGTATGACTAAGCATATATTCAACAGTTTCAATATATAAACGTCCTCTAGTAATTGTAGGAGATAAATTATATTCTGATAACATTCGATAAAAACGTGTTACTTCACCTTGCGCTTCAAGTATAAGACGTGCTTTATAGGCAAACGCTTCCTCTAGAATATGCTGGGCTTTAACATTTGCCTGTAATTCCATTTTCTTAGCATATGTTTTTGCTTCACAGATATACTGCCGTTCATTTTCTCGTGCTGCAACAGCATCAGTAAAATCTGCCTTAAGTTTTTCTGGTGGTCGTACAGTTTTGAAATTTAAATCTACTAAAGTAATACCCATTTTATATGGACTAATAATTTTTTCAATTTCACGTTGAGTAATAAGCGGAATAAATTTTCTATCACTAGTAAGAATTGAATCCATATTATATTTACTAATTACATCTCTTAATGCACTATCAGTTGCCTGACGTAAACAATAATCGGGATTGGTGACTGAAAAAAAATAATTAGTTGGATTAGTAACTAGATATTGCACATTCATTGCAATGAACACTAAATTTAAATCAGAAGTCAGCATAATACCAGAAGATATAAATTCCTGCCTATTTTTTACATTTACAGTACGTACTGTATCAATCCCATTTAATTTCCAATTTAACCCAGGATAAACTATATGATGAAATTTTCCAAATCGAATAACTATTCCACGTTCTGCTTCTTTTATAGAATATAAACCACTTAAGAACCAAATTATTATTGTGAGGATTATTACCATAATCCCTAATATCCATTTATTACCTTGAGGTTTATTAATATAAACTCCTTTTTCTCTAAAAAATCCTAATTTTTTTTTTACTTCATGGAAAATCATTAAAGATTTTTTATTTTTTTTCCCTTTCCATGGATCAGAGTTATTTTGTTGAGAGAACATGAGAATATTATTTATTAGTAAAATTAAATTACTGTAATAATTCATTTTTAATGACTAAAATATAATCACTATATTTCATAATAATTAAGAATTATAATTAACAATTTTTAATATTTTATCACAAGCTAATATAGGTTGACTACTATCAATACAAAAAAAATTTTTCCAATGACGCATCCAAGTTAGTTGTTTTTTTGCTAAATGATATGTTGCATATATTCCTTTGGTAATCATTTCTTCATAATTAATTTTACCTTCAAGATAAAACCACATTTGACGATAACCTACAGAACGCATAGAAGGTAGGTTTATATGTAAGTCATTCCTTAAAAAAAGTTTTTGTACTTCATTTTCAAAACCAGATGCAATCATTTTTAAAAATCTTTTTTTTATACGATCATATAATTCTCTTCGAGATACAGGTACAATTATAAATTGATATATATCATAAGATAATGGTTGTCCAGGAATTTTTAATAAGGATGTTAATGTTTTGCCTGAAATAAGAAAAACTTCTAGGGCTCTTAATATTCTTTGCTGGTCATTATAATGAATACGTTTCCCGGAAATTGGGTCTATTTCACATAATTTTTCATGAAGATATTGCCATCCTTTTAATTTTGCTTGTTGATTTAATATATACCGTATTCTATGGTGGGCTCTAGGAAGCAGGGGAGATAAACCTTCTAATAATGTTTTATAATAAAGCATAGAGCCTCCCACTAATAATGGAATCTTACCCATTTGAGAAATACAATTCATTTCAGATATTGCATCTTGATAAAAATTTGCTACAGAATATGTTTCTGCTGGATCACAAATATCTATTAATCGATGAGGAATTTTATTTAATACTTTAGGTGATGGTTTTGAAGTACCAATATTCATTCCTCGATAAATCAAAACTGAATCAACACTTATAATTTCTACTGGTAGTATTTGATGCAATTTTATTGCTATTGATGTTTTGCCAGAAGCAGTTGGTCCCATTAAAAAAATGGCTTTAGGTTTTTTTTTTAAAAAAAACATAGTTTTTTACATTTCCTATCAGGATTTTCTTTTTAAAATATTTAAACCAGGTTCTAGATTTATACGTTGTAATACATCCCCTGGGGGAGAAATAAATAAAGTAGGACATATTTTCGCAGTTTCAGATAATAGTTCTATTGCTTGTGAAATATTCCAGTTTATGGGGATATCGAAGTTTTGTGTTAGATAATCTCTAATTTTAGAGATAGAGACGTCTGTTTGTTGTGACAAATAATTAAATAGTTCAGGTATGAGTTTATTTAAGTTTTGCTGTCGTAATGGAGAAGGCACAGTGCGTAATATTACATAATAATAATCTATTACTAAATTCATTCCCATTTTTTTAAATAAAAGAACATGATTATTAATCATTTTACGCTCTATCTTTGTTAACTTAAATTTTAAGGGAATCAATAATGGGTGAGGTTTTAATCCTTTTACTCCTGGTTCTAATTGTGCTTTTATAAGAAAAATATTTATCCTAGATAAAGAAATTATTCCTAATCCTAATTTATCTTCTATTACAGCTATATCATTATGTAATATTGTTAGTACACGATTATAATTTATGTATTTATTTATTTCATAATTCTCTGGTTTAATTTTTTTGATTAATTTTTTAGTAATGACATAATTTTTTTTTGGACATTCTATTTTCAAAGATGAAATATCCTGTATAGATATTTTTTCTGATTTGTATTTCGTTAATATATTAATAATTTCTTCATAAATATAATCATGGATTAATCTTGAATGATTCTTAAATCGTATATCATTTTTAGTTGGATGTATATTTACTTCTATATGTAAAGGATTTATCTTTAAATATAAAATATAAATAGGAGGATATTCATTTCCTAAAATATTTTCATATGCTCTACGAATAGCATTATTGATTAATTTATTTTTTATAATTCTTTCATTAACATAAAAATATTGTATTTCAGTATCTACACGTAGATTACTATTTATATTTTTTACTACTAACCATCCATTTAATTTTATATCCATATATTTAAATATTACATCAATAGTTAATACATGAGACATAAATTGCTTGCCAAAAATAGCTGCTATTCTTCTATCACCTTTATCAGTATTATTAATACTTCGATATTGTCTTACTAATTTATCATTATGGAATAACTTTATTGTTACTGTAAAACGTGCTAAAGCAATACAACGTACTACTTTCTCAATATGTATAAATTCAGTTTTTTCGGTTTTTAAAAAACGGCGCCGGACTGGAATATTATAGAATATATCCCATATTTCCAATGTTGTCCCAACAGGATGAGATATTGGTTTCATTTTTAAAGTTGTGATATCACTGCCTTCTACATATAATGACCATGCTTCTTTTTGTCTTGCTGTACGGGATATTATTTTTACCCGCGATACTGAATTAATGCTCGCTAATGCTTCGCCTCTAAATCCAAATGTAGCAAGAAAATTAAAATCATCTAAAACAGCTACTTTGCTAGTAGCATGATTGGTTAATGCAAGAATTAACTCCTGTTTATTAATACCATAGCCATTGTCTTTAATACGAATTAATTGTATTCCACCTTTTTTTATATATATATCAATCTGATTAGCTCCAGCATCTAAACTATTTTCTAATAATTCTTTTACTACTGAAGCAGGTCGTTCAATTATTTCCCCTGCTGCAATTTGATTAATCAATGGTTTTGATAGTATTTGTATACTAGGCATGTTTTGACTTAACGTAAAATAATTTAATTATTATTAAATTTTGGAGTTAAAAATTTATATATTACAGATAATATATCTCGTGCTAAAATACCTCTTGTCCCATATTTTTTAGCTAAATAATCTGCTGCTTTACCATGTATGACACATCCCAAACATGCAGATTCATAAAGAGAAAAATTATCTCCTATAAAACTTCCTATTATTCCAGATAAAATATCTCCCATCCCTGCTGATGCTAATCCAACATTACCAACATCTGCAATAGTTAATTGTCCTTTATAACTTGCTATAATTGTCCCTGCTCCTTTTAATACTACTACTCCACCATATTTTTTTGCAAGAATTTTCGCAGTTTGTACCCGATTATTTTCTATTTCCTTAATACTTAAATTAAGTAATCGGGCTGCCTCTCCTGGATGAGGAGTAATAATTCTATTATTACATTTATTAGGATCTTTAGCTAAATTTGTAAGAGCATCCGCATCCCAAAGCATATTTTTTTTTGATATTTTTAATTTTTGACATGCATCTTTTGCCCATTTTTCTTGACCTAGACCTGGGCCAATTATAATTGTATTGGACCAATTTAAATAAAAATCAAATTTTTTAATGGTAAATTCTTGTACTATAAGTTCTGGACGTGCAGATAATATTGGTAAAATATTATATTTATGAGTTAGTATTTTAACTAATCCTGTTCCTGTGCGTAATGCAGCTTCGCCAGCTAAAATTATTGCACCAGCCATACCTATATCTCCACCAATTAATAGTAATTTTCCATGTTTACCCTTATGAGAAATAGGAGAACGAGATATTATTTTTTTTTTTATATGATTTATATTATATTCAATTCTTTTTATTGAGGAATGATGATATCGTTTGTTCAGCCATAAATCCATTTCTAATGAATGATAATGAAGTTGGCCAACATATTTACGTGCTTGACCAGTTAGTAATCCAGGTTTTAAAGAAATAAAAGTTATAGTATGTACTGCTTTAATCGCTACTCCAGGAGTAGCACCAGTATCTGCTAATAATCCTGAAGGAACATCTATTCCTATAATGGGAGCATGATATTGATTAGCATTAATAATAATTTTATTATATGGATAACCTGGAGCTTTATTAAGCCCGGTTCCTAGTAAACAATCTATAATAAGATCAATATTATCTCCTGGTAATTTTCCATTGAAGGGATGAACTTTACCACCTAATGTCAACCACATTTTTTTAGCTAGGGTTCTCTCTATTGAGATTTTTTTTTCATTTTCTATAGTTAATAACCATACATTAATGCCATATATTTGTGCTAAAGATCCAATAATATATCCATCTCCTCCATTATTTCCATTTCCACATAAAATTAACCAGTATTTTGTCTGAGGATATAATCTTTTAATTATATTAAAAGCTGCGCGGCCTGCTCGTTGCATTATATCAAATAATGTTATTCCTATACTTTTTATATATTCCTTTTCCAGTATTTTTATCTGTTCAACTGTCAAAACAATAGATGGTAAGTTATTTTTTTTCATCAATAATCGAATTTTTATAAAAAATAAAATTTATATCTATAAATAGTAGATAAAAGATATTTTTAATCAATTGTAACATGGAGCGGGAAACGAGATTTGAACTCGCGACCTCAATCTTGGCAAGATTGTGCTCTACCAACTGAGCTATTCCCGCATTACTTTTCTTTCCTATACTTATATTATATTCAATGAATATATTCAACAAAGACCATATTTTATAATTGAATAAAGTGTTCGCGATAATATATTAATTCTGCTACTGATTCACGAATATCTTCTATAGCTTGATGTTTCCCCTGTTTTTTAAAGCCAGGCAAAATTTGAGGTTTCCAACGACGAACTAACTCTTTTAAAGTACTAACATCTAAATAACGATAATGAAAATATGATTCTAAATCTGGCATATAGCGCCTTAGAAAAAGGCGATCTTGGCCAATACTATTACCACAAATTGGTGAAGTATTTTCTGGTACCCATTTTTTTAAAAATTCAATAGTTTCTAATTCAGCAGCACGTTCATCATATTTACTAAATTTTACACGCTCAATTAATCCACTAGTAGTATGAGTACGTATATTCCATTCATCCATTACTGATAGTTGCCTGAATGGCTGATATACAGCTAACACTGGACCTTCAGCTAAAATATTTAGGCTGATATCTGTTACTAATGTGGCAATTTCAATGATTCGATTTTCTTGGGGATCTAAACCAGTCATTTCAAGATCGATCCAAATAAGATTATTATTTTTTTCACTCATTGAAATTTAATATTCCTATCATATTATTGTTGTAATGTAACATTATTCTTAATAGACATTAAATAAAATTATCAACAATTATCCATTGTAAATGGGATAATATCACTTAATTTAGAAGCATGAACAGCCCTCATAATTAAACGATCAATTCCTACTGCAACACCAGCACAATATGGTAAGCCATGTTTAAGGGCTAATAAAAAATTATTATCAATTGGCATTTCTTCGAATCCTTTTTTACTACGAATATGATTGTTTTGCTCTAGTCGATAACGTTGTTCAATACTATCAGTCAATTCAATAAACCCATTAGCTAATTCAATTCCCTGAAAATATACTTCAAAACGTTCAGCTATACGTTGATCTTTCTCATTTATTTCTGCTAAAGATGCTTGAGAAGCAGGAAAATGATAAATAAATAATGGTCTATTATTAATATCTCTTTCAATAATTATTGAAAGTAATAATTCTAATATACTATCATAGTCTTCAATATTATCGAAATTTTTTAATATTTTTTTATGATTTAAAATATAAATTAATTGATTTAAATCTCTCTCTAAAGGATTCAAATTAAAATGACGAAGAAATATTTCTTGATAGGAAATAAATTCTGCTTGCTTACAATTTAATATTTGTTGTAAGAGTTCATTGACTTCATTCATCAATTCATTTAATTTAAAATTTAAACGGTACCATTCTAGAATGGTAAATTCAGGATTATGATAACGTCCTTTTTCTCCATTACGAAAAGAACGACAAATTTGAAATATCGGGCCGCTACCAGCTGCTAACAATCTTTTCATATGATATTCAGGGCTTGTTGTTAGATATAGTTGTTTCCCATAAGGAAAAGATGGACCTATATAATTTGTTTTAAATGAAGAAATGTGAACATCTGTTACTGTTGCTTGACTCATAGTTGGGGTTTCTACTTCAAGTATTTTCTTTTTTGCAAAAAACTTACGAATATCTGTTATAATGGAGGATCGATGTAATAAAGTATTTATAGATGTATTTGGTCTCCATCGTTTTGTTTCTTTCATTAATTAATTCTCAAATAATTTTTATTACATAAAATCTAATTATACTATTAATTATTTAATTCAATCAAAATTGATTTAGTTTATTTAGAAATACGTGAGATATATTGTCCAGTACTAGTATTAACTTTTATAAATTCACCTTTTTGAATAAAAAAAGGTACTTTGACCATTGCTCCCGTACTTAATGTTGCTAACTTTGTAGCAGTATTAACTGAATCTCCTTTAATTACAGGATTAGTTTTAATAATTTTTATTACAACAAATTTTGGAATAGTTATTGCTATTGGTTGATCGTTCCAAAATGTTAAGGTATATTCTTCTTGTTCAATTAACCATTTTTTATTATCAGCAATTACTTTTTGATTTACAGTAATTTCTTCAAATGATTTTTGATCAAAAAAAATCCATGACATTTTGTTATTATATAAATATATTAATTTTATATCTGTTACGTCAGCTTTTACTACATAATCAGTAGATTTAAATGTTCTTTCAATAAGTTGCCCTGTCAATAAGCGACGCATTTTTACACGTACAAATGACTGTCCTTTTCCGGGTTTTACGAATTCATTTGATTCAATCACATAAGGTTCACTATCTAAAATTATTTTTAGACCAGATCGGAAATGATTGATAGAATAATTAGTCATAATTAATTTTTAATTAACATATATGAAACATTATAATATAAATAGTGTGTCAAATTCAAAGAAAAGTTCTAAAGAAGTTTGGGTACAACAATTATTAGATGTTGTTACAGATCCATTAGAATTATTAAATATATTAAATATTAAAAATAATAATAAAATAATTAGTGCGCCAAAACAATTTCCTATGAGAGTACCACGTACTTTTATCGAACGTATGCACTATGGAGATATCCATGATCCATTATTATTACAAGTATTAACAACAGCTAAAGAAAATATAAATATTCAAGGTTATAGTTTTGATCCTTTGAATGAGCAGTCTATTGCTAGATTACCTGGATTATTACATAAATATAAAAATAGAGTATTATTATTAATAAAAGGTCGTTGTGCTATAAATTGTCGTTACTGTTTCCGGCGTCATTTTCCATATCATATTCACAAAATGAATAAAAAAAATTGGAATAATATTCTTCAATATATTGATTCGCATCCTGAAATTAATGAGGTAATATTATCAGGTGGTGATCCTATGATGGCTAAAGATGCCGAATTAAATAATATTATTACTCAACTAGAAAATATTTCACATATAAAAAAATTACGGATTCATACTCGATTACCTGTTGTTATCCCTGCCCGTATTACTATACAATTATGTCAAAGATTTAAAAAATCAAGATTACAAATAATTTTAGTTACACATATTAATCATCCTCAAGAAATAGATAAAAACCTCAGTAATAGTATGCTTTTACTAAAAAAAAATGGCGTAACTCTTTTAAATCAAAGTGTTTTATTACGTAATATAAATAACAACGCGAAAATTTTAGCTGATTTAAGTAATGCATTATTTGACATAGGAATTTTACCATATTATTTAAATATGTTAGATAAAGTACAAGGAGCATCTGCTTTTTTTGTATCAGATGAAGAAGCTTGTGCAATTATGCGTAATTTATTAAAAAAATTATCTGGTTATTTAGTACCTAGACTAATAAGAGATAGTTCTGATATACTTAACAAAATTCCTTTGAATTTATACTGAATGAAATATTCAATCTATATTTACAATTTTTTGTAAACTATAACCAATACATCGATGATATTTTATAGATCAAGAAGTTTATGTATTAAAAAATTACTCATTTTCTGACTTTGACCAATATTCTAAAATTTGTTGTTGTATTCCTATAGCATCTAACCGATATACTTGACGTATTTCTTCTTGTGTCCCTTGTGGGATAAATTCGTCTGGAATACCAATGTTTAGAACAGGAATATAACAACGATGAGCCATCAGTAATTCATTAACACCACTTCCTGCACCTCCTTTTATTACTCCTTCCTCTAAAGTAACTAATATTTCATTTTTACTAGCTAATTCAATTATTATTTTTTCATCTAATGGTTTTACAAATCGCATATCAATTAATGTAGCATTTATATTTTTAGCTACAATAAATGCTTCTGATAATAATATTCCAAAATTAAGAATAGCAATTTTTTTTCCTTTTCTTTTTAGAACACTTTTCCCTATGGGTATAATAGATAATGGTGTTAATCTTACACCTATTGCTTTACCACGTGGATATCTCACAGCACACGGCCCCTTATTATGATAATAACCAGTATATAACATCTGCCGACATTCATTTTCGTCACTAGGAGTCATAATGATGATATGAGGTATACACCGGAGAAAAGAAATATCAAAAACTCCCTGATGAGTTTCTCCATCAGAACCTACAATACCTGCTCGATCAATAGCAAATAATACTGATAGTTTAGGAATGGCAATATCATGAATAAATTGATCATATGCTCTTTGTAAGAATGTGGAATAAATAACAACTACTGGTTTGTATCCGCCAATTACCAAACCTGCAGCAAAGGTAACTGCATGTTGTTCTGCAATAGCTACATCAAAATATTGATTTGGATAGTTTTTTGAAAAATTAAACATCCCTGAACCTTCACACATTGCAGGAGTAATTGCTATAAGCTTTTCTTCATATTGGGCTATTTCATGTAACCATTGTCCAAAAATTTTCTGAAAACTAGGTATTTGTTCGTTTTTTTTAACTAAAATACCTTTAGCTAAATCAAAATTTGATACTGCATGCCAAGTTATGGGATTACTTTCAGCAGGTGGATATCCCTTTCCTTTTTTTGTAATGACATGTAGAAATTGAGGACCAGATGAATTACGAATATAAGTCAACATATGTACTAACTTAATTACATCATGTCCATCAACTGGTCCAGTGTAATTAAATCCTAATGTTTTAAAGAAAGTATTACCTGCTGCTGACAGCAACATATTATTTTTAAATTTAAATATTTTTAAAATTTTTTTATATAACTGATGTTTTTTTTCTGAAAGAGTTCTTGTTTCATACATATGAAATAAATGCTTATTTAAAGCTCCTACATTTTTAGAAATTGACATTTTATTATCATTTAAAACGATTAATAAGTCAGTGTTAATATCCCCGGCATGATTCATAGCTTCAAATGTTATACCTGCAGTAATTCCCCCATCACCAATAACACAAACAATTTTACGTCCCTTCCCATCCTTAGTTGCGGCTACCGATAATCCTAATCCTGCACTAATGGCAGTAGAAGAATGTCCCCCTGTTACTACATCATATTCACTTTCTTTTCTACAAGGAAAAGAATGTAATCCATCTTTTTGTCTTATACTCGTTATAAGATCTCGACGACCCGTAAGAATTTTATGTGGATAAGCTTGATGTCCAACATCCCATATTAAATAATCAAAAGGTGTATTATAGACATAATGCAATGCTACAGTTAATTCTATAACTCCTAATCCAGATGCTAAATGCCCGCCACACTGACTAATACTTTCTAATAAATAATTACGTAACTCCTCACACAAATTAGGTAATTTTTTTTCTGATAACGAACGTAAATCTTGAACTGAATTAGCTATTGCTAATATAGGATATTTAGTAAAATTAAAACTACTCATAGTAATTATTTTTCACGTCGTATAATATACTTCGCTAAATTTTGTAATAATTTTGTGTCAAAAGAAGCTTCTTTAAGAATATACAAAGCTTTTATTGCTTCCTGATATAAATCAATTGTTTTTTGACGAGCATTATCAATACCTATTAAAGATGGATAAGTCTTTTTATTTAATTTTTTATCTATTCCTTGTATTTTCCCCATTTTTTTGGTATCTCCTAAAATATCTAAAATATCATCTTGTATCTGAAAAGCTAAACCAATTGCATTAGCATAATTATCTAATGCAGTAGATATATCATTATTAATATTTTTTGCCGAAGTTAATCTTCCTAATCTAACTGCAGATCTCAGTAATGATCCGGTTTTATATTGATAAATATTTTCTAATGTTTTTATAGTAATTGCTTTATTAATATTTACTATATCAAAAGATTGTCCCATACACATGCCAAATAGACCAATAGATAGGCTCAATTCTTGAATCATTGCCAACCGATTTTCTATCTTAACTTCGGGCATCAATTTTTCTGTAATAATAGAAAACGCTAGTGACTGTAGTGCATTACCTGCTAATATTGCTATATCTGCACCAAATTTTACATGACAACTTGGTTTTCCCCGACGTAATAGATTTTTATCCATAAAAGGTAAATCATCATGGATGAGAGAATATGTATGAATACATTCAATAGCCATAGCCGGAACATCTAAGCTAAAATTATTACTATCTATCATTTTTCCAACTGCGTAAACTAAAAATGGTCTTAATCTTTTACCACCTGACAGTAAGCTATATTTCATAGCCTTTACTAATGGAGTATGTTGATATGGTAATGTTTCCATTAATTTTTCTAATTCCAGATTAATGTGGAGATTATAATCAATCAAAAATTTAGGGAAATTCATTCTTTTTTATCCATTGTATTAATATTTATAAAATGAGACAATGTTTCATTTTTTAGTAAAATTTGAACACGTTGTTCTGCATTTTGCAATGTTTCTTGACTTATTTTAGCTAATTTAATTCCCTTTTCAAAAGCATTAATAGCTTCTTCTAATGATAAGTCTCCTTTTTCTAAATAGGAAACTATTTGTTCTAATTGCTGAATAGATGATTCAAAACTAAGATTTTTATCTTCATGTTCACTCATAATCAATATTTACTCAAAAAATTTAATAAAAACTAATTATTTTATTTACCAATACAGAAACTATTAAATATTTCTCCTAATAAATTTTCCGAAGAATATTTGCCAGTAATTTTACTTAATGTTTTTTGAGTTAACCGTAATTCTTCAGCTAATAACTCAAAATAATTTCCATTAATTATTATATTTTTACTTTTTTGTAAATGTTTTTTTGCTATTTCTAATAATTTTAAATGTCTACGTCTTGCTAAAAAAAGTCCTTCTAAAGTATTTGACATAATGAAATTATGTTTAATATGTTTACGTAAAATGTTTATACCATCTTCTGTTTGAGCTGAAATATTAATCATTATATAATCATCTATTTTTGTTATTTTAGAATTTTCACCTTTTAAATCAATTTTATTACGAATAATAGTTAATTGGCTATATGGAATATTATGTCTCATAATAGAGGATTTTATTTTTTCCTTACTAAAAGTAGTATCTACTATATAGAGTACATGATCAGCGTTTTTTATTTCTTGTAATGTCCGTTCAATACCAATTTTTTCTATTATATTTGTGGTATTATGTATACCAGCAGTATCTATAATATGAAAAATTATTCCATCAATATTAATATACTCATGTAATACATCACGTGTAGTTCCTACAAATTCAGAAACAATAGCTGTATTCTTTCTTGTTAATGCATTAAAAATACTTGATTTTCCTACATTAGGATTTCCGATAATGACTATTTTCTTACTCTCTTGGATAAGAGAACCTTGTTGTGCATGGTGATATATATCAGTTATTATCTTGATAATATCATTTAATTGCTTTATAAGGTTATTTATAGATAAATTATGGGACTGTTCAATAGAAAAATCTATAGCTGCTTCTATTACTACTCGTAATTTATTAATTTTTTGTACTAACTTTCCAATATGGGAAGAAAATATTCCTTGTAATGAATTCAAGGCAGCACGTGCTGCTTGCTCAGAACTTGCATTTATAAGATCAATGATAGCTTCCGCCTGTATTAAATCAATTTTATTATTTATGAACGCACGTTCAGAAAATTCTCCTGGATTTGCTATACGTACCCCGGGAATATTAGCAATAATATTTATTATCATATCAACAACAACTGGGCTACCATGAGTATGTAATTCTAAGACATCTTCGCCGGTAAAAGAATTAGGAGCCGGAAACCATAATGTAATTCCTTTATCAATAATATTTCCTGTGTTGTAGTCATGAAATGAGAGATATTCGGCATAACGTGGCACAGGTAATTTTTTTAAAATAAACCTAGCTACTTTAGCTGATTTATTTCCAGAAACACGAATAATACTTACTCCCCCCCGTCCTGGTGGAGTTGCTTGAGCAACTATGGTAGTAAAAGATGTGTATCTTATTATATGATTCATAATTTATGCAATGTTCTTATCTTTTTTATATAATCCGCGTTTTTCTAAATCTTTAGATATTAATCGTTGTTGAATAATAGTAACTAAATTGCTTACTATATAATATAAAACTAATCCAGAAGGAAACCAAAGAAAAAACAATGTGAATATAATTGGCATATATATTAATATTTTTTGTTGCATGATATCATCATCAGTAACTACTGTATTAGGTGACATTTTTTGAATAAAAAACATTGTAGCTCCCATTATAATGGGTAAAATATAATATGGATCTTGTGATGATAAGTCATGAATCCATAATATAAATGGAGCTTGTCTTAATTCTACAGAATTAATTAACATATAATATAATGCTAAAAAAATTGGCATTTGTATGAAAATAGGAAAACAACCTCCTAATGGGTTAACTTTTTCAAGTTTATATAATTCTATCATTTCTTGACTCATTCTTTGTTTATCATGGATAAAGCGATCACGAATAGCTTTAATTTTAGGTTGTAAAATTCGCATTTTTGCTATTGATGTATATTGAGATTTAGTAACAGGGTACATAAATCCTCGTACTATGAAAGTTATAACTATGATTGAAAACCCCCAATTGCCTAAAAAACTATTTAAAATTTTTAGTAAATGAAATAATGGTTGAGATATAAACCATAACCATCCATAATCCACTGTAAAATCTAAATATGGAGCTACATTAGCCATTTGATCTTGAATTTCAGGTCCAATCCATAAAGTTGTTACAATCTTATTCTGTTGATATGGAGTTATAATAATAGGGGTTGATTTATAATCAATAGATATTAGCCCATTATCATAATTAGTAGAAAATTTGTTCCAACCTAACGTATGTGGAATCAAAGCGGTAACAAAATAATGTTGTAACATGGCTATCCAACCATTATTAGTAACTTCATTAATTTCTATTTTATTAGAATTTGTGCTAAATTTATATTTTTTGAATTTATTTTTACTAGTAGAATAAGCTATACCACGATATCCTTGTCCCGATGATTTTTTTTGACTAGAATCAAATATTGATTGTTTTAACTGCCCAAATAATGAGATTTTCATTTCTTCTTTAAGAGGATTAAAGATTTGATATTGAACGTCGATTGCATATTTGTTTCTTTTTAAAAAGAATGTTTTTAGATATGTTATGCCATTTTTATTTTTAAATACTAAAGGAATTTTTATTCCATTTTGTCCTTTTGCCAAAATATAATTATAATTTGATACTTTATATATAGGTCGTGGATAATTAATATTAATAATACCATTTTGTTGTTCTCTACCTTCTCCTAATAAATCAATTTTTGCTTGATATATAAAATTAGGTGAAGTATCTAAAAGTATAACTGGATTATATGAATTTAATTTTTTAGGATAAGATAATAATTTTGCTTGAATAATATCGCCTCCATAAGTATTAATTCTTAAACTTAAGACATCAGTTTTTACTGTAATAATTTTGCCTTTTTTATATATATTATGTAGTATATTATTACTATTATGTATATTATAGCTCTGTAATTCTTGCTCTTGCTGCCATGCTTGCCAAAGCATAAAGGAAACAAAAAGAAAAGCAATAATAAAAATGTTACGTTGTAAATCCATTATAAATATTCTCTATTAATAATACTTATCTATTTTTCTCTCTTTTAAAGAGAGCATTCATTGTAATATACTGGTTATGGGTTACTAACAATTTTTTAAGATGCAAAATATATTTTTAATGTTCTTAATATTAAGAAGGATTAGCAGTAAGCGCATATCCTTTTCGTTCCTCAACTAGAACTATTATTTTAGCCAGATAAATATTAAGCAAATAGGTTATTGATTGAGCCAATATTCATACCATAATTTTTCTAAATGTGTTTTTATTAATTTGTTATCCATAACACCAAATCTGGTGGTTGTTACAACAATGATAAAATCACTATTTGCTAATGATTTTTTATGTATTCGAAAGGTTTCACGTATTAATCTTTTTATTCTGTTTCTATTATGTGCTGAAGAAATTATTTTTTTAGCTATTGTTATACCTAACCGCGGATATTCAAGAAAATTATTACGACTTAATAATAAAATATCTCTTAAATAAATTTTTTGTGGTTGTTGAATAACGAAATTAAATTGAGGGGAATTCAATAAACGTAATTTTTTTGGTAGTTTATACATATTCATTGAATAACAATAACTTTAACATTATTAAATTGTAACAGTAATACTAGTACGTTTTTTATAACGTCTTCTTGCTAATATATTACGGCCATTTTTTGTGCGCATTCTAGCTCTAAATCCATGAATCCGATTACGTTTTTTCACTGATGGTTGAAAAGTACGTTTCATTATCTTTACTTTCCTATTTATTAGGTTCACAATTATATTTAAAAAAACTAATAGTGCTGACTATTTATATAATATATATTTTTTTAGTATTTATCTACTATGTAGGTAAGATATCTACACTTTTTTAAAAAAAATATCAATCTAAAATAGATACCAAATCTTATCATTATTTAATTTTATGCAATTTATAATAGAACGTGAACAATTATTAAAACCATTACAAAAAGCAACTAAATTAATTGATCATCGTGCACAATTAATTATTACTCGTAATATACTTATACAAGTTAGTAAAAATAAATTATTGATTACTGGTACTAATATTGAACTACAAATTATGGCATATATAAAATTGATTCGACCATCTAAAATAGGAACTGTCACAGTTCCTGCGCGTAAACTATTAGCAATTTGCAATTGTTTTCCTAAAAATGCAGTTATAAACGCTTCTTTAGAAAAAGATAAAATGGTTTTAGCTTCAGAATTTAGTAAGTTTACTCTTGCTACTTTACCATCAAGTAGTTTTCCTAAGTTTGAGGTAGCTGAATATTTTATTCATCTAACTATATCCTGTAGTAAATTAAAATATTTAATAGAATCAATTTATTTTTCCATGGCACATCAAGATGTTCGTTATTATCTTAATGGAATGTTATTTGAAATAGAGGGAGAAATATTACGTATTGTAGCAACAGATGGCCATCGATTAGCTATGGGTAAAACTATGTTGATTTCTAATAAATTGTTTAATCATTCTGTTATAATCCCAAGAAAAGCAATAATAGAATTATTAAGATTACTTAGTGATCAAAATAAATCATTACAAATAAAAATTTGTAGTACGAATGTATTAATTCATATTGATAATTATATTTTTATTAGTAAATTAATTGATGGCCAATTTCCTAATTATCACCATGTATTACACCAAAATTATGAAACTGTATTGGTTATTGATCATGCATTAATAAAACAAGCCTTTCATCGTGCAGCTATTCTTTCTAATGAAAAAGTACATAGTGTACATTTATGTCTCAGAAAAAATCAATTAAGTATTACTACAAGTAATATAGAACAAGAAAAATATGAAGAAAAAATATTTCTTCCATATGATGGATTTGAGCTAGATATTAATTTAAATGTTGACTATCTTTTAGATGTATTGCAAGTATTAAAAAGTGAAAAGATAATATTTTTCTTTAAAAACTCAATTTCAAGTATACAAATTGAAGAACAAGAAAATAAATCGCTTATTTATGTAATAATGCCTATGCAAATGTAAAAATAATTAATCTATATTTGCTAATATTTTTTTAAAATTATATAATAATAAATGTAATTAGATTAATAGGTATTTAACTCAGATGAATATATATTTTATTTGCAATGGATGATAATTAAATGTCAAAGGTTTACGATTCATCATGTATTCAAGTTTTGAAAGGATTAGAAGCTGTTCGAAAACGTCCTGGTATGTATATTGGTGATACTGATGATGGTACTGGATTACATCATATGGTGTTTGAAGTAGTAGATAATGCTATAGATGAAGCTTTAGCGGGATATTGTAATAATATAATCGTTACTATTCATTTAGATAATTCAGTTTCAGTAGAAGATAATGGCCGTGGAATACCAATTGATATACATGAAGAAGGAGTTTCCGCAGCAGAAGTAATTATGACAGTATTACATGCTGGTGGGAAATTTGATGATAATTCATATCAAGTATCTGGAGGATTACATGGAGTAGGTGTTTCTGTTGTAAATGCCTTATCTGAAAAATTAGAATTAATTATTTATAGAGAAAAAAAAATTCATTATCAATTATATCTACATGGTGTTCCTCAAGGAGCTTTATCTATTATAGGCAATAGTAAAGATAAAGAAACTGGTACTGTAATACATTTTTGGCCAAATAAAAATATATTTAATAATGTTCTATCCTTTAATTATGATGTTATATCTCATAGATTACGTCAGTTATCTTTTTTAAATTCTGGAATTTCAATTTTTTTAGAAGATAAACGAAATGGAGCAAAATCTAATTATCATCATGTAGGAGGAATAATAGAATATATTTTATTTCTTAATAAAAATAAGAAAGTAATTCATCCAAAAATATTTTTTTTTACTTCTGCAAAAAAAAATATCCATGTATCTGTATCATTACAGTGGAATAATGGTTTTAAAGAAAATATTTATTGTTTTACTAATAATATCCCACAACCTGATGGTGGAAGTCATTTAGCAGGATTTAGAGCAGCAATTACACGTACATTAAATTCTTATATAGATAAAGAAGGATATAATAAAAAATTTAAATTAAGTATTACAGGTGATGATGCAAGGGAAGGGTTAATGGCTGTTGTGTCTGTTAGAGTACCTGACCCAAAATTTTCTTCTCAAACTAAGGAAAAACTTGTTTCTTCGGAAGTCAAATCAATAGTTGAATCACTTATGCATGAATATTTCATGGAATATTTATTAGAAAATCCTCAAGAAGCAAAACTTATTATAAATAAGATAATTGAAGCAGCACGAGTAAGAGAGGCAGCTCGTAAAGCTCGTGAAATAACTCGACGTAAAGGTATGCTTCTTGATATAGCTTCATTACCTGGAAAATTAGCAGAGTGCCAAGAACGTAATCCTAAAAAATCAGAATTATATTTAGTAGAAGGAGATTCAGCTGGCGGATCAGCAAAGCAGGGACGAAATCGTAAAAACCAAGCTATTTTACCTCTTAAAGGTAAAATTCTTAATGTGGAAAAAGTACGTTTTGAAAAAATGCTAACTTCACCAGAAGTAGTCTCTTTAATATCAGCAATTGGTTGTGGCATTGGACGTGAAGAATATGATTTAGAGAAATTACGTTATAATAGTATTATCATTATGACTGATGCTGATGTTGATGGATCCCATATTCGTACTTTATTATTAACTTTTTTTTATCGACAATTACCAGAACTTATTGAAAATGGTCATATTTATATAGCTCAACCTCCACTTTATAAAGTAAAAAAAGGTAAAAAAGAACAATATATCAAAGATACACTAAGTCTAGAAAACTATCAAATTAATTTGGCAATAGATGGTGCTATGATTAAAGATAGTAAATCCTCTTTTATAATAGAGGGAGATATTTTAAAAAAAATATGGCAAGATTATATTAATACACAAAAGATAATAGTTGGATTGGAACACAAATTTCCTCGTTATTTATTAAATGAATTAATTTATCATCCAAAATTTAGTCATTATGATAATAAATCTTATGTAGAAGATTGGATAAGAATTTTAGCTAATACTTTAAACAAATCTAATAAATATTACGATAAAATCTTTCACGCAAAAGTAAAGAAAAATAATATCTTAAATATATATGAACCTATATTGAAAATTAACAGACCTGGAGTTTTAGATGTAAATGAAAAAGAAGAATATATTTTTGATCAAAAATTTTTTAAAAGTAGTGAATATCAAAGTATTTGTAAAATAGGTAGTAAATTACGTGATATATTTGATAATAATCAAGCAGATATTTTTGTAAAAAAAGGTAATCGACATCAAGTTGTAAAAAACTTTGAACAAACATTGAATTGGTTAATGAAAGAAGGATTACGTGGTGTAACAATTCAACGTTATAAAGGATTAGGAGAAATGAATCCAGCCCAACTATGGGAAACAACTATGAATCCTGAAAGTCGTCGTATGCTTCAAGTTAACATAAAAGATGCTATATCTGCTAATCAATTATTTTCTACTTTAATGGGAGATGAAGTAGAACCACGTCGGATTTTTATAGAAAAAAATGCAATCAAAGCTGGAAATATAGATTTTTAATTTTGCTGCGGACGTAAAGTAGGAAATAGAATTACATCACGTATATTATGGTTATTTGTAAGTATCATTATAAACCGATCAATACCGAGTCCTAATCCTGCTGTAGGGGGCATGCCATATTCCATAGCTCGAATATATTCTTTATCATAAAACATAATATCGTTATCTATATCATCTAATAGATATTTAGACTGTTGACTCTGTTGTATAAATCTTTTAGTTTGTTCGTCAGCATCATTTAATTCTGAAAATCCATTGCAAATTTCAAAACCATTAATGAATAATTCAAATCGATCACTAATAAATTTATTATTATTTTTACTACGTGCTAAAGGTGATACTTCTGTTGGGTAATCTGTAATAAAAGTTGGAGAAATTAAATTTTCTTCGATTATTTTTTCAAATATTTTTGTTAAAATGCGTCCATGACCCCAATTATTTCTGACATCTATTCCTAACAATTTTGCAATTTTAATAGTTTTTTCAGTATTTTCAAAATCAGTCATAAATTTTTTAGGGCAATATTTATAAATTGCTTCTTTCATAGTTAATTTCATAAATGGTTTACTAAAATCAAATTTATTTTTTCCATAATAAATTATTGTAGTTCCTAATAATTTTTTAGTTATTTTTTTAAATAATGTTTCTATTAAAGAGATTAAATCTTTTTCATCTGCATATGCCATATATAATTCCATCATGGTAAATTCAGGATTATGTTTAGGGGAAATTCCTTCATTACGAAAATTACGATTTATTTCAAATATCCGCTCCAACCCGCCAATAATTAAACGTTTTAAATATAATTCTGGTGCTATTCGTAAATACATATCCATATTTAATTTATGGTGATGAGTAATAAAAGGACGTGCTCCTCCACTATGATTAGTATGCATCATAGGTGTTTCTACTTCTAAAAAATTGTTTTCTTCTAAAAAATTACGAATAGCAGATATTATCTTTGATCGTAAAATAAAATTTTTACGGGATTTTTGATTGACAATTAAATCAAGGTAACGTTGGCGATAACATGTTTCTATATCTACAAGTTTATGAAATTTATCTGGCAAAGGACGTAAAGCTTTAGTTAAAATTTTTATTGTTGTACAATTTATAGTTAATTCATTAGTTTTAGTTTTAAATAAATTACCAGATACACCAATAATATCTCCTAAATCCCATTTTTTAAAATTATTAACTACATCTGGAGAAAATAATTCATCTTTAATATAGAGTTGAATTTGTCCATCCATATCTTGTAAAGTAACAAAACTTGTTTTGCCCATAATACGTAAAGCCATTATACGTCCTGCAACACTGACGAAAAGATTCATTGCTTTTATTTCGTTTATACTTTTTGTATCTAATTCAGCATGTAGTTGATAAGAAGTATAATTTCTACGAAAATCATTAGGAAATGCGTTACCTTTTTTACGTAAAAAATTTAATTTCTCCCGCCTAATTTTAAATTCGTTATCTTCTCCTAGAGAAGAATTTTTATTATGTATATACATATTAGATATTACCTTATCTTTTCAGATTTTAAACTTGCTTCAATAAAAATGTCTATATTGCCATCTAAAACCCATTGTACATTACTAGTTGTTATACCAGTGCGTAAATCCTTAACACGTGAATCATCCAACACATAAGAACGTATTTGTCTTCCCCAACCAATATCAGATTTTTTCTCCTCTATTATTTTCTTTTTATCAGCCATTTTTTTTTGTTCAAGAGCATATAATTTAGCTTTCATTTGTTTTATTGCTTGTTCTTTATTTTTATGTTGAGATCGGTCTGTTTGACATTGTGTCACAATTCCTGTAGGAATATGAGTAATACGTACAGCTGATTCAGTACGATTAACATGCTGCCCACCTGCTCCTGAGGCACGATAAACATCAATACGTAATTCTGATAAATTAAATTCAATATTTATATCTTTATTAATATCTGGATAGATAAATACAGAACTAAAAGAAGTATGTCTTTTACCCCCAGAATCAAATGGACTTTTACGTACTAAACGATGGATACCACTTTCAGTTCTTAACCAACCAAAAGCATACTTACCTATAATTTTTACAGTAGCAGATTTTATTCCTGCTATATCTCCTACTGATTCAGCAATCATTTCAGTTTTAAAACCTTTATTCCCTGCCCACCTTAAATACATACGCATTAACATACCAGCCCAATCTTGAGATTCAATCCCTCCTGATCCAGATTGTATATCTAAATAACAATCATAATGATCATTAGGGTAAGAAAACATAGATTTATATTCTAATAATTCTATTTTATTATCTAATTGATTAATTTCATTAATTACTTCATTCATTGTTTCAATATCATTGAATTCTATTGCTAAATCAAACAAATAAGAAAGTTCTTCTATTGAAGAAGATAAATTATCGATATTTAAAACTGTTGAAGTTAGCGTAGTACTTTTTTTATTTAAAGATTGAGCATATCTAGTATTATGCCATATATTAGGTTGTTCAAGTTTTGAATTAATATTATCTAGCAATTTTTTATTTAAATTATAATTTAATTTTTTTTTAAGAACTAAATTACGTTTAATTAAATTATTTATACGATCTTTTATCAATTTTTTTTCTGACATATTGATGTTAGTTGTTAAAAATTAAATAATAATATCATTTAAAATAAATTTATTTTATGATTTTTTTAAAAAAAAATCATTAATAATTTAAAATTAGATGTATGAAAAAAAAAATATTTACTTATGTACCGCCAAAATCTGCATATGAATTATCATTAACAATGATTTCATTGGAAGAATGGTCTTTAGTTACCATTAGTGGAAGGGATAGTTTTCGGTTTTTACAAGGACAGCTAACTATAGATTTAACTAAAATAAAAAAAAACAAACATTATCAATGTGCACATTGTAATAGTCATGGGTTAATGTGGAGTAATTTACTATTGTTTTATTATAATGATAATTTAGCATGGATAGAACGTCGTTCTATCCATGAATTACAAATTAGTGCTTTAAAAAAATATGCAATATTTGATGATGTGAAAATATCTGTCAATAAAAGTGCAATATTAATTGGATTAGCTGGACATGATGCAGGTAAAGCACTTAAAAGTATTTTTTCTCTGTTACCTAACGAACAAAATCCTGTAATTCATAATAATGAAACTACCTTATTATGGGTTCAACAACCATCTGAACGATTTATAATCATCACTAATATGGATATATTATGCAAATTAGAATATGAATTAAAAAAATATAAAATAAAATTTAATAAAAGTAACCAATGGTTAACATTAGATATTCAATCAGGATTACCAATTATTGATATTAATCATTGTGGTAAATTTATACCACAAGCAGCAAATTTAGAGTATTTAAATGCTATTAGTTTTAATAAGGGTTGTTATATAGGCCAAGAAACAATTGCCAAAATAAAATTTCGTGGAATAAACAAACGTGCTCTTTATTGGTTAAAAGGACATACTAATTTAGATATTTTAAAAAAAAATTATTCTTTTCAATTGTTTTATCAGGATAAGTGGGAAAATATTAAGGGTACTATTCTCGCTTTTTGCATAATGTTAAATGGGGAAATTTGGATACAAGCAATATTAGATAAAAAAATTTTTAAAGATAATCTTCTTCGTTTTAAAGAAGATAAATGTAGTAAATTCTTAGTACAAGAACTACCTTATTCTTTATAATTTTTTTGCAAAAAAATTATTAATAAAGAGAACATTTTAAATTTTTATCACCAAAAATGTCGTCAAGACGTTTTACTGTAGGCCAAAATTTATTTTTGCTTATTTTACTTATAGGAAAAACTGCTTCTTTTTTTGTATATGAGTGAATCCAGTATTCAGATACTAACTCTTCCTGAGTATGTGGAGCATTTACTAATGGATTATCTACTAATGACCATTTTCCTGTAGCAATTAAATCAATTTCTTTACGAATAGAAAACATAGCATTAATAAAGCGATCAAGTTCACTTTTATCTTCTGATTCTGTCGGTTCAATCATAAGTGTCCCTCTAACTGGAAAGGATATAGTAGGGGGATGAAAACCATAATCTATTAATCGTTTAGCAATATCAACTTCACTAATACCTGTTTTTAATTTTAAAGGCCTTATATCGAGAATACATTCATGTGCTACATAACCATTGTTACCCACATATAACAGCGGATAGGCTAATTTTAACTTATTAGCTATATAATTTGCATTAAGTATAGCTATTTGACTAGATATTTTTAATCCTTCTGTTCCCATCATACGAATATACATCCAACAGATAGGTAAAAGTGAGGCGCTGCCAAATGGTGCAGATGATACTGCACTATAATTGGAGTTACCTTCTATTTTGACTATACTATGACCAGGTAAAAATGGAGCTAGATGTAATTTAACCCCAATTGGACCCATACCAGGTCCTCCTCCTCCATGAGGAACACAAAATGTTTTATGTAAGTTTAAATGTGAAACATCAGCACCAATATATCCTGGTCCAGTAATGCCAAGTTGAGCATTCATATTAGCTCCATCAATATAAACTTGCCCTCCATAATTATGGATTATTTTACATATTTCATATATTGAATCTTCGTATACTCCATGAGTAGATGGATAAGTAACCATAATACAAGCAAGATTTTTACCAGCCTGTTTGGCTTTTACACGAAGATCATATAAATCAATATCCCCTTTTTGGTCACACTCAATTGATACTACTTTTAATCCAGCCATATTAGCCGAAGCAGGATTAGTTCCATGTGCAGAATTTGGAATTAAGCAAATATTACGATTCTTTTCGTTACTATTTTCATAGTAACGTTTAATTGTTAAGAGACCAGCATATTCTCCTTGAGCTCCGGAATTAGGTTGTAAACTAAATGCATCGTAACCAGTCAATTGAGTAAACCATTTAGAAATTTGTTTTATTATTGATAAATATCCCGTAGCTTGATTTTTCGGACAAAAAGGATGGATATCTGAAAATTTCGTCCAACTCATTGGAATCATTTCAATAGCTGCATTAAGTTTCATAGTACATGAACCTAATGGTATCATTGCATAATTTAAGGCTAAATCTTTACGTTCAAGGTTATGTAAATAACGCATCATACTTGTTTCATTATGATAATTATTAAATCTATCATGAGTTAAGATATCTTCTGTCCGTTTTAATTCGCTAGGAATAGCGCTATATTTATTATTTATGATTATTTCATCCAATTTATTAATATCTAACTCATGTCTTTTACCTATAAGTATACAAAATAATGTCAGTATATCTTCACGTGTTGTTGTTTCATCTAAAGTAATACCTACTGCGTTTTTAATATCCTTTCGTAAATTTACTTTAAAGCTAAGTGCCCGTTTTAAAATTTCTTCTTTATCTTCTACTTCAACTGTGATGGTATCAAACCATGTTTTATTAATTATTTTAAATTTATTCTGTAGCAATCCTATTGCTAAAATTTCCGTAAAACGATGAATACGATTTGCAATCTTTTTTAGTCCTTTTGGTCCATGATATACTGCATATAATCCTGCTATAATTGCTAGTAATGCTTGTGATGTACAAATATTTGAAGTAGCTTTTTCTCTTTTAATATGTTGTTCACGAGTTTGCAATGCCATACGTAAAGCTATATTACCTGTTATATCTCGAGATACCCCAATTATACGTCCTGGCATTGCTCTTTTATATTCATAACGAGTAGCATAAAAAGCTGCATGAGGACCACCATATCCCATGGGTAGTCCAAACCTTTGTGCTGATCCAAAAACAATATCTGCTCCTTGTTTTCCTGGCGCTTTTAATAATACAAGAGACATAAATTCTGCAGCCATACATATAATAATATTATGTTTTTTTATCTTATGAATTAATGCAGAATAATCATTTATCTGACCTATAGTTCCAATTTGTTGGAATAAAATTCCAAATATCTTATCATAATTAAATATATTAACGGCAGAATCTATAATAATTTTAAATCCTAAATTATTTGCACGAGTCATGATTACATCTATTGTTTGTGGATGTAGATCATCAGCAACAAAAAAACTATTAGCATCTTTAATAGTACTTATACGTTTAGCCATTGTCATGGCTTCAGCAGCAGCTGTCGCTTCATCTAATAATGAAGCTGATGCTATTTCAAGCCCTGTAAGATCTAAAGTAACTTGTTGAAAATTAAGCAACCCTTCTAAACGTCCTTGAGATATTTCAGGTTGATATGGCGTATAAGCTGTATACCATCCAGGATTTTCTAAAACATTGCGTAAAATTACTTTTGGCATTATAGTGGCACTATAACCCATTCCAATCCAAGATTTATAACATAAATTATTATTAGCAATACCTTGAAGTTCTTGTAAAGCTTCATGATCAGAAACAGCATTACAAATATAAGGAAATTTTTTTAATATAATATTATTAGGAATAACAGAAGAAATCAATTCATCTAATGATGACATTTTTAATGTTAAAAGCATTTCTTCTTGTTCAGTTTTTGATGGGCCAATATGACGTTGTAAAAAATTATTTTTTTCTAGTGTAGTAAGCTTCTCTATCATAAATAGTGATATTTATAAATCTTGTTCAAGACTAATTTTATATTTATTAGCGTTTAATAATAATTCTAATTCAACTTTATTACTAGCTTTTAATTTTAATAACCATCCTTTTTCGTATGGACTATTATTAACTAATTCAGGAAATTTAATTAATTCATTGTTAATAGAAACAATTTTTCCACTAATAGGCATATAAACACTACTTGCTGCTTTTACTGATTCTATAACAGCACACTCCTCTCCTTTTTTAAAAAAAACATCAATATCTGGTAAATCAATAAAAACTATATCCCCAATAATATTTTGGGCATAATCAGTAATGCCTACAATATAATGTTCTTTATCTTCAAAAGAAGATTGAATCCATTCATGACTAGTACAATATTTTAAATTATTTGGGATAATA
Source organism: Candidatus Dasytiphilus stammeri (assembly GCA_041941745.1). Lineage (GTDB taxonomy): Bacteria > Pseudomonadota > Gammaproteobacteria > Enterobacterales > Enterobacteriaceae > Dasytiphilus > Dasytiphilus stammeri_D. The sequence continues at coordinate 147,706 of CP145885.1, read as the reverse complement.
CTCATTTATTATTTACCTATAAAATTAATAACTTGTTTACCTCTTCGAATAAAAAAAGGTTGTGTTAATAACACAAATTGATTACCAGACCGCATATGTACTATAGCTTTTTTTTTTATTGCACGTACACATATAGCTTTAATACGAGCTAAGCCAATACTATAACCTAATGTAGGAGAAAAAGTACCACTTGTTATAATGCCATTTATTTTATTCTCATTAATGTCATAAATAGTAATTAACATAGAACGACGTAATATACCTTTTCCTTCCATAATTAAACCTATTAATTGATCATGATGACTGGTTTTTATTTTTTCTATAACATTACGTCCAATAAATTTTCGATTGATAGGAGTCCAACTAATTGTTGATTCCATATTCGCTTCTAATGGTGTTATATTTTCATCCATTTCATTGCCATATAAATTTAATCCAGCCTCTAGTCTTAGAGTGTCTCTTGCTCCAAAACCAGCTGGCTGAACCCCATCTGTTATTAATTGATGCCATAAATTAATAACTTTTTCTTGTGGTAATGCAATTTCATAACCTACCTCACCAGTATAACCGGTGGTGGCAATAAAAAAATCATCAATTTGTATACTAAAAAAACGTGGCATATTCTCTAGATTTTTTTTTTCTTTATTACTAATAATATTTTGTATTTTTTTATTTGCATTGGGGCCTTGAATAGATATTAAAGCAAGATCATCACGAATTTTAATTTTCACATTTAAATTAATAGCATGCTCATTAAGCCAATACAAATCTTTTTTACGATTAACAGCATTTACTATCATACGATAGTAATTATTTTTTATAAAATAAATGATTAAATCATCTATTATTCCCCCATTATAATTTAACATAGCACTATATAAAGCTTGTCCTGGTAATGTTAGTTTAATCACATCCTTGGTTAATATAAAACGTAATAATTTTATTGTTTCTTCACCATAAATATCTACAATAGTCATATGAGATATATCAAACATTCCTACATCATTACGTACTATATGATGTTCTTTTAATTGTGAACCATAATGTAAGGGCATTATATAATCATGGTAATTAATCATGTGAGCACCACATATTTTATGGTATTCGAATAATACAGATTTTTTTATCATTTTATATACTCATAATGTTTTTTAATTATTAAGATCAAATGCAATTTTTCTAATGCTATTGAATTTAAATAGATTAAATCATTCTTTATATGAAAGATCATAATTATGAGTTTAAAACAGTAATTCCATTATTAGTACTAATTAAGGCAATATCTGCACGTCTTATGGCAAAAATACCTACTGTAATGATACCAGCAATCATATTAAGTTTTTTTTCTAAAAAATTAGGATCAATAATATTATTTAAATTAAAAATATCAATAATAATATTTCCATTATCTGTTATAATTCCCTGACGATATTGAGGATAACCTCCCATTTTAACAATTTCACGAGCTACATATGATCGTGCCATTGGTATTACTTCTAAAGGAATTGGATAGTTTCCCAATATATCTACTTTTTTTGACACATCAACAATACAGATAAACTTTTTGGAAACTGCAGCAATAACTTTTTCTTGAGTAAGTGCGGCACCACCTCCTTTGATCATCTGTAATTTATTATTAATTTCATTAGCACTGTCAACATAAATTGGTATTGAATCAACATCATTACAATTAATGACAGGTATTCCTAAATTATTTAACTTTGTTGTTGTATCTTTTGAACTTGAAACAACACCATCTATCTTATGTTTAATAGTAGCTAATGCTTGAATGAAAAAAGATACTGTAGAACCAGAACCAACTCCAATAATTTCACTAGATTCAATATAGTTCAATGCTTCCCAACCAACTTTTTCTTTTAAATTTTTAATATTCATTAAAATAATCTTTATTATTTTTTATCAATAATTTGTTTAAACTGTTCTAATAAATCCCAATAAACATTTTGTAAGTCATAACTATTACTCCACCATCTTACAAGAAAATTCATATAATTAACTCCTATTTCGTTTAATCGAATAGTAATTTGTCGGCTTTTTAAAATACGTTCATCAGCATCGACTATATCTTTTATTATTTTTTTTATATAATTTATGTCGGCATCAAGAGATACTCTTAATATTATTTCATTTCTTCGTATAGGTTCTCTAGAATAGTTAATAATGTTACCGGCTATAACTTTACCGTTAGGAACAACAATAGTTTTCCCATCAGATGAAAGAAGTGTAGTTGAGAATATTTGTATTTGTTGTACAATTCCACTTATACCTCCTAAATCTACATATTCACCTACCCGTAAAGGTCTAAATATAACTAATAAAACACCGGCAGCTAGATTAGAAAGAGATCCTTGTAATGCTAACCCAACAGCTAAACCAGCAGCTCCAAGCACAGCAATTATTGATGCTGTTTGAACTCCCACTCGATTTAACGCAGCAGTAATAGAAAAGGTAACAATGCTATATCTTATTAGCATTGAAATAAAATCTGCTACTGTAACATCAATATGACGTGATAAAAATATTTTATTTATGCTATTGGCAATATAACTTGCAACGGTCATTCCAATAGAAATAATAACTATTGCTGCTATTATATTTAACATATATTTAAACAATACCAAATGATTTAGTATCATCCAATATCTAGCATATTTAATTTTGTTGAATGTATTTGAAAGGTCCATATCCATAAAAGTCTTTTTTTTTACATATATTAAAATAAATTAATAGCATTAAATTTAGCAAATATCTCTTCTAATTTAGAAATCATACTTAATTGGCCTGCTCTTAACCAACTACGAGGATCATAAAAATTTTTATTAGGTTGATATAATCCCTCTGGATTTCCTAACTGATTTTGCAAATATGCTTCATTCTTTTTATAATAATTTAAAATACCTTTCCAAGTAGCCCATTGGGTATCTGTATCAATATTAATTTTTACAACGCCGTAATTAATAGATTCTTTTATATCTCTTAAAGAAGAACCAGAACCACCATGAAAAACAAAGCTAAGTGTATTATTAGGTACTCCATGTTGTTTACTAACATATTTTTGAGCTTCTTTTAGAAGCTTTGGTTGTAATTTTACATTTCCAGGTTGATAAACTCCATGAACATTACCAAATGATGCAGCTATAGTAAAATATTTACTTATTTGAATCAATTTCTCATAAGAGAAATTAATATCTTTAGGTGTAGTGTATAAATCTGTACTAGCAAGATCATTATTATCTATTCCATCTTCTTCCCCGCCAGTACAACCAAGTTCAATTTCAAGTGTCATACCTATTTTAGCCATCCGGCTCAAATAATAACTACATACATTAATATTTTCTATTAAAGATTCTGTTGATAAATCAATCATATGAGAGGAAAATAATGGTCGTCCGTATATTTTAAAATATTCTTCTCCTAATGTTAATAATCCATCAATCCATGGCAATTTTTTTTTTGCACAATGATCAGTATGTAAAATCACCGGAACGCCATAATGTTTTGCAAGTTGATGTACATGTTTAGCACCTGATATTGCTCCCATAATTGCTGCTTTATGAGATTGATTATTATTTAGAAATTTACCAGCCATAAAAGCGGCACCACTATTAGAAAATTGAATAATAACTGGAGATTTTACTTTAGCGGCTGCTTCAAGAACAGCATTTATTGAATCTGTACCAATACAATTAATTGCAGGTAATGCAAAATGATTTTTTTTTGCAATATTGAAAATCTTATGTATCTCATTATTTATAAGTACGCCTGGTTTTACAAAATCTAAATATTTAGACATATAACACTTGTCCTATTTTATATATGAATTAATTTAGCTTGTTCTTCCAATATGGCAACTGCCGGTAATTTTTTACCTTCTAAAAATTCTAAGAAAGCTCCCCCACCAGTTGACATATAAGAAATTTTATCTTTAACTCCAAAAAGTTCAATAGCAGCTATTGTATCTCCTCCACCAACAATAGAAAAAGCATTGCTGTTTGTAATAGACTTTACAACTGTTTCTGTACCTACCCTAAAATGGGGGAATTCAAACACTCCTACTGGCCCATTCCATAGAACTGTTTTCGCCGTTTTCAAAATTTTTGCCACTCTTTGTGCAGATTTATCACCAAAATCCATAATTTCTTCATCATCTTCAATATCTGATACAAGCTTTTTTATTGCTTTAGAATTTTCTGAAAAATCTTTACTTACACGCACATCTGTAGGTATAATAATATTATATGTATCTCGTAATATTTTTGCCGCTTCAACAAAGTCGGGTTCATAGAGGGATTCGCCTATGTGGTTCTCAATCGCAATAAAAGTATTAGCAATACCACCTCCTACAATGACTGTATCTGCAATTTTAGCAATATAATTCAAAACATCAAATTTAGTGGATATTTTAGAGCCGCCTACAATAGCTACCATTGGCCTCTTTGGATTATAAAGAGCTTTACCCAATGATTCTAACTCTGTTATTAATAATGGACCGGCACATGCGATAGGAGCAAATTTTGCTACTCCATGTGTAGAAGCTTGAGTACGATGTGCTGTTCCAAAAGCATCTAAAACAAATATGTCACATAAAGCTGCATATTTTTTAGCTAATGTTTCATCATTTTTTTTTTCTCCTTTATTAAATCTAACATTTTCAAGGATCACTACTTCTCCTTGTGCGATATTTATTCCATTTAAATAATTGTAAGAAAAACGAACTGCATAATTAAGTTTTTTAATTAAAATATTTAATATAGGTAAGAGAGAAAATTTTACATTATATTCACCTTCAGTTGGCCTCCCTAAATGGGAGGTAACCATGATACAAGCTCCTTGTTTTAAAGCATATTTTATAGTAGGGATAATAGCTTGGATACGGGCATCAGATATTACTAATCCTTCTTGAATTGGTACATTTAAATCAGCTCTGATTAATACCCGTTTACCTTTTAGATCTAAATCAGTCATCTTAATGATAGACATAATTAGTATATCCTCTATTCTTTTTTTGAAAATTTATATCTTTTACTTATTACAAGTAATATTAAATTAGACTCATAATTATATATTAATTACAATCACTATATTACCAAAATAAAAGTAATTGTTTTTTATTAGATGATAAAAGACTATCAGTTAAAAAATAATTTTTATTATTATAAAATTATAATAATTTTATTACTGTATTAATAATGTTATCTACACAAAATCCAAATAAAGAAAAAATTTTTTCAGCTGGAGCGGATTCGCCAAATTCTTTCATGCCAATTATCTCTCCATTTAACCCAATATATTTATACCAAAAATCTGAAATACTCGCTTCAATAGCTACACGCTTGATAACTTCTTTAGGTAAAACCATTTCACGATACAAATCATCTTGTTGATCAAACAATTCTGTTGATGGCATGGAAACTAATCTAATTTTATATCCTTTTGAAATTAATTTATCATAAGCAGCTTTAGCTAATTGAATTTCGGAACCAGTAGCAATTAAAATTAATTCAGGTTTTTTTAGACAATCATATAAAATATATCCACCACGTTTAATATTCATTAGTTCTTTTTGAGATCTAAATTGCTGAGCCAACATTTGGCGCGATAATATTAAAGCTGTAGGACCATCATAACGTTCTATAGCATATTTCCAAGCTACAGCGCATTCAACTTGATCACAAGGACGCCAGGTAATCATATTAGGAGTTAAACGTAAACTAGCTATTTGTTCTACGGGTTGATGAGTAGGTCCATCTTCTCCTATACCAATAGAATCATGAGTATAAATCAATATTTGGCGAATTTTCATTAAAGATGCCATACGTACTGCATTGCGAGCATATTCAATAAAAATTAAAAAAGTTGCGGTATAAGGTATAAACCCTTTATGTAAAGAAATACCATTTGCTATAGCAGTCATTCCAAATTCACGTACACCATAATGTATATAATTTCCATCTGCATATTCATTGATTGATTTTGATCCTGACCATTTAGTTAAATTACTAGGTGTCAGATCAGCAGAACCTCCTAAAAATTCTGGTATAATTTTCCCAATGATTTCTATTATTTTTTGAGAAGCTTGTCGACCAGATATATTATCTTTATTTTGTTGTAGTTTTTTTATAAATTGGGTTGATTTTTCTTCCCATCCTTTAGGTAATTGATTAGTATGCCTACGCATAAATTCTTTTGCTAATTTTGGAAAAAAACGTGCATATTGAGAAAAATTATTAATCCATATATTTTCTTTTGTCTTACCTACATTTTTTGCATCCCATTGTAAATAAATTTTTTTTGGAATTATAAATGGAGGATAATGCCAATTCAGTGCTTTACGAGTTTTAATTATTTCTTTTATACCTAATGGAGAACCATGTATTTCACTTGAACCTGATTTATTTGGGGAGCCATATCCTATAATAGTATTACATATTATCAACGATGGTTTATTATTGATTGTTTTTGCTTCTTTAATGGCATTACTAATTGATTCTATATTATGACCATCAACACAATCTATAACATGCCATCCATAGGATTTAAAACGTTGTGCAGTATCATCTGCAAACCAACCACTTATTTTTCCATCAATAGAGATACCATTATTATCATAAAATGTAATTAATTTACCTAACTTTAATGTACCAGCTAACGAAGAAACTTCATGTGATATACCTTCCATCATGCAGCCATCACCTGTAAAAACATAAGTATAATGATCAACAATTATATGTTCTCCTTTATTAAATTGTGCAGCTAAAGTTTTTTCAGCTATAGCCATACCTACAGCATTAGCAAAACCTTGACCTAAAGGACCTGTTGTTGCTTCTGTTCCATATTGGTTGTATTCTGGATGTCCAGGGGTTTTAGAATATAATTGTCGAAACTTTTTTAAATCATTTATTGATATATCATATCCTGTTAAATGTAATAAACTGTAAAGTAACATTGATCCATGACCATTGGATAGAATAAAGCGATCACGATTTACCCAATTAGGATTTTGTGGATTATGGTTAATATATTCACGCCATAAAACTTCAGCAATATCTGCCATACCCATAGGGGTTCCTGGATGACCAGAATTTGCGTGTTGAATAGCATCTATACTAAGAATACGAATGGCATTCGCAAGTTCTTTACGAGATGGACATGACGACATTTATTGCTCCCCTGAAATAAATTTTATACTTTATTAAAATTAAAAAACTTACAAACTAATATTTTAGATTAACATATATTAGTGGTTAAGGTATATTGTCTGTATCTAACATGCGTTAGATATTTATAGAGAACAAAGATAACTATCAATATTATAATACTATTGATAATAAGTAGTTATAATATATATAGTGTAAAATTTCATATTTATTAAATAAAATATAAATGCAATTAGAAAAAAAAGTCTCTAGATGTAGAATACGTAGTTTTGTTTGTAGAAATGGACGAATAACTAAGGCTCAAAAATATGCTTTAGATTATTATTGGCCACTCATGGGAATATTATATTCCCCACAATATTTAGATATAGATAAATTATTTGGTAACATTAAAAAAAAACAGATTGTATTAAATATTGGTTTTGGTATGGGATTTGAATTAATACAACAAGCATTAAAATATCCCAATAAATATTTTATTGGTATTGAAGTTTACCTACCAGGAATAGGGAACTGTTTAAATTTAGCACGTAAAATAGGTCTTTTAAATATACGAATCATATGTCATGATGCAGTGGAAGTAATTGAAACCATGATTCCACATAATTCAATTTCTATTTTACAACTTTATTTTCCAGATCCTTGGCAAAAGAGACGTCATAATAAACGTCGAATTGTTCAAACTAATTTTGCTCATTTAATTTTACATAGATTAAAGCTAAATGGTATTTTTCATATAGCAACTGATTGCATAAATTATGCTAAACATATATTAAATGTAATGAATGCTATTTCAGGTTATAAAAATTTATCTCTAACAAAAGATTACATTAATCGTCCAAAAACACGTCCATTAACTAAATTTGAACAAATTGGTTATAAAAAAGGTAATCAAATTATTGATTTAATGTTTAAAAAAATCATTAATAAATAATTAAATTATTAATATTGATGTTATTTTTTATAAAAAAATTAATTTTTATTAAAAAATTAATGAGTTCCATATTTCGGGTAATATAAAATTACCTAGATAATTAAATATATTTAATATTATAATAATAAGCATAGGAGAAAAATCTATACCCCCAATAGGTGGTATAATATTTCTTATTGGTGCAATTATTGGCTCAGTTAGTTGCCATAATATATTATAGAGTGGATGATAATAGGGGTGAATCCAACTTATCATAGAACGGATAATAAGAACCCATATAACAAGATATCCTGCAGATTTTAGCAAACTTATCATACCAATAAAAAATATATTTATCGATAAAAAATATATTTTTCCAGATAAGAAAAATATCATTAACGGATATTTTAATGTTGTTAATAACAAAGCCATTATAATTGCTGTAGTTTTATATGGTATAATATATCGAAATAATTTTAAAACAGGTTCTGTTTTTTTAAATAAAGAATGACTAAAAGGATTATATCTTTCTATATTAAACCATTGCAACCAACTACGTAAAAGTAACATCATAACATATATATCTATTATTGTTTTAACTATAAAATACAATATGAGCATACTATTCCTTAATTATTAATACATGGAATATAAATTATAAATACTATTTATTTGGGGAGAATATTTAATTAAATATTTTTTTTTTTTAAATTAAAAAATTAATTGTGATCAAAGTAGTTGATAGCATCAACTACATATTTTTGTGAAAAATATCAATTTTAGTTTTTAATTATAAAATATAAAAATCAATGTTTTAAGTTAGACAAACAACTTTCTAAGATAAAAACAGCTGCAATAGAATCTATTTTACCTTTTTTTAAGGCTCTAAACCCACCCCTCGTAAATAATGTATTTCGTGCTTCTACTGTAGTTAATCTTTCATCATGTAAATTGACTGGAATTCCATAATGATTAGATATATAGTTAGCAAAAATACGCGTACGAATGGTTAAATAGTATTCTGAGCCATCTAACTGTATTGGTAACCCAACAATAATCTTATTTGGTTGCCATTCTGTAATTAATGCATAAATTTTAAGCCAATCTGGTATTCCATAATATGCTTTTATAGCTGGTAAAGGACTTGCAGTATTAGTTATAGTTTGTCCGACAGCAACCCCAATACTTTTCAGTCCAAAATCAAAAGCTAATAAAGTTTGATGTATCATCGTAAGACTCCCTGGTGGGGGATGAATGAGCTAATTTAATTCATATATAATAAATAATATTATATTATTTACGTTTTAAACGTTTTTCAATAATATCCAAAAACATTCCAGTAATAGAAATTGTACATTCTGCCTCAATTTCTCGAACACAAGTAGGACTTGTTATATTAATTTCTGTTAACTTATCGCCAATAATATCCAATCCTACAAATAATAATCCTTTTTTTTGCAAAATTGGACTAACATAATGTGCAATTTCCCAATCTTTTGAAGATAAAGATTGAACTTTTCCATGACCTCCTGCCATTAGATTTCCACGGATTTCTCCTGGTAATGGAATTCTTGCTAAACAATAAGGAATCGGTTGACCATCAATGATGAAGATACGTTTATCTCCCTGAGAAATATCAGGAATAAACTTTTGTACCATACAATATCGATTTCCATAATTAGTTAATATTTCAATTATTACTGATAAATTTGGATCATTTTTAGTAATCTTAAAAATTAAATGACCTCCCATACTATCTAAAGGTTTTAAAATAATATCTCCATGTTTTTTCCAAAAATCAATAATTTGATGTGCATTCCTAGTTACTAATGTGTCAATTATGAAATCCGGAAACCAAGTTATGAAAATTTTTTCATTACAGTCACGTAAACTTTGTGGCTTATTTATAATAAGCGTGCCTTTATTTTCTGCTAATTCGAGTATATAAGTAGCATAAATAAGTTCTGTATCAAATGGAGGATTTTTTCTCATAATGATTACATCTAGATAATCTAGAGTGATATGTTGCTCAACTCCAAATGAAAACCATCCATTTATATCATCTTTAACCTGTAACTTACGTGTCCGTGCATATGCAATCCCTTCTAATATATAAAGATCTTGCATTTCCATATAAAAAATATCATAATAACGTTGTTGTGCTTGCAATAATATTGCAAAAGTAGTATCTTTTTTGATATTAATCGTATGGATGGGATCCATAACTATTCCTAATTTAATCATTCAATTATATATCCTTAATTAAATCACCGAAATATGCTTGTAATATTGTGATTGCGGCAATCACGGCAGTTTCTGTACGTAATATTCGTGGTCCAAGACAAATATTATTGAAGCCATGATGAATCATCATACTAATTTCATTATTGGTAAAGCCTCCTTCAGGACCAATTAATAATCTAAATTTACTAAATTTATATGGAAATATATTAGTAAATTGTTGCTTATAGTATTGGTGAAAATATATTTTTTTACAATCTGTTTGTTGGGCACACCATGTTTCTAATTTAATTGGTTTTTGAACTTCAGGAATATAATTCCGTCCACATTGGGCGCATGCAGCTAAAGCTATTTTTTGCCAATGCGCTTGTTTTTTTTTTAACCACTCAAAATTATTATCTTGTATGTTGCAATGGGTAGCTAATAGTGGAGTAATTACACTGACTCCAAGTTCTACTGATTTTTGAATAGAAAATTGCATTACTTCATTACTAGAAATAATTTGGCCTAAATGTAGGAATAAGGGTGATTCAATATTCTTTTTTTGAATAGAATAGATTTGTACTGTTACATATTTTCTATTTATATTAATGATATTAGCATTAAAAGTTAAATTTTGCCCATTAAAAAGTACTAATTTAAACAAATATTTCATTCGTAATACATTACGAAGATAATGACTAATTTTCTTATTAAGAATTATTTTTTTCCCAATTTTTAATTGGCCAGAATAATATATTCTAGGAGGTCTCATCCTTTTATTTTATTGCCTCTAAATGGGGATTTTAGTTTTTTTAAAAAGCAGCTTCCCGTAATTGATCTATTTTATCAATTTTTTCCCATGGAAAATGATCCCTGCCAAAATGGCCATAGCTTGCTGTTTCTTGATAAATAGGTTGTAACAAATTTAGCATGCTGATTATTCCATATGGACGCAGATCAAAATTTTTTCTTACTATAAGAATAATGTTTTCACTAGATATTTTCCCGGTGCCAAAAGTATCTATCATAATAGAAGTAGGATAAGCTATTCCAATAGCGTAAGATAACTGAATTTCACATCGATCTGCTAAACCAGCAGCTACTATATTTTTAGCTACATATCGGGCCGCATAGGCAGCAGATCTATCTACTTTTGAAGGATCTTTACCAGAAAATGAACCACCTCCATGACGTGCCATACCACCATAAGTATCTACAATGATTTTACGGCCGGTTAATCCACAATCTCCCATTGGCCCGCCAATTACAAATCTTCCAGTAGGATTAATAAAATATTTTGTTTTATTATTTAACCATTTTATAGGTAAAATTGGTTTAATAATTTCTTCCATAACTGCTTCTTTTAATTCTTTTTGCGTTATATTTTCACTATGTTGGGTAGATATGACTACCGTATCAACACTGATAATTTTCCCTTTTTTATATTTCAATGTTACTTGACTTTTAGCATCAGGGCGTAACCAGGACAAAATTCCTTTTTTACGTAAAAATGATTGGCGTTTTACTAAAAGATGAGCATAAGTTAAAGGAGCTGGCATAAATACATTTGTTTCATTTGTCGCATATCCGAACATTAAACCTTGATCACCGGCTCCTTGTTCTAAGGCTATCTTATGTTCAATCCCTTGATTGATATCTAAAGATTGCTTACCAATTGTATTTATCACTGCACAAGAATTAGCATCAAAACCCATATCAGAATGTATATATCCAATATTTCGGACAGTATTACGTACAATTTCTTCAATATCTATGTAAGCACTTGTTGTTATTTCCCCCCCAACTAATACCATGCCTGTTTTTACATAAGTTTCACATGCTACACGTGCTTTTAAATCTTGTATTATTATAGCATCTAATATAGCATCAGAAATTTGATCAGCAATTTTATCTGGATGTCCTTCTGATACAGATTCAGAAGTGAAAAGGTATTCATCCATTTTATTTCATTATCCTTAATTCAAATTAATATATTTTAATAAATAGGGTATATATTTTTATATAGAATGATTATTTTTTATTTATCAGATATCAAATGAATAATAATAAAAATATACATTATTTTTTACCGTAAAATCGGGATTTTACGGTATATAAATATTTTTGCAAGTTATTATATCTCTCTAATAGATTAATAATTAAACTAAATTAGATTTAATGTTTATATCCTTAAATATATATCTGGTATAATTATATAATTTTTTTTTTACAAATAACCCCTTGATGATAACAAAAATAAGCCCAATTTAAGATAAATAAGAACCTGTAAATATATATAATGGGCGTTTGTAATACAATAATTTGCCCTTATTAAGTAAGGGTTCACACTCATATAATACATTAGTGGAGACATTTAAATGGGTAAAATTATTGGTATTGATTTAGGAACGACGAATTCTTGTGTTGCTATTATGGAAAGTAATAAACCTAGAGTATTAGAAAATTCTGAAGGTGACCGTACTACTCCATCAATTATTGCTTTTACACAGGATGGAGAAACATTAGTCGGGCAGCCTGCAAAGCGTCAAGCCATTACTAATCCACAAAATACCTTATTTGCTATTAAACGTCTTATTGGTCGTAAATTTAAAGACGAAGAAGTCCAACGCGATGTTAATATTATGCCTTATAAAATCATAAATGCAGATAATGGAGATGCTTGGTTAGAAATAAAAGGTAAAAAAATGGCACCTCCACAAATATCTGCTGAAGTATTAAAAAAAATGAAAAAAACAGCAGAAGATTATTTAGGTGAATCTGTAACAGAAGCTGTTATTACAGTCCCAGCTTATTTTAATGATGCTCAGAGACAAGCAACAAAAGATGCTGGTAGAATTGCTGGTCTTGATGTTAAACGTATTATTAACGAACCTACTGCTGCTGCTTTAGCATATGGACTTGATAAAGGTAAAGGAAATCATACAATAGCAGTATATGATTTAGGTGGTGGAACATTTGATATTTCTATCATAGAAATAGATGAAGTTGATGGAGAAAAAACTTTTGAGGTTTTGGCAACAAATGGAGATACCCATCTAGGTGGAGAAGATTTTGATAGTCGTATCATTAACTATTTAGTATCTGAATTTAAAAGAGATCAAGGAATTAATTTACACAAAGATCCACTTGCTATGCAACGATTAAAAGAAGCAGCTGAAAAAGCAAAAATTGAACTATCTTCAGCACAACAAACAGATGTTAATTTGCCTTATATTACAGCTGATGCTACTGGACCGAAACATCTTAATATAAAACTTACACGAGCTAAATTAGAATCATTAGTAGAAGACTTAGTCAATAAATCCATTGATCCACTAAGAATAGCATTACAAGATGCAAATTTATCTGTATCTGATATAGATGATGTTATATTAGTTGGTGGACAAACCCGTATGCCAATGGTACAAGCAAAAGTAGCTGAGTTTTTTGGCAAAGAACCACGTAAAGATGTTAATCCTGATGAAGCGGTTGCTGTAGGAGCGGCAGTACAAGGTGGCGTGCTTGCAGGTGACGTAAAAGATGTATTATTGTTAGATGTAACACCTTTATCATTAGGAATAGAAACAATGGGTGGAATAATGACAACACTAATTGCTAAAAATACAACTATTCCTACTAAACATAGTCAAATATTTTCAACAGCAGAAGATAATCAATCAGCTGTTACTATTCATGTTTTACAAGGGGAACGTAAACAAGCATATAATAATAAATCATTAGGCCAATTTAATCTTGATGGTATTTATCCAGCTGCTAGAGGTATCCCTCAGATAGAAGTGACTTTTGACATTGATGCTGATGGTATTTTACATGTATCAGCAAAAGATAAGAATAGTGGAAAAGAACAAAAAATAACTATTAAAGCTTCGTCTGGTTTGAAAGAAGAAGAAATTAAAAAAATGGTACGTGATGCAGAAGCACATGCGGAATCTGATCGTAAATTTGAAGAATTAGTTCAGTTACGTAATCAAGCTGATCATTTGATACATAGTACACGTAAACAATTAAATGATCTCGGTAATAAATTATCTGGAGATGATAAAGATCATATCGAACAATCCATCAATGATCTTCATTCAGCTTTAAAAGAAGAAGATAAAGCAAAAATTGAATTAAAAATCCAAGCATTAATACAAGCTTCAAGTAAATTACTAGCTTATTCTAAAAATCAAGAACCAAATTTTCAAGAAAATACTACTGAAACAGGTCAATCAGCGGAAAAAAAAGAAAAAGATGTAGTTGATGCGGAATTTGAAGAAGTAAAAGATGATAAAAAATAATTATTAGTTAGTGGTTAATATTAAGGTGCTGATATTGTAGTTAATATAGAAAAAATAGGAGAGACTATAATATAGTAATAATGATAGGATGAGTAAATAAAATGGCGACAGATTATTATGATATTTTAGGAGTTTCGAAATCTGCCGGGGAACGCGATATAAAAAAAGCCTATAAACGCTTAGCTATGAAATACCATCCAGATCGTAATCCAGGTGACAAAAAAGCAGAATCAAAGTTTAAAGAAATCAAAAAAGCATACGAAATTCTTAATGATCCTAAAAAGCGTGCAACATATGATCAATATGGTCATGCTGCTTTTGAACAAAATAATATAGGTAATAATGGATTTAGTACAGCTGGCCCAGATTTTAGTGATATTTTTGGAGATGTTTTTAGTGATATTTTTGGTGGGGGGCGTCAACAGCGAAAAACTCGTGGAACAGATTTACGTTATAAACTAATTCTTACATTAGAAGAAGCGGTACGTGGAGTAACAAAAGATATTCGTGTTCCTACAATGGAATATTGTTCTTATTGTAAGGGTAGTGGAGCTAAATCCGGTACATCTCCTATAAAATGTCATAATTGTCATGGTTCCGGAGAAGTTCATTTGCGTCAAGGATTTTTTACTGTACAACAAACCTGTCCTTCTTGTCAAGGAAGGGGGTTTATGATTGAAAAAGTATGTCTTAATTGTCGTGGTAGTGGTAGGGTAGAAACTAAAAAAATTTTATCAGTAAAGATTCCAGCTGGAGTAGATAATGGAGACCGTATACGGCTATCAGGTAAAGGGGAAATAGGTGAAATAGGAGCACAATCTGGTGACTTATATGTTCATATTGAAGTCAAAAAACATCCTATATTTACTAGAGAAGAAAACAATCTATATTGTGAGGTACCCATTAGTTTTTTCATGGCTACGTTAGGTGGAGAAATTGAAGTACCTACATTAAGTGGGCGGATAAAACTTAAGGTTCCCGCTGAAACTCAAACAGGTAAATTGTTTCGTCTGCGAGGTAAAGGAGTAAAAGCGCTTAGAGGGGGACATCAAGGTGATTTATTATGTAGAGTTATTGTTGAAACTCCAGTAAATCTTACTGATAAACAAAAGAAATTGTTACGTGATTTAGAAAATAGTTTTACTGGGGTAGCTAGTGAACGCAACAGTCCAAGATCAAAAAATTTTTTTGATTTAGTCAAAAAATTTTTTGATGGATTAAGAGTTAACTAAATAGGAGTTTTTTAACCAATTAAAGTATCTGTTTAATATATTTTGTTAGTTTAGATTTATGACGTGCAGCTTTATTTTTATGTATCAATCCTTTTGATGCTTGTCGATCTATAATAGGTTGTAAAGTATTTAATGCCTTCTTCGCTTTTTCTTTATCACCTGTCTTTATTGCCATGTAAACTTTTTTGATAAAAGTACGTAACATTGACCGTTTACTATTATTAAGTAAACGCTGTTTTTTAGATATCAAAATCCTTTTTTTCGCTGATTTTATATTAGCCAACATATACCTCCAATTTCATATAAAATAATATGGTTTTCTAATTATTTTGTCAACTAAAAAAAATGTACAAATTTTTTTATGATTTAAATAAGTGGTACTTTAAATATTAAAAAAAAATAAATTATTTTATTTAATAGAAAAAAAAATTTTATAATAACAATTATAATGAAAAAGTATTTTTTATGATAAAAAATATCCATTTTAAATATTTTTCTATAAACTACTGATAAAGTTATATATTCATAAATATTTTAATTAAATTTCTAAAAAAGAATATTTGTCTTTATGACATCAAAAAAAAGAGCTATGAATAATGAATGACTATAAATTAACATTAAATTTACCAGAAACAAAGTTTCCAATGCGTGGAAACTTAGCAAAAAAAGAACCAGAAATTTTAAAGACTTGGAATAAAGAAAATTTATATAGTATTATTCGACAAGCTAAAAAGGGAAAAAAAATTTTTATTCTTCATGATGGACCTCCTTATGCCAATGGCAAGCTCCATGTTGGACATGCTCTTAATAAAATATTAAAAGATATTATTATTAAAATGAAGGGGTTAGCTGGATTTGATGCTCCATATGTTCCTGGTTGGGATTGTCATGGATTGCCAATTGAATTAAATGTAGAAAATAAGAAAGGAAAACCTTTAGATATAAATAATGTTGTTAATTTTATTAAATCATGTCGTATTTATGCAGCTCAGCAAATTAATGATCAAAAAAATGATTTTATGCGTATGGGAGTATTAGGAGATTGGAATAATTCATATCTTACTATGGATTTTCATCATGAAGCTAACATAATAAGAGTATTAGGTAAATTAATTGCCAAAGGTTATGTATTTAAAGGTGCTAAACCTGTTTATTGGTGCATAAATTGCTGTTCTACATTATCTGATGCAGAAGTAGAATATAAGGAGATAATATCACCTGCAATTGATGTAGTTTTTAATGCGGTAGATATAGAACAAGTGAAATATAAATTTGCTGTATCACAAGTAATCGGGCCAATTTCATTGGTTATTTGGACTACAACCCCATGGACCTTACCTGCTAATCAAGCTATTGCTTTACATGCAAACGCAATTTACATTTTGGTACAAATTAAAGATAAAGCTATAATTATTGCAAAATGTTTATTACAAACAGTAATGACAAGAATAGGTGTTTCAAATTGGCAAGTACTAGGAGAAATATTAGGAGCGGAATTAGAATTAATGCATTTTTATCATCCTTTTATGAATTTTTCAGTTCCTGTAGTCCTACATGATCATGTAGTATTAGATGTTGGTACTGGCATAGTTCATATTGCACCTAATCATGGATTAGAAGATTTCATTATAGGAAAAAAATATAACATGCAAATATCTAATGTCATAGAACCTAATGGGTGTTATAAAGCAGGGACTTATCATCAACTTGATGGTATCCAGATATTTAAAGCTAATGATAGTATTATTAATATATTAAATAATAATGGTGCTCTATTACATTCTAAAAATATAGAACATAATTATCCTCATTGTTGGAGACATAAAACCCCTATTATTTTTCGAGCAACTACACAATGGTTTATTAATATGGACCATAAAAAATTACGGGAAAAAGCAATTAAGGAAATAAGTAAAATTAAATGGATTCCAAAATGGGGGAAAGTTTGTATGGAAACTATGGTCAAAAATCGACCCGATTGGTGTATATCTCGTCAACGTACATGGGGAGTGCCAATTCCTTTGTTTATTAATAAAATTAATGGTCAATTACATCCTAGAAGCTTATCAATATTAGAATTAGTAGCAAATCGTATTGAAAGAGCAGGATTACAAGCATGGTGGGATCTTTCAGAAAGAGAAATATTAAATGAGTATGAATGTAACCAATATATAAAAGTATCAGATACATTAGATGTATGGTTTGATTCTGGTGCTACAAATAGTAGTGTAATTGAGCAACGTACGGAATTCAATGGATTAGATGCAGCAGATATGTATTTAGAAGGTGCCGATCAACATCGTGGATGGTTTATGTCATCATTAATAATTTCAACAGCTTTAAAACATAAAGCTCCTTGTAAAGAAATATTAATACATGGTTTTGCTGTAGATGGACATGGAAGAAAAATGTCTAAATCTGTGGGGAATACGATTAGTCCTCAGACTATAATGAAAAAACTTGGTAGTGATATTTTAAGAATATGGATTGCATCTACTGATTATTCTAAAGAAATAGCTATATCTGAAGATATTATGAAACGATCAATTGATATTTATCGTCGTATACGTAATACAGTACGGTTCTTATTAGCTAATTTAAATGGCTTTCATCCTAAAAAACATTCTATATCATTAGAACAAATGATAATTATCGATCGGTGGATATTAAGTCGTACTAAAAATATACAAAAAATCATTATTACTGCATATGAAAAATATGAATTTCATTATGTGGTACATATATTGATGCAATTTTGTTCAGTAGAATTAGGCTCTTTTTATTTAGATATAATAAAGGATCGACAGTATACTACAAAAAAAAATAGTATTGCTCGTCGTAGTTGCCAAACTGCTATATTTAATATTATTGAATGCATGGTTCGTTGGCTTGCTCCCATAATTTCGTTTACAGCTGATGAAATATGGCAGTTTATTCCAGGAAAGCGTGCTCCTTATGTTTTTACAGAAGAATGGTTTAATAATGAATTATGGAATTTAAATGATAATGAAATTATGAATGATAATTTTTGGAATGATTTATTAAAAGTACGAAATGAAATAAATAAAGCTCTTGAAATTGCTAGAAAGGACAAAAAGATAAAACAATCTCTTTCAGCAGCAGTAGTCTTATATGCATCAGGGTCAATAGAAAAAAAATTAAAAAGTTTAGGTACAGAATTAAAATTTTTATTTTTAACATCTAGTGCTAAAGTATTACATTATGAATTAGCTCCAAAAAAAGCACATAAAAGTAATACCATTAAAAATCTAAAATTTATTATAGATCAAGCAGTAGGTATCAAATGTGCTCGTTGTTGGCATTATGCTGTTGAAATCGGAAATAACAAAGAATATCCAACAATATGTAATCGTTGTATAACAAATACAATTGGATATGGTGAAGAACGTCGTTTTATATGAAAAAAAAATATTTTTTTTACCTTGCTTACGTTGGTTATTACTAACATTTATTATTATTGTTATAGATTTTTATAGTAAAAAATTGGTTATGAATATTTTATTATTAGAGTATATGATACCAGTAAGTAAATTTTTAAATTTTTATTATGTCCATAATTATGGTGCTGCTTTTAATATTTTTACTTCCTATGATAAATATAGTTGGCAGTATTGGTTTTTAATTATAATAACTATTATTAGTATTTATATATCATTCATTACAGTGTATAAATTAAAGTATACCAGAAAGTTACCTAATATTGGTTGGGCTTTAATGTTAGGAGGAACTATAGGTAATTTTATAAATAGAATAAGATATGGATTTGTTATTGATTTCATAGACTTGCATGTTAATAATTTGCATTATCCAACATTTAATTTAGCAGATATTGCAATTTTTTTAGGTATCTTTTTACTTTTATTTGATTTTTTTGCTAATAAAAAAATATTATAAATGTTATTTTAAAAAGTAAAAAAGCGGATTTAAGATCATGGCTTAATATAATTATAATGAAGGGGGGGGATGATCCATATGCTTGTTTTGTTAGCTAATCCACGTGGTTTTTGTGCTGGTGTTGTTCGAGCAATAAGTATTGTAGAACAAGCTTTAGAAATATGGGGTAATCCTATATATGTATATCATGAAATAGTACATAACAAATATATAATCAATAGTTTATCTAAACGTGGTGTAGTATTTATTGAGGACTTAACTGAAGTTCCAAAAGGATCTGTTATTATTTTTTCGGCTCATGGAGTATCTAGAACAGTAACTAGAGAAGCACAAAACAGAGATTTAATTATGGTTGATGCAACTTGTCCCTTAGTTACAAAAATTCATCGAAAAGTAGCTTATGCTAGTCTGGCAGGAGTAGAAGCAATTATAATTGGCCATAAAGAACATCCTGAAGTTAAAGGTACTATTGGGCAATATAATAATATATATGCTGGGATTTATGTAATTGAATCTATTTTAGATATAGATAAACTATCAATAAAAAACGAAAAAAAATTGTGTTTTATGACACAAACCACGCTTTCAGTAGAAGAAACTTCTAAAATTATATCTGCTTTACGTAAGAGATTTCCCAATATTATTGGCCCACATAAAAATGATATTTGTTATGCTACTTCTAATAGGCAAGTGGCAGTACGCAAATTAGCAGAACAAACCGATTTAGTCTTAGTGATTGGTTCTAATAATTCTTCTAATTCCACTAGATTAGTAGAAATTGTACAACAAATGGGTAAAAAAGGATATCTAATTGATTCAGTAGTAGATATTCAAAATTGTTGGCTAAAAAATATAAATAGTATTGGTATTACTGCAGGAGCTTCAGTCCCATCATTATTAATTGAAAAAGTAATTGAATGGTTAAAAATAAAATTTAACTCTAATTTTGTTATGAAAGAATTAAAGGGAAATAAAGAAAAGGTATTTTTTTCATTACCTATTCTAAATTTAGAAAAAAAATGTAATTATTAAAGTTAATATTAAACAAATATAAATATTCATCATGTTATAAACATAAATTTTTAAATTTTAAATTAATTTAAAATTTAAAAATTATTGAGATTAGGAGGATATTTTGATTAAACCTGTTGCCGCATTGTTAGTTCTGGAAGATGGTACTCAATTTCACGGTATATCTATTGGTGTAGATGGAATCACAGTAGGGGAAGTAGTGTTTAATACTTCTATGACAGGTTATCAAGAAATTATTACAGATCCTTCTTATTCACATCAAATTGTTGTTTTTACTTATCCACATATTGGTAATGTTGGCACTAATCTAATTGATAGAGAATCAAATAAAATACATGTAAAAGGAATCATTGTTCGCAATTTATCATTAATAGCCAGTAATTACCGTAATGAAGAAAATTTATCTGATTATTTACAACGTTATAAAGTTGTCGCTATTGCTGATATTGATACACGTAAATTAACTAGGTTATTACGTGAAAAAGGAGTCCAAAATGGATGTATTGTTATTGGAGATAATAAAAAAAATGCAGAATTAGCTCTAAAAAAAGCTAGAGCATTTACAAGTTTAATTGGTATGGATTTAGTAAAAATAGTATCCACTAAAAAAATTTATACATGGAAGAAATATAATTCTAAGAAAATTTTGTCGTTATCTTCTTCAAAAATTAATCCATATCATGTAGTAGCATATGATTATGGAATAAAAAATAACATATTATGTTTATTAGGAGCGCGGGGTTGTAAAATTACAGTAGTTCCTGCACAAACTCCAGCAAAAATAATATTAAAATTCAATCCAGATGGAATTTTTCTTTCTAATGGACCTGGTGATCCAAGAGTTTGTTATTATGCTATTGAAGCAATCAAAATATTTTTGAAACAAAATATTCCTATTTTTGGTATTTGTCTTGGTCATCAATTACTTGCATTAGCAAGTGGCGCTAAAATTATTAAAATGAAATTTGGTCATCACGGATGTAATCATCCTGTACAAGATTTATCTACTGGTAAAGTATTAATTACTACACAAAATCATGGATTTACTATTCAAAAAAGTACATTGCCTTCAAATATTGAAATTACTCATAAATCATTATTTGATAGCACTATTCAAGGAATAAAATTTATTGATAAACCATTTTTTAGTTTTCAGGGACATCCTGAAGCTAGTCCAGGACCACATGATGCTACAGGTTTATTTGATTATTTTATTGATCTCCTTGCTACATATCGACGGAATTGTTCCTATTCCCCATAAAAACTTCAGGAGTAATATTAATAATGCCAAAACGTACAGATATAAATAGTATCCTAATTATTGGATCAGGTCCTATTGTTATAGGACAAGCGTGTGAATTTGATTATTCTGGAGTTCAAGCATGCAAAGCATTAAAAAATGAAGGGTATCATGTTATTTTAATTAATTCAAATCCTGCCACTATTATGACTGATTCTAATATGGCTGATGTTACTTATATTGAACCTATTGATTGGAAAGTAGTACGTAAAATTATATATAAAGAGCGTCCTGATGCCATATTACCTACTATGGGGGGACAAACAGCTTTAAATTGTGTACTTTATTTACACAAACATGGAGTATTAGATGATTTTGGAGTAAAAATAATTGGAGTTACCATAAATACTATTAATAAAGCCGAAAATCGTCAATTATTTTATAAAACAATGAGTAAAATTGGTATAGATGTTGCACCTTCTATTATTGTCCATACAATGGAGGAAGTATTAATAGCTCAAGCTGAAAAAAAAATTAATTTTCCTTGTATCATTCGCCCTTCTTTTACTATGGGTGGAACAG
This sequence comes from Candidatus Dasytiphilus stammeri, assembly GCA_041941745.1. Lineage (GTDB taxonomy): Bacteria > Pseudomonadota > Gammaproteobacteria > Enterobacterales > Enterobacteriaceae > Dasytiphilus > Dasytiphilus stammeri_D. The sequence continues at coordinate 125,090 of CP145885.1, read as the reverse complement.
GAGGTGGTATTGCATATAATACTCAAGAATTAATAAAATTTTGTTATCATGGTTTATATTTATCACCTATCCATGAAATTATTATTGATAAATCATTAGTTGGTTGGAAAGAATATGAAATGGAAGTAGTACGTGATAAAAAAGACAATTTTATTATTGTTTGTACACTTGAAAATTTAGATCCGATGGGAATTCATACTGGTGATTCTATCGTTGTAGCTCCAGCTCAAACCTTAACAGATAAAGAATATCAAACTATGAGAAATATGTCTTTAATCATTTTACGCGAAATTGGTTTAGAAACAGGAGGATCAAACGTACAATTTGCTGTAAATCCAAATAATGGACATATAATAGTTGTAGAGATTAATCCGCGTATTTCTCGGTCTTCAGCATTGGCATCAAAGGCAACTGGCTTTCCTATTGCACAAGTTGCTGCAAAAATTGCTGTAGGGTATTCACTTGATGAATTAATGAATGATATAACTAATGGAATTATCCCTGCTTCATTTGAACCTACAATTGATTATGTAGTAACTAAAGTGCCTAGATTTAATTTTGATAAATTTATAGGAGCCAATGATAGACTTACTACACAGATGAAATCTATAGGAGAGGTTATGGCCATAGGCCGTACCTTTCAAGAATCTATACAGAAAGCATTGCGTGGATTAGAAATAGGTATTTATGGGTTTGATTCTAAAATAGATGTAAAAGAAGATAGTCAAGATTTGATGAAACGTATTCGTCATGAATTAAAGTATGCAGGTGCAGATCGTATTTTGTATATAGCTGATGCTTTTCGTATAGGCTTATCCCTTTTGGATATTTTCAAATTAACTAACATAGATTGTTGGTTTTTAGTACAAATACAAGAATTAGTTACCTTAGAAGCACAAATTAAACAACAAGGTATTAGTTGTTTAACTTATAATTTCTTATATTACTTAAAACGTAAGGGGTTTGCAGATGCAAAATTGGCGGAGTTAACTAACGTACCAGAATGTAAAATTCGTGCACTTCGTGATTCATATAATATTTATCCTGTTTATAAACGAGTTGATACTTGTGCTGCTGAATTCTCTGCTAAGTCAGCTTATTTGTATTCTACTTATGAAGAAGAATGTGAAGCCTTACCAACAAATGCTCACAATAATAAAATAATTATTTTAGGTGGTGGTCCTAATCGTATTGGGCAGGGTATTGAATTTGATTATTGTTGTGTACATGCGGCAATAGCTTTACGTAAAGAAGGATTTGAAATCATAATAGTAAATTGTAATCCAGAAACAGTTTCAACCGATTATGATATTTCTGATAAACTATATTTCGAATCAATAACATTAGAGGATATATTAGGGATAGTACGTATAGAACAACCAAAAGGAATAATGATTCAATATGGTGGTCAAACCCCATTAAAATTAGCCTATAAATTATCTGCGGCTAGAGTTACTATAACTGGTACTAGCTCAGATGCGATAGATCGTGCGGAAAATCGTGAACGATGTCAAAATATGATAAAGTCTTTAGGTTTAAAACAAGCCGCTAATGCCACCGTATTAACAATGAAAAAAGCTTTAATAAAAGCAAGAGAGATTGGATATCCATTAGTAATACGACCCTCTTATGTATTAGGGGGAAGATCAATGGAAATCATTTATAATGAAAGTGATTTGAAGATATATTTTAAAAAAGTAACTAAAATTTCTAAAAATGCTCCATTATTAATAGAAAAATTTATTGAAGATGCAATAGAAGTTGATGTTGATGCAATTTGTGATGGGGAGAATGTATTAATAGGAGGGATTATGGAGCATATAGAACAAGCTGGTATTCATTCTGGTGATTCTGCTTGTTCATTACCCACTTATACACTAAAGCCTAAGATACTAAATATTATACGTGAACAAGTGAGAAAAATAGCTTTTGAACTATCAATTTGTGGATTAATAAATATACAATTTGCCATAAAGAATAATGATGTTTATTTAATAGAAATAAATCCTAGGGCTTCTCGTACCGTTCCCTTCGTTTCTAAAGCAATTGGCATATCCTTAGCAAAAATAGCATCATTAGTTATGGTAGGGAAAAAACTAAGAGAGCAAGGTTTTACAGAAGAAATTAAACCTTTATATTTTGCTGTAAAAGAGGTTGTACTACCTTTTAATAAATTTTTAGATTTTGATCCTATTTTAGGAGTGGAAATGCGTTCTACTGGAGAAGTAATGGGTATAGGACGTAATTTTGCTTTAGCTCTTGCTAAAGCAAGATTAAGTAGCCATTCTTATATAAAAAAGATTGGGAGAGCATTACTATCAGTTAATGAAAAAGACAAAAATCGTATTATAGATATTGCGATAAAATTACAAAGGCATGGATTTAAATTAGATGCTACTCCTAGGACAGCAAAAATTTTAAAAAATGCTGGTATTGCTTCACGTTTAGTTCCTAAAATAAATAATAGTTATTCACATATTCAAAATAATTTTAAAAAAGGTGAATATGATTATGTGATCAATACAGTTTTTGGTAATCAGGATATTGAAGAATCAAAAATAATACGACGTTGTGCTTTACAATATAAGGTATATTATGATACTAATTTAAATAGGAGTTTTGCCACTGTATTTATTTTAGGTATTGATCCCGCAAACGAAATTATTTCTATTCAGAAAATGCATGAACAAACAGTTTTTTTTAATAAAAAACCAGATTAAATATGATTTTTTTTTGAAAAAGTAGGATATTAAATATAGTTAGTAATAATAGAAACTAAATTGATAATCGCCGGTATTAATAAACCTTACAAGATAAGTATCTGTAAATCCAATTACTATCTTTTTGATAGTATCCATAAAAATAAAGCTATTAAGTGAGGATTTAATGCCTTATTTTCTTATATAAAACATGGAACTATTATTGAATTTCTTTTACATAAGACAATAACTGAAATAGAAAAAATAGGGCAAGTTGTTATGTTCTCTATCTATTATCTGGAGCTTATGTAACTCAATTTATTATAAAGTTTATATCTAATTATTAACTAGTTAGGATAGTAAAGATCATAGTTTTGTTAATCTTTTAACTTATGAAACTAAGCCTAAAATTTTTTTTGCATATTCTTACTTAAGAAGACTGTGGCCACCTATTTTATCAACCATAATGGTTTTTAGATAAAAAATAACAAAATACTAAATTAGTATTTATTGAATCTATAATCGTGGAAATTTTAGATATTCTAACCGAAGCTGTTAATAAGTAAAAATATTATCTCTAATTATTAGAGATAATATTTTTATCTCTTGCTTCGTTTTTTACCTCAAAGTTTAGGTTATTAATTTTTGCAAAGAAAAATCATTGGTCGTTTTGATCTTTTTTTATTTATAGTTTATGCATGAATATTTAAAATTAGCTAATTAATTTGATTGTTGAGCACAAATCAGTTTGTCTTATTAAGAATAATTAATATTAAATGGACTATTATAACATGATTATTCATTGGATTAGAGTAAATAAAATACTTTATAGCTAAATTGTTAACTGGATTTCAATCTATTAAATAGACCAAAACATCTTTTTTTTTCTATTTTGATTTAAATAGAAAAGAAATCATCTCATTTTCAATTAGATTTTGATCTTGAATATTATTCATATTAAGTTTTTTTTCGTTAATTATTTTAGTTTGTTGTAACAACCATATAGCCCAAGCTTTTTTAGAAATATTATTATAAATAATATCTCCTAATTTTCCTGGATAAATTTTATAATCTTGAGCTTCAGATTGACATTTAAGATATTGACAATAAATGATCTTGTTCATAAGTAAGAGAATATTAAATTATTTTTTTGTTTATTTTAAATAAAAAAATTTAAATTACTAATTTATTATTAAAACTATATATATAGTATAATATTAAAAATATTAAAAGGAATATAAATAATGAATAATCCTTTATTGCAACCTTTTACTCTTCCTCCATTTTCTATTATTAAACCCCAACATATGGATGAAGCAGTTAAAAAACTTATTACAGAATGTAAAAAAAATATAAAAAATATAATAGGTAAAAATACAGTTTATACTTGGGATAATTTCTGTCAACCAATAGAAGAATTCTCATCTTATTTGAATAGTATAATTTCTATTATAAATCAGTTAAATGCAGTAAAAAACTGTAAAGAATTACGCATTTATTATAAAATATGTATATCAATGTTTTCAGCATATCAAACATGGTTTTTACAAAATAAAAACCTATATAAAGGTTTTTCTAATTTAAAAAAAGGAAAACAATATTTATTGTTAAATATTGCCCAAAAAAAAACTATTGATAATAATTATCAAAAATTACTGCTTACAGGTAATAAATTAACTCAAAAAGAAAAAAAACGTTATGCTGAAATAATAGAACGTCTTTCAGCAATTAGTAATCAATATAGCAATAATGTTTTAGATGCTACTCAAGCATGGAGTAAAATTATAACTAATAAAAATGATTTAAAGGGTGTCCCCAAAAATATTTTAATAAATGCTTATGAAAATGCTAAAAAAAATAATATTCATGGTTGGTTAGTAACACTAGAGGTTCCTACTTATCATTCGATAATAACTTTTTGTGAAAATGCTGCACTACGTAAAGAAATATATTGGGCTTATTCTACTCGCGCTTCTGATCAGGGACCAGATGCAGGAAAATGGGATAATAGCAATCTTATACAAGAAATATTAAATCTTCGTTATGAATTAGCTCATTTGTTAGGATTTAATAATTATGCTGAAAAAGCATTAATAAACAAAATGGCAGGGACACCATCAAAAATAATCTCTTTTTTAGATACATTATTAAAATATTTTCGTATTAAAGCTGAAAAGGAATTGAACGAATTACACCTTTTCGTAAAAAAAAATTATGGAATTAAAATATTACAACCATGGGATATTATTTTTTATTCTGAAAAACAAAAAGAATATTTATATGGTATTACAAATGATAAGTTACGATATTTTTTTCCCGAACAAAAAGTATTACAAGGAATGTTTGAAGTAGTCAGGATACTTTATGGTATTAAAATTAAACAACGTCATGGTATTGACGTATGGCATCATGATGTTAGATTTTTTGATATTTTTAATAAGCATAATGAACTATTAGGAAGTTTTTATTTAGATTTATATGCTCGTAAAAATAAAATTAGTGGTGCTTGGATGGATGTTTATTTAAATAGAATGCGTAAATCTACTGGAGAAATACAAAAACCAATAGCATATTTAAATACTAATTTAACTAAACATATTATGGAAGAACCAGTTCTTTTAAATCATAATGAAATAATTACATTATTTCATGAATTTGGTCATTGTCTACATCATTTATTAACAGAAATTGATATTAGTAGTGTATCTGGAATAAATGGAGTTGCATTAGATGCAATTGAATTTCCTAGTCAATTTATGGAGAATTGGTGTTGGGAACCTGAAACATTATTGTTAATGTCTGGTCATTATAAAACTGGAGAGTTAATATCAATAAATTTGATAAATCAACTGCTTGCCACTAAAAATTATCAATGTGCTTTATCCATGATACGTCAATTAGAATTAAGTATATTAGATATTCGTTTACATATAGAAGCAAATAAGTTTCAAAATTTAGAAGAAGTATTTAAAATTATGAGAGAAGTAAAAAAAAAAGTGACTGTAATAGCATATCCTGAATGGAATCGTTTGTTACATTCTTTTAATCATATCTTTGTTGATGAATATGGAGCAGGTTATTATAGTTATTTATGGGCTAAAAATTTAGCAATAGATGCATTTTCAAGATTCAAAAAAGAAGGTATTTTTAATCCAGATACTGGAAAAGATTTTTTTAAAAAAATATTGAGAAATGGAGGAGTTGAAGATCCAGTGATTTTATTTAAACGTTTTTTAGGACGTGAACCACAATTAAATTCATTGCTATCATATTATGATATTTCTTAAAAAAAATCTTTTGTTTATATTAGATTCAATATAAATTGAAGGAAAAATTCCAATAAAAAATAGCACTAGTAGTTAGTAAATATATATATAAAGATATTTTAAATAACTGATAGTATGTGAACTTGATATTTATGTCTTAATATTGTTAATATTATAAAAAGTGATAGATTTTTAATTTTTAAGATAAGATATCGTTTAAAACGATAAAATTTTTACATCTGAAATTTTGTAAATATTTTTTGTTAAATTAGCAGATCAGTTATTAACTATAATGTGCATAAGATATTAAAAGATGAGTAAATAACAAGGCTGAAATATTCAGTGAATAAAAGAATTTTAAATGCTATGGGATTACGTTGTCCAGAAACAATAATGATGATACGTAAAACATTACGTAATTTACAAGAAAAGGAAATAATATTAATTATTAGTGATGATCCCTCTACTATTAGAGAGATACCTATTTTTTGTGAATTTATGGATCATACTCTTATAAAAAAATCTACAAGTACTGTACCATATTTTTTTTTAATAAAAAAAGGCAAAAATTAAATTTTTTTTTAGTTAGTTACTAACTACTCTAGTATTAAATAATAAAGATTATATAATTGAAGTATAGAAAACATCATATTTTAGAGTGTAAATGGTTTCTAAAACAATATTTTTAAAGTAATGAATATGTTTATTTAGTTTATTAAAACTTAATCGGTAATTATTCATTTGTAATTTATTATGTTGTTTAGTCCAGTACAAAATAATTTTATAATTTTAATTATAGCTAAAAAAAATCATCTAAATAATTAAAACTTTTCAATTTATTGTTTTTATGAAAAACAGCTAATTTTAGTTTAAATTAAATACATCTTATAAGAAGATACATATTTTGTTATTTCAACACATAATAATATATAAATAGATTCTATGAACAGTGAGACGCTGAATTAGATTCATTTTATGCATAAAAATTATTAATTAGTTCTATGTTTGTAACTTATCTAATAGTAGTTTATTTGGACGTATAGAAATTTTCTTTTTACTACACAGTCAACTTTATTATTAATAGATCCTGGTACATAAAAGTTAAAAAAATGAATTAACTACTATGACAAGGAGTTTTTTTCCATAAAAAGCTATTATTCGTATTGATATTGTTTGTTACAGCGGCAAATTGTAATAAATATCTAACTTATTTAGATAAAAATATACCTATTTTGCCCAAAAAAAAGCCATAAGATAATTATCTAGTTCGATGATATAAACAATAATATACTTGACCAGTTATATTTTCTCTATATAACTCCCAATGTGAAGGGGTCCTTAATATTTTATTATTAATATGACTTTCAATATAAATCCAAGCATCATCTGTTAACCATCCATTTTCTTCTAATAAATTAATTGTTCTATTTATTAACATATGATGAAAAGGAGGATCAATAAAAACTAAATTAAATTGATTTTTAAATGTAGATAACCAATTAATAGTATTAGTTTGAATAACTGTAGCTCTATTATTAGTAGCTAATAGAAATAAATTTTTTTGCAATTGAATTACTACAGATCGGTTTATTTCAAGCAATGTTGCTTTAGCAGCAAAGCGTGATAGAGTTTCTATTGCCAATGCTCCACTGCCAGCATAACAATCAAGACAATCTACTTTTTGAAAAAAAAATATAGATGTTAACCAATTAAACAAAGTTTCACGTACTTTATTTAAAGTAGGACGTAACTTTGTATTGCTAATAATTTTTATTTTTCTACTACGCCATAAACCACCAATAATACGAATCTTACTGTTACTAGAAGAAGTAATATGGTTTTTATTCATTTTAACATTCCTAAAATCAAAATAATTGATAACAAAATCTAACATTCAGAAAAAAAATCAGTAAAATCTGCTTTTTTTATGTCTGAAAGAAAAAAGAATAAAACCTAGTCGAAATATAATTTCTGGATTTATTAATTTCTTTAATGAATGATAATAATATTGTTTCATATAGCATAAAGACTGTTATTGACCGATTTTGGCATAAATATTGTAATAGATAATATCCAAATTTTTTTAAAAAAAAATGGCAATGAGTTTGTATCATATTGATATTCCATTAAAATTATAATCTTATTTATAGGAATAAATGGTACTGTAAAACAACTACTTTTGGTAAAATAGCTAAAAAATTTCCTAATTTAGGTAAATAGCTACTGTTTGTAGCTCATACATTTCGTGTAGCAGCTGGTGAACAACTTTGTTTTTTTGCACATTATAATAATATTCCAGTAATTTATAGACACGGAACAGATTTTGTCTAATTATATTTGAATCTATTAAAATTGCAAAACTACCTATAAGTTAATTGGTAATTGCATCCATTGCCGGAAATTTATAAAGGTAAACTAATTTGATAGATGAGTAAAAAAAAATAATAAAAAAAAAATTAAATTAAGCAACTCTAACTGAAAGAATGTTAATAATTGATGCTAATATTGGACTAAATGTAAATTTAACTAAAATATTTAATGAAGCAATAGGAATTACAGGTTTTACTATGACTAAATTAGATGGACAACTAAGAGTAATTATCTTTGCATTAGCACAAAAAATTAAGATTCCTATCAGATATACAGAACGTAGTGAAGATATTAACGATTTAGAAATATTAAATCTATTTATAGGAACACTATTTGCTAAGTAAGTCCTAGTTCCATAGTAAGATTTATTATATAACTATAGTAATGGATTTCATTTAATAAAAAAAAATAATGATATAGATAATACCTTATTATTAATTAATATTCGCCATAACATAGAACTAATGAGGAATTTTAAATATGATAAAAAAACTGCAATTATTTGCACTTGCCCCATTAGGAAACTTGGATTCCTATATCAGGTTGGCTAATTCATGGCCTATGTTATCAGAAGAAGAGGAAAATACTTTAGCAGAAAAATTATATTATCAAGGTGATTTAAATGCAGCAAGACCGCTTATTCTTTCTCATTTACGTTTTGTAATCCATATTGCCCGTAATTATTCTGGTTATGGCTTATCACAATCAGACCTTATCCAAGAAGGTAATATTGGCTTACTAAAAGCAGTAAAACGTTTTAATCCAGAAGTAGGAGTACGTTTAGTATCTTTTGCAGTTCATTGGATTAAAGCAGAAATTCATGAATATGTCTTACGTAATTGGCGTATTGTTAAAGTAGCAACTACTAAAGCACAAAGAAAATTATTTTTTAATTTACGAAAAACTAAGCAAAGACTTGGTTGGTTTAATAAAGAAGAAGTTAAAGGTGTGGCACGTGAATTAGGGGTATCTAGTAAAGATGTTCGAGAAATGGAATCTCGAATGGCTGCTCAAGATATGACATTTGATTATCTTTTAGATGATACATCCGTTGAAAATAGAATGTTCCATGCACCTCTTCTCGCTTTACAAGATAAAAATTCTGATTTTGCAGGTGGAATTGAAAAAGATAATTGGGAAAATCATGCAGCTATTAAATTAAATAATGCAATGAAATTTCTAGATAATCGAAGTCAAAATATCATTCGATCAAGGTGGCTTAATGATAATCATAAAAAAACATTACAAGATTTGGGTAACCAATATGGTGTATCAGCAGAGAGAGTCAGGCAACTTGAAAAAACAGCTTTGAAAAAATTAAAGCAAGCCATTGAGAATTAAAAAAAATATGGTATTATAATAGCAGTACTTATTTATTATAATATCTATCTATTTGTTGCTGCTTAAATTATTTTTAATATGAGAATAGTATATGAAAATTACAATTATTGGAGCTGCTGGTAACATAGGCCAATTATTGGCGCTTATTTTAAAAATTAAATTACCACATGGAGAACTTTGCCTATATGATATATCATCTATAATATTAGGTATTGCAATTGACTTAAGTCATATTCCAACAAAGGTGAAAGTACAAGGAGTCAGGGATATTAAATCTGCACTAAACAAGGCAGATATTGTAATTATTTCTGCAGGAGTCACTCGTAAACCTGGAATGGAACGATCAGATTTGTTAAATATTAATGCTAATATTATATATAAATTAATGAAAAATATAGCAGATATATGCCCAGAATCATTAATTTGTATTATCACAAATCCAATTAATACTCTTGTGCCTATAGCAGCAGCTGTCTTAAATAAGGCAGGCATTTTTTTAAATAAAAAATTATTTGGTATAACTACTTTAGATGTAATTCGCACAGCTAAATTTATAGCAGAAGTAAAAAATATACCATCAAATATGTTTGATATAAATGTTATTGGTGGACATTCAAATTTGACTATTTTGCCACTATTATCACAACTATCAGATATTTATTTTACTGAAGAAGAAATAATTAATATCACTCATCGTGTGAGAGAAGCAGGAACAGAAATTGTAAATGCTAAGGGTGGTCAAGGATCGGCAACATTAGCAATGGGATATGCTGCTTCTAGATTTATTTTGTCATTAGTTATGGCTTTAAACGGCAAAAATAATATCATTGAATGTGCTTATGTTGAAAGTAATGGTATTTATGCAAAATTTTTTTCCCAACCATTATTATTAGGTAAACAAGGTATAATTGAATATCGGTCTATTGGGGCACTTAGTCCTTTTGAAACATGTGCTTTAGATACACTTTTAATTGATCTAAATAAAGATATTTCTTTAGGTGAAGATTTTGTAAATAAACAAGCGAAAAAAAATCATTTTTGTAATTTTTAATAAAAATTACTTAATTTTAAAGTTATATACAATAAAAAACTTTAAAAAGTTTAATTTAATATTGATTAAGGATATAAGACCTAATGAGAACTTTTACTCCTAAACCAGGGAGTCAAAAAGATAACTGGTATATTGTTGATGCTACTAAAAAAAAATTGGGCCGATTAGCAACAAGCTTAGCTTTTCGTTTACAAGGAAAACATTTAGAAGAATATACACCTAATTTTGATATAGGTGATTATATAATTGTGATTAATGCTGACAAAATTTGTGTTACTGGTAATAAATATCATAACAAAATATATTATCATCATACAGGTTATATTGGTAATCTAAAAAAAATAGCTTTTAAAGAGATGATACGCCGTCATCCAAAACGTGTAATTGAGATGGCAGTACAAGGTATGTTACCTAAAGGTTCATTAGGTCGGTTTATGTTACGTAAACTTAAAGTTTACAGTGGTAATAATCATTACCATTATGCACAAAATCCAAAAAATTTGGATATTTAAAAGAGATTAATTTTATGGTAGATAATTATTACGGTACTGGACGTCGTAAAAGTTCTTCAGCACGTGTATTTATGAAAATTGGTAATGGTAAAATTATTATTAATCAAACCAATATTGATAACTATTTTGGCCGTAAAACGGCACGTATGATTGTTCGGCAACCTTTAGAATTAGTAAATATGATAGATAAAGTAGATTTGTATGTGACAGTTAAAGGTGGTGGTATTTCTGGTCAAGCAGGTGCTATTCGTCATGGGTTAACTAGAGCTTTAATTGAATTTGATGCATCTATGCGCTTAGCTTTACGTAAAGCAGGGTTTGTAACTCGTGATGCTCGTCAGGTAGAACGTAAGAAAGTTGGATTGCGTAAATCTCGTTGTCGTCCTCAATACTCTAAACGTTAGAATTCCTTTTTGATGTAAATACATTGAATTACATACTAATTTTTTTTAAAAATGTTAGGTATTCATTGAAGTTATAGTATTTTAGGGAAGGAGACTTTTATGGCTGTCCCTGCTAATAAACATTCAGTCATGACATTATTTTCTAGTTCTACTGATATTTTTAGCCATCAAGTACGTATTGTTTTAGCGGAAAAAGGAGTAAGTGTAGAGATAGAGCAAATAGATTTAAATCATAAAGTTCAATCTATGATTGATAGCAATAATCCATATCATACAATTCCAACTTTAATTGATCGGGAACTTACACTATATAATTCTCGTATTATTATGGAATATCTTGATGAAAGATATCCTCATCCTCCATTGATGCCTGTATATCCTGTTAGCAGGGGAAATAGTAGGCTGATGATGTATAGGGTCGAAAATGATTTATATAGCTTAAAAAAAATTATTGAAAAAAATATATCACCACAATCAGAAATAGCTCGACTTCAATTACGTGAAGAATTATTAGCGATTGCGTTTATCTTTGGTCAAACACCATACTTTATGAGTGATGAATTTAGTTTAGTTGATTGTTATTTAGCGCCATTATTATGGCGCTTACCAATATTAGGTATTGAAATATATGGAAATCATTGTAAAGAATTAAATAATTATATGGCAAGAATTTTTAATAGATCTACTTTTCTTACTTCTTTAACAGAAGCAGAACGTGAAATGCGTTGGAAAAAACAATTAAATTATTGAATAATGAGGTCACTCATAAAATGAAATTTTCTTCTTTTAATCCTTATTTATTAAAAGCTTTTTATGAATGGTTGATTGCTAATAAATTAACGCCTTATTTGATTGTAGATATTATTGTAGAGGGGGTAAAAGTACCTATGCAATATGCTAAAAAAGATAAAACAATCATATTAAATCTTGGAACATTGGCAGTAAATAGACTGTCATTCAATAATGAAATAATAAGTTTCCAAACAAGATTTAATAGTATTTTATACTCTATAATAATACCTATATCAGCTAAAAAAATTATTTAGGCAGCAGAAAATGGGTTCGGATATTATTTCAATGAGGAAATTAATTTTTTTAATAAAAATAGAGAAGAAACCAAATATAGTGAAAATAAAAAACAAATCAATCAGGTAAATGAAAAATCTTTATCTAATAAAGAGTTCATTCATCCATTTCTTAAAATAGTAAAATAAAGTACTTATTTAAAATAATTAACAATCACTATTAATAATAATCAGATAAAAGTATTTATGGACAATAATGAAATTAAAAATTTAATAATTAAAGCTTCTTTTTTAAAAAGTAAAAATGTCTATATTACAGGCGACAGTCAACATTTGCAAATAATTGCTATCAGCGATAATTTTTTAGGAATGAGTAGAGTTCAAAAAGAACAGATAATTTATGCTCCTTTGATGAAATATATTATCAATAAGAAAATTCACTCAATTTCTATTAAAACTTATTCATTTAATGAATGGTCTCATAAAAAAAGTTATTTAATAAATAAAAATTTTATTGAATGAAAATACATGGATAAATGTTATATAGAAGGCCCAGTAAAACTTAGTGGTGAAATAAAAATATCAGGTTCGAAGAATGGAGCTTTGCCAATTTTATTATCTACTTTATTAAGTGCAGAACCAGTAGAAATAGATAATGTACCACAATTAAAAGATATTGATGCTGCCATCAAGTTATTAACTTATTTGGGAGTAAAAATTATTAGGGATAATAATAAATTATTTATCGATGCTAGTCAAATTAATAGGTTTTATGCGCCTAATAATTTATTCAAACCTATCAGAGCTTCTATTTGGGTATTAGCATCATTATTAGGTAGACTTGGTCAAGGTATTATATCCTATCCTGGGGGGTGTGCAATAGGTCCACGTCCTATAAATTTACATATTTTAGGATTAGAAAAACTAGGAGCTAAATTTTCTTTTGAAGGAAATTATATTAGGGCATCTATAACTGATAAATTAAAAGGTGCTCATATTCTTATGGAGCAAATCAGTGTAGGAGCTACAATAAGTATAATGTGTGCTGCTACATTAGCAAGAGGTAATACTATTATTGTAAATGCTGCCCGTGAACCTGAAATTGCCGATACTGCCCATTTTCTGAATGCCTTAGGAGCAAAAATTAGTGGAATGGGGAGTAATATACTCCATATCGAAGGAGTCAAAAAATTGAGGGGAGGATTTTATCGGGTTCTTCCTGACAGAATAGAAACTGCTACTTTTCTTGTAGCCGCCGCTATTTCTGGAGGAAGAGTAGTATGTCGTAATACTCAACCAAATATATTGGGAACTGTTTTATCAAAATTAGCGGAAGCTGGGGCTGATATTATGATTGGTGAGGATTGGATAAAATTAGATATGCATGGTAAACGCCCAAAATCAATAAATATCTTTACTGCACCCTATCCTGGATTTCCTACTGATATGCAAGCACAATTTTCTGTATTAAACATAATTGCTAAGGGTAGTAGCATTATAACTGAAACTATTTTTGAAAATAGGTTTATGCATATCCCAGAATTAATTCGTATGGGAGCTTGTATAAAATTAAAAAGTTATAATACTATGATTTTTTATGGTGTTAAAATGTTAATTGGGACAAAAGTTATGGCTACTGATTTACGGACTGCAGCTTCTCTAATATTAGCTGGATGTATAGCAGAAGGTAGTACTATAATAGAAGATATTTATCATATAGATAGAGGATATGAACAAATTGAAGAAAAACTCAAAATTTTAGGTGCTAAAATAAAACGTATTAGAAACATATGCTAAAAGTTTTAGTATATTAGTACTTAATGATTGTCTGTCTTATTAATATAAGATTATAATATTATAATATAGGAAAAATATATGTATGCAATATTTAAAACTGGTGGGAAACAATACAAGGTTATCAATGGTCAATTGCTTATAATTGAAAGATTAAAACAAAACATAGGACAGATCGTCGAATTTAATCAAGTACTCATGATTGTTAATCAAAATCAAATTAATATTGGAGCTCCATTAGTTACTGGAGGTATAATAAAAGCAGAAGTTATCGGTCATAATAAAGGCAAAAAAATAAAAATTATAAAATTTCGACGTCGTAAACATTATCGTAAACAACAAGGTCATCGACAATTTTTTACTACCGTAAAAATTATTAATATTAAAAGTTAAAAGATAATTGGAGATTATGTCTTATGGCACATAAAAAAGCTGGTGGGTCAACACGTAATGGTCGAGATTCTCATTCTAAACGTTTAGGTATTAAAAAATTTAGTGGAGAAATTGTAAAAGCTGGTAATATTATCGTTCGTCAACGTGGAACTAAATTTCATGCAGGATATAATGTAGGATGTGGTAAAGATCACACTCTATTCGCTAGAGTAAATGGTAAAATAAAAGTAGTTATAAAAAAGGGTTTAAAAAAAAGAAAATATATTAATATAATTTAAATATAAGTAAACTTATTATAGCTATTTTATCACGTAAGCAAGTAATAAATATGAAGTTTGTTGATGAAGCTTTGATTCATGTTAAAGCTGGTAATGGCGGAAGCGGATGTATTAGTTTTCGTCGAGAAAAATATCTTCCAAAAGGAGGACCAGATGGGGGAGATGGAGGTCATGGTGGTAATGTTTATTTAGTAGCTGATATAAACTTAAATACACTTATTGATTTGCGTTTTAAGAAGTTTTTTTCAGCAGAGGATGGTCAAAAAGGTTTATCTCGTAATCGTAAAGGGAAAAGTGGTCAAGATATTTGCATCAAAGTGCCAATAGGCACACGTATTATAGATATAAATACTAATGAAGTTATTGAGGAATTGGTTAAAGATAGACAAAAGTTATTAGTAGCAAAAGGTGGATTTAATGGGTTAGGAAATACCCGTTTCAAATCTTCAATAAACCAAACTCCACGTCGAAATAAGCCTGGAACTTTAGGAGAAGTGCGTCATCTAAAATTAGAACTAAGATTAATATCTGACGTAGGAGTGGTAGGGTTACCTAATGCAGGTAAATCTACTTTTATTAGCACAATTTCTACAGGAAAACCTAAAATTGCAGAATATCCTTATACTACTTTGATTCCCAGTTTAAACATAGTAAAATTAGATAGGGAAAAAAAATTTGTTATTTCTGATTTTCCTGGGATCAATAAAGGTTCTGCTAAAGGATCTGGGTTAGGAATAAATTTCCTAAAACATATCGAATGTTGTCGATTAATATTACATTTGATTGATATAAATCCATGTAATACTTCTAATATTTTAGAAAAAATAATAATTATTTTCAATGAAATTACTAATTATAAGAATAAGATGTCAATTGACAAAATACCATGTTGGTTAATTTTTTCTAAAGTAGATTTATGTTCTAATAAAATAGAGGCAAAAAAATGTGTAAAAGAAATTTTACAAACATTAGGTTGGCAACAAAAATATTACTTAATATCAGCCAAAAATTTTGAACAAGTAAAAAAAATCTGTTTAGATATCATCTCTTTTTTATCAAAAAGATAATTAATATTTAAACCACCCTCTTCTAATTACAAATCCAAAAAAATAACGATAAATAAATAACATAAAAATAAATAATCTAGTACCATATATTATCCATATATACTGTGATAATAAACAACAAATAATACCTATTATCAAAGAAATTATCATATCTAATGGCCAATGTAACCATAGATAAATTCGTGCCCAAGCAATTGCAATCCCACTTAAAAAGAGAACTATTCCATATGAAATAGAATACCAACAAATAAAAGCAATAGCAGAAGTAAAAATTATAATACCATGATTACTAGGTAAAGAATAATTTTTTATATGATAGGGAATAAATAGTTGTCCTAAACTTAATATAGTAAATGGACGTGCGTATGGAATTATTTTACTTATCATCCAAGAGCTTGATAAAGCTAATGCAATAGCAATTATTGTTTTTATTAAAAATTGACGTTGTATATATAAACAATGTTGTTTCCAACACCATAATCGAATAAAAATACATGGAATTAAATATATTAAATATTTTGCTAAATAAGTAGCTAATAAAATTAGCCATGGAGGTGAATTATAATTTGCTTTTATGAAATTAAATAGTTGTATATTTACGTATTCTACTTCTTTTATCATGAAAAATATTTCAATTAATATTTAAAGGCCAAATAATAATTATTAATGTACCAGTTAATGTAAGTAGAATATTAGCAATAGCATAAGTTCCCGCATATCCGAGAGCAGGAATGTTACTTCTGGAAGCATTATTAATAACTTCCATTGCTGGAGCACAGGTACGTGCTCCCATGAGAGCCCCAAATAGAAGAGCTTGATTCATATGTAAAATCCAAGTGCCAAAACAAAAACTAATAATGACTGGTAGTAAACTTACTATTAAACCAGCGAGTAATATTTTTAATCCTCCTAATCCAGCTATTATTACTCCAGAGTTATCTATAATACTCCCACCATGATGATGAAGACTATTACCAGCATTTAATCCTATACCTGTCATAAAAATCATAAGACCTAGTTCTTTTACTATTGTTAGTGCTCCTTGCGGGATATATCCAAAAGTAGGATGATTTGCATTTATAGAACCTAGTATAATTCCAGATAATAATAGTCCAGTAGCATTGCCTATGCTAAAAGTAAAATGATTAATTTGAAAATTAACCATACCAATTATTAATCCGATAACAAAAAAAGAACAAAAAGCTAACAGATCGGTAAGTTTATTATGTATAGATATAAAACCTATCCGATCAGCGATAATTTTTATACGCTTTTCTTCCCCACTAACCTGAAGTACATCACCTTTATTAAGTATAATATTTTCTTCAATTGGTATTTCAATTTGACTACGAATTAGATGATTAAGAAAACAACCATGATCAATCAATCTAAGTTCTATTAAACGTTTATTAATTATATTAGGGTTTTTAACGATAATTTTTTCTGTAACTATACGCATATTGAGTAAATCACGAGCGAATACTTCTCTTCCATTACAGAAACTTGGGGCTAAACGTGCATGTGCTTCTGGATAACCTATTAAAGATATTTCATCTCCTAATTGCAATATATCATCTCCATTTGGTTTAGCAACAATACCTTTTCTCCTAATACGTTCAATATAACAACCTGTTTTAAGATAAATTCCTAATTCACGTAATTTTTTTCCACCTATCCATTTAATCAATTCAGGTCCTACTAAATATGCACGTATTACTGGTAACCATACTTCTTTATGTACTAAATCTTTATCAAGACCTCGGTCACGTGCTATTTGTTGAGCACTTGTAGCCAAATCGTATTTTTGTAATTTAGGTAAATAGTGTGCTCCAAAAATAAGACTTATTAATCCTACTAAATAAGTTAATGCATAACCTAAACTAAGATGATGTTGTGCTATAAGTAATGAAGAGTTCTTGTCTATTAAGATTTGACGTAATGTATCATCTGCACCAATTATGACTGGAGTACATGTTAAAGAACCCGCTAATATTCCTGCGGCCATACCATTATCCCAATGAAATAAATATGATAAAGATAATACTGTTAATACTGCACTACTAATTAGTATTAGTGTTAACAACAAATAATTTTTACCATCACGAAAAAAAATAGAAAAAAAATTAGGACCAGATTCAATTCCTACACAAAAAATAAATAAAAAAAATCCTACATTAAGGATTTCAGTATTTACTACAAAGTTTTCTTTTCCTAAAAATAATGAGACTAATAAAATTCCAATAGAACTTCCAAGTTGGAGAGTACCAAAACGTAACCTGCCTATAAATAATCCTAAGACAAGAATAACAAAGATTAAAAGTAAGCTATTACCATTCAGTAAAGATAAAATATTTATATTCAAAATATCAATTTTATTATTTATCACTTTTTAATATTAAAAAATAAAATCTATTATGCTTAATAAATTGTTAAAAACATTAATAAATACTATTGGTTATAATTGTATCTAAATATTAGACTATATAGATACTTTAACACACAAACAATATATACTTGTTATGAACCAATAGCAATTTTTATTTAAAAAAAGTAATATGTGTTGTTATGTTCATACTAACAATTAGCTAATAAAAATTATTCAATTATAAAAATAAATATGAAATCCATCCAAAAAAATATTCTTTGTTTGCAAAAATTATTAAAATATCATGACTATCTTTATTATGCACTAGATAATCCGGAAATCTCTGATGCAGAATATGATAATTTGAGATTAAAATTAAGTACATTAGAAAATAAATATCCTATGTTAATCTCAGCTGATTCACCTACGCAATTAATTGGCACAAGTAATTTATTTATTTTTGAAAAAGTTCGACATGAAATACCAATGCTTTCATTAAATAATATTTATAATGAAAAAGGTTTGTTAAAATTTTTAACAACCATTCAAGATCAAGAACCTAATATAGAAAACATTAATTTATGTTGTGAACTAAAATTTGATGGGTTAGCCGTTAATTTATTGTATGAAAATGGAAAACTAACAAAAGCAGCAACGAGGGGAGATGGCTATTTTGGGGAAAATATTACAAAAAACATACTTACTATTAGTAGAATTCCTCGATTTCTTAAAGGCGAAGATATACCTAAAAAAATAGAAATACGGGGAGAAGTTTTTATGAAACGTAGTACATTTAAAAAACACAATGCTGAGATACTACAAGATAATCGCTTAGGTCAAAAAAAATTTTCAAATCCTCGAAATGTAGCAGCTGGATCAGTAAGACAACTTAATCCTCAGATTACAGCAGAACGTGATCTTTGTTTTTATAGTTATGGTATAGGCATCATCATGGATGGGGGTAAATTGCCATTCTTTAGTCACTGGCATATGTTAATGCAATTTAAAAAATGGGGATTACCCGTATGTGATTTTACTTATCAAAAAAAGGCCTCTGAAGTTTTATCTTTTTTTCAATTGATTGAATCAAGACGTTACAAATTTGATTTTGATATTGATGGAATTGTGATTAAAGTAGATTCAAGAAAAATTCAAGAAAAATTAGGTTATATTTCTAGAGCTCCACGCTGGGCTATAGCATTAAAATTTTCTCCACAGGAAAAATTAACTTATATTTCTAATGTAGAATGGAAAGTAGGACGAACCGGCGTTATTACTCCCATTGCTCATTTTGATCCTATATTTTTTAACGGAGTTACAGTTAAAACTGCTACATTACATAATTTTGCTGAAATAAAACGGTTAGATTTACATATCGGTGATCAAGTATTAATTCGTCGAGCAGGGGAAGTTATTCCTCAAATTTTACGAGTAATAAAATCAGCACGTTCATCTAAAGCAATTAAAGTAATTCCTCCTTCTTATTGTCCTGTATGTAATTCAAGATTAGAGTCAATTTCTACTACTCTTATTAACCGTTGTCCTGGAGGAGTACAGCTATGTTCCTCTCAACGGAAAGAATTATTAAAACATTTTGTTTCACGTAGAGCTCTCTATGTAAAAGGAATTGGGGATAAAATCATTAACCAACTTGTTGATAAAGGATATGTTTCTAATCCGGCAGATTTATTTAAAATAAATATTAATTTATTACTGACTCTTAATCGAGTAGGCAAAAAAACTGCTCTTAGCATAGTGAATTCTTTAATTCAATCTAAAAACACTACATTAGCTAAATTTATATACTCACTAGGCATTCCTCAAGTAGGAGAATCTACTGCTGTTAGTCTTGCTTCACATTATTGTACAATAAATGCTTTAATAAGAGCTGACTTTGAATCTTTAAAGAAGATTCCATATATTGGAAGCAATGTAGCTATACATATATATAATTTTCTGCATAATCAAAATAATCGGAAATTGATTTATCAATTGGTAAACGAAATAGGTATTAAATGGCCAGAATACAACGATAGAACTTAATTGTGAAATTGAGAACAAGATATCAGAGAATTAATTTGGTATTAAATATATAAAAATGAAAAAAAATTATGTCTATTAATTAGTATTATAATTAACAAAAAAAATACATTATTCAAATATTGAATAAAAAGATAGGTAAAAATCATTTTTATATTGATAAATACTTTAATATGATAAAAATAAATAATATAAGAAATTTTTCAATAATTGCGCATATTGATCATGGAAAATCAACACTAGCTGATCGACTAATTCAAATATGTGGCGGGTTATCTACTTATGAAATGGCTGAACATCAGCAAATATTAGATTCAATGGATTTAGAACGTGAGCGTGGAATAACAATAAAAGCTAGAAGTGTAACACTTCGTTATCAAGCAAAAGATGGGAACATTTATTTATTAAATTTTATTGATACACCTGGACATGTTGATTTTTATCATGAAGTTTCAAGAGCTTTATCTGCATGTGAAGGTGCTTTATTAATTGTTGATGCCACACAAGGAGTAGAAGCGCAAACTTTAGCTAATTGCTATGCTGCACTAGAAATGAATTTAAAAGTTATACCTATAATAAATAAAATAGATTTAAAAAATGCTAATCCTGATCGTGTGACTAAAGAAATTCGAGCTATTATTGGCATAAATTATGACAAGTATGTGTACTGTTCTGCTAAAACCGGAGAGGGAATTATAAATTTATTAGAAAGTATAGTACATGATATACCTCCTCCACAAGGAAAAGAAGATAATCCATTACAAGCTCTTATCATTGATTCTTGGTTTGATGAATATCTAGGGGTAGTTGCATTAATAAGAATTAAAAATGGAATTTTGCATAAAGGAGAAAAAATATTAATGATGAATACAAAACAAATTTATACTGTTAATCGTTTAGGTATTTTTACTCCAAAAAAAAATGAAAAAGAAGTATTAAAATGTGGGGAAGTAGGTTGGTTAACATGTTCTATTAAAGATATTACTAAAACTACAGTAGGAGATACTATTACACTGGTTTCTAATCCTGCTAAAAAACCATTAACAGGATTTAAAAAAGTAAAACCAAAAACTTATGCAGGATTATTCCCAGTAAATGTCGAGGATTATGATGCCTTTCATAAGGCATTAAAAAAACTTAGTATAAATGATGCTGCCTTATATTATGAAGCAGAAAATTCTAATATTCTTGGATGTGGATTTCGTTGTGGATTTCTAGGTTTACTACATATGGAAATTATTCAGCAACGATTAATAAGAGAATATAAATTGGATATTATCACTACAATTCCAACTGTTATATATGAATTGGAGAAAAAAACAGGAGAAATAAGTTATATAGATACTCCCTATAAATTACCAGATTTGAATAAAATTCGTTCACTACGTGAACCAATAGCAACATGTTGTATATTTGTACCTCAAAAATATTTAGGAAACATTATTTCGTTTTGTATAGAAAAACGGGGTATACCAATTAATATGATATTCCATCCTAATCAGGTAGAATTAATCTATGAAATACCAATGAATGAATTAGTAATAAATTTTTTTGATCGATTAAAATCTTTATCTCAAGGATATGCAACATTTGATTATAAGTTTAATCGATTTAAAAAATCTGATGTGGTTAAATTAGATATATTAATTAATAAAGCTCCCATAGATGCTTTAGCTTTAATTATTCATCGTAATAATGTAAAACATCAAGCCCATAAATTAGTAGAAAAAATAAAAGAAATGATACCGCGTCAACAATTTGAAATTAATATTCAAGCCGCAATAGGTAATATAGTTATTGCAAGAGCAACAATAAAACAACTAAGAAAAAATGTGATAGAGAAGTGCTATGGAGGAGATGTGAGTAGGAAGAAAAAATTACTCCAAAAACAAAAAAAAGGAAAAAAACGTATGAAAAATTTAGGAAAGATTAATATTCCAAGAGAAGCATTTTTAGCGTTTTTAAATATTAACAAATAATTGTTGCAAATATGGTTAATAAATTTCTATTACTATTATTAGTAATAACATTCATTAGTGGTATTTTATCGTTTATTGCAAAAATTGTAAAAAGTAGTAAATTTAGAGCAAATTTTAATTTGCCAGTATGGCTTGAAGGTCTAGTCCCATTATTTCCCATCCTATTAATAATGCTTATTATAAGGACATTTTTTTATGAACCATACTTCATACCCTCAAGTTCCATGATGCCAACTTTATTTATCGGAGATTTTATTATTATAAATAAATTTTATTATTGGATTAAAAATCCAATTAATCAAAATACTTTAATAAAAAGAAAAATGCCGAATAGGGGAGATATTGTAGTATTTAAATATCCAAATAATCCCAAACTTAATTTTATTAAACGTATTATTGGATTACCAGGGGATAAAATTTTTTACGATTTTAAAAAAAAAGTCATTATGATCACACCTGTTTGTCATCATTTTAATGATAAATGTAAAAAAATAGAAATTTATTATTCTAATCTTAAACCTAGTATTTTTTTTCAAAAAAATAATTATATAAATAAATCTATTTATAATACAGTGGATTTTTTTCAAAATAATTTTGATACATTCAATGGAATGCGTTTTTTTGAACGTAATGAATATTTAGGAACAAATAAAGCTCATCCTATTTTATTATTACCTAATATTAGTAGTTCAGTGGATATGTATTATCAACAATATAATCAGCCAATATCTCATTGGCTAGTCCCTCCTGGATATTATTTTATGATGGGAGATAATCGTGATAATAGTATTGATAGTCGTTATTGGGGTTTTGTCCCAGAAAAAAATATAATAGGAAAAGCTATATTGATATGGATGAGTATTAATATGAAAGGATTATTTTTACCAATTAAAATTCGGTTAAATCATATTGGTTATATAAAATAATTTTTTTAAATATATTAATATTTTTTTTGGATAAAAGGAAATCATTATGATTGATAAAATTCAAAAAATATTGAAATATAAATTTCAACAACGCGAATTACTATTCCAAGCATTAACACATCGAAGTGCAAACAATAAGCATAATGAAAGATTAGAATTTTTGGGAGATTCTATTCTTAGTTATGTAATTGCAAACGCATTATACCATCGTTTTCCAAATATAAATGAAGGAGAACTTAGTAGAATGCGTGCTTCATTAGTACGAGAACATACCTTAGCAAACATTGCGAGAGAATTAGGAATAGGTTCCTGTTTACAGTTAGGAATTGGTGAGATCAAAAATGGGGGTAATCATCGTGATTCTATTTTAGCCGATGCGTTTGAAGCTATTATTGGTGGAATATTTCTTGATAGCAATATCAGCACTATACAAAAATTAATTTTAAAGTGGTATAGATTAAAAATAGAAAATATTAGTCCAGGTAATAATCAAAAAGATCCAAAAACACGCTTACAAGAATTATTACAAAGTAAGAGATTACCATTACCCACTTATCTACTTATTCAAATTGGAGGTACTGCTCATGATCAGATATTTACTATTAGATGTGAGGTAATGAATATATCTGAACCTGTTATTGGTATTGGTTCGAGTCGCAGAAAAGCTGAACAAATAGCTGCAGAACGAATGTTGAATAAATTAGATATGATAAGGATAACAATATGACACTACAAGAAAAATATTGCGGATATATTCCCATTATTGGGAAACCAAATATTGGTAAATCAACACTATTAAATAAAATTGTTGGACATAAAATATCGATAACTTCTAATAAACCACATACTACTCGTAATCCGATTATAGGAATACATACAGATGGTAATTATCAGG
Organism: Candidatus Dasytiphilus stammeri; assembly: GCA_041941745.1. Taxonomy (GTDB): domain Bacteria; phylum Pseudomonadota; class Gammaproteobacteria; order Enterobacterales; family Enterobacteriaceae; genus Dasytiphilus; species Dasytiphilus stammeri_D. The sequence continues at coordinate 100,685 of CP145885.1, read as the reverse complement.
CTATTTATGTAGATACTCCAGGAGGAGAAGTAAGAAGTGATGAAACCATTATAAAATCACAACAAACAAATTTTTTGAATATAACAGCTGCATCAGCCATAATTTTTATGGTAGAAAGAACATCATGGACAGAAAATGATATTAATATATGTAATAAATTGAAAATTAATATGTCACCAGTGCTGTTAGTAATCAATAAAATTGATTTGATTAAAAAAAAACAAAGTTTATTACCATATATTCAGTTTTTAAGTACAAAAATTAATTGTATTGAAATAATACCAATTTCAGCCCATACTGGGTATAACATCAAAAATATGGTAAATATTATAAATAATCTTTTACCAAAAGCCAGACATGAATTTGCTAAAGAAGATTTTACTGATCAAGGGCATAAAGATAGAATATATGAAATTATTAGGGAAAAAATTATGCGCTTTCTTGGGGCAGAATTACCTTATATAGTGGATATTGATCTAGAAAAAATATTTTTTAACCAAAATGGTAATTATTATATATATGCCACCATAGTAGTTGGTAGTATTGGCCATAAGAAAATTATTATTGGAAGTAAAGGAAATAAAATTAAAAAAATTAGTATTGCTGCACGACTTGATATAGAATTAATTGTAAAATCTAAGGTAATTATAAAATTATGGGTAAAAATCAAAAAGGATTTAAAGAAATTTATTTATTAGTTTTTATTGAAAAATTAATTTATATAAGATATTAATTAAAAAAAAAATTAAAGATGACTATCCTAGGATTAGGAATTGATATTGTTGAAATAAATCGTATTGCAAATTTAGTATTAAGATATGGTGATAAATTGGCAAAACGTATATTATGTTATAGAGAATTGCAGCTCTATAAAAAAAATAAACAACCTATTCGTTTTCTAGCAACACGATTTGCTGTAAAAGAAGCAGCTTTAAAGGCTTTTGGTACTGGGCTAAAAAAAGAAATTAACTTTAAACATGTTGAAGTATTTAATGATAAAAATGGCAAACCTTATTTAAAAATTTGGTATAAATCAAAATTAAAAACTGATTACCTAGTAGGAATTATACATATTCATGTTTCAATTACGGACGAACGCAATTATGCTGTTGCTACAGTAATTATAGATGAATAAATTATTTATTTAAAATATTATATTTTATTGCATCTTTAATAGGACATACTTGTTGACAATGTGGTCTTGAATAAAAACCTTCACATTCTGTACAGGAAACAGGATTAATTGAATAACTACCATAGTTATTTGTAATTGCCTTATTTGGACATTCCGGTTCACACATATCACACTGAATACAATTTTCTGTAATAAATAAAGCCATATTTTTTATAATAAAATTAACATTTGAAAATAAACCATTATTATTTACATTCTATACAGTTAGTATAGTTAAGGCTCTTTTCTTACTGAAAAAGATGTAACCTACTAACAATAATAGTTAAACATCATAGATGATGAAGAAACAAGGTTTATATTAATTAATATTAAGTGGAATTATAATATTCTACTATAGAGATATCAAGTAATAAAAGTATCATTATTATACTTTTAATTACATAGGTTTCATTAGTCATCATTATAATAATATGATATATTCATAAAATATAATAAATTCATGGAAGTAAAATGATATGTTTGAAGCAATAGTAGCTGCTGAAGAAGATGCTATTTTGGGGCTAAATGAACATTTTAGTGCGGATACTCGTTCAAATAAAATTAATCTTGGTATTGGTGTGTATACAAATGAAAATGGAAAAACACCTATTTTGGACAGTGTTAAAATTGCCGAACAAAAAATACTGGAAACTGAACAAACTAAAAATTATTTAAGAATTGAAGGAAAGGAAAATTTTGCTCTTTATACCCAAAAATTATTATTTGGGAATAATAATGAAATTTTACGTTTAAAAAATGCTTGTACTGTACAAACTCCTGGAGGTACCGGGGCTTTACGCATTGCAGCTGATTTCCTTGTAAAAATAAATATAAAACGTATTTGGATTAGTAATCCAACTTGGTTAAATCATAAAAATATATTTACAGCTGCTGGGTTAGAAGTATGTGAGTATGATTGGTACGAATCTGCAAATCATTCTCTAGATTTTGAGAAAGTATTTTCTACTTTACAAAATAAAGTAAAATCTTCTGAGGTAGTTTTATTCCACACCTGTTGTCATAACCCCACTGGTATTGATCCCACCATTGAACAATGGAACCAATTAGCTATTTTATCTGCCATGAATAATTGGTTACCTATGTTTGATTTTGCATATCAAGGATTTGACCGAAGTTTAGAAGAAGATTCCCAAGGATTACGGTTTTTTGCCCATCATAATTCAGAAATAATAGTTGCTAGTTCATATTCTAAAAATATGGGATTATATAATGAAAGGATCGGGGCGTTGACAATAAAAACTAAAGATAGTTATATAGCAAATATTGTACTCAGTCAGCTTAAATCCATAATTCGTACCCATTATTCTAATCCTCCTGCACATGGAGCTAATATAGTAACTACCATATTGGAAGATATAAGTTTAAGATCTATGTGGGAAAAAGAATTATCTATAATGCGTAATCGTATTAAAGAAATGCGTACATTATTTGTTAATACTCTATCTAAAAAAAATATTAAAAGAGATTTTAGTTTTATACAAAATCAGCATGGGATGTTTTCTTATACTGGTCTTCTTCCAGAAGAGATTATAAATTTAAGGAAAAAATTTGCAGTCTATGCACTAACTTCTGGTAGGATTAACATAGCAAGTATGACATCAAATAATATGGATTATTTATGTACTGCTATTTCAGCAGTATTAAATTAATAGTAATTTTTATTGATTAAAATAAAAAAACTTTTTATTTTAATAAAAAGTTAATCAAATATATAAATACTAATTTATTTTAAATGAGTTCAACAAATAGAATTGCATTATGTATTGAATATAATGGAAGTAAATATAATGGTTGGCAACGTCAACCCCAAGTTCCAAGTATACAGCAATGTGTAGAAAATGCATTATCAATAATAGCTAATCAGCAAGTTACAACTTGTTGTGCAGGACGTACTGATGCAGGAGTCCATAGTATAGGACAAGTAATACATTTTGACACAGAGGCAGTACGTAAAAAAAGTGCTTGGATAAATGGGGTAAATTCACTTTTACCAAAAGATATTGCAGTACGTTGGGCTGTATTTATGCCAAATAATTTCCATGCACGGTTTAGTGCATCTGCACGATATTATCGGTATATTATTTATAATAATAATTGTAGGCCTGGTTTGTTAACTAACAAAGTTATGCATTATCCAATTTTTTTAGATAAAGATCGTATGTATCGTGCTAGTAAATATATTTTAGGTGAAAATAATTATACATCTTTTAGATCGTCGGGATGCCAATCATCTACTCCATGGCGAAATATAAGTAATATTAATATTAGAAGATATCATCATTATCTTATAATAAATATTAAAGCTAATGCATTTTTACGTCATATGGTTCGTAAAATAGTAGGGTGTTTAATAGAAATAGGAAATGGTAACCAGCCAGAATGCTGGTTAAAAACATTATTAGCAGCTAAAAAAATAGTAAGTTATACAGTAAAACCAGAAGGATTGTATCTTGTAAGTGTAGAATATCCATGTAACTTTTTTTTACCAAAATTGGATAAATCATTTTTAGAACATTTTTTAATTTAAAATATGATTTTAAATGGTAAGCAATATTTATTTTATTAAAATAAAATTACTAGTAAGAATCTAATTTTTTAGATTAAAAATTAATTATAGAAATATAATAAAAAATTGTCAGTAATGATTTATTATCATTCAATATTAATTTTAATAATTAAAAATTTATTTAATTTATAATGTCCAATTTTATTAAAACTAACAAATGGATTTTGTTATATATTTTAAGCTATAGCTCTATTTTACAATTATGTTAACTAATCTATATTTAGATGACTTTATTCCTAAGCCTAAATTTATGAAAAAAATTATTATCGGTATTTCTGGAGCTAGTGGTATTATATATGGAATACGACTACTGCAGATTTTACAAAATTTAAATAATATAGAAACTCATCTTGTAATGAGTATAGCAGCTTTAAGAACATTAAAATTAGAAACAGAATATGCTCTACATGATGTAGAAGTTATGGCTGATATTGTACATGATGTGCATAATATAGCTGCCAATATTTCTTCAGGTTCTTTTAGAACTGATGGAATGGTGATTTTACCTTGTTCTATGAAAACACTTTCTGGTATAGCACATAGTTATACTGATAGTTTATTAACTAGAGCAGCTGATGTTAGTTTAAAAGAACGTCGTCCTTTAGTTCTTTGTGTAAGAGAAAGTCCGTTTCATTTGGGCCATTTACGATTAATGTCATTAGTAGCTGAAATGGGGGCAATAATTATGCCACCCATACCTGCTTTTTATCAACGTCCAAAAAGTGTACAAAATTTATTAGATCAAACAATTTTTAGAATTTTAGATCATTTTTCAATTTTTCCTGAAAATGATTTTTTTTGGCGTTGGCAAGGTGTTGAACATAATTCAAAAATTTAATTATTTACATTAAAAAAAATTAATTATTAAAATACAGGTGGAATACAACCACCTGTATTTTATACACATTAAAACATCTTGTTTATACAAAATAATTTTTGATTACGATTACGATGTCCTAATGCTCCCATCTTACCTGCTAGCAACCCTTCAATTATCAACAAAACAAAAGTAAAAAAACTTATTTTTGCTGTAATATCTGTAGTTTTATGTACTAATTTTCTGGTTGTTTCTTCTGCTTTATTTTTAATTTGTTGATATTTATCAAAAATATTTTGATAGATTATTTCTACTTGTTGTACTATTTTTTCTGCTTGTTCATTATTTTGATCTATATATGATATAATAATGTCTTTTAGATTTTTACGATCGATAGATCGTAAACTAGTTTCATTATGGCTTATTACGTCTTGTAACCAATTAATCATCTCTTTATTAAGAGATGATGTTGGGTCATTTTTATATCCTTGCCTAATTTTTGCTTGATTAGCAGGAAACATTATTTTACTTTTTTGTAAGATTGTCTCTTCTAATTCATTTTTTAACAAATCATTAAAATTATTCTGAATTTTATGTTGTGTTAATGGTTTGATCTGATTACTTATAAACGAAATTCCATTACCAGCTGTTTGTAAACCAAAACCAAAAATATTAATAGCATTATTTATTACACTCGAAAATAGTGTTATTATAAGCCACGAACATATTAATGTATTAATTGCCCAGACTAAAATACCATGCAGAAACCCATCATTTTTGGCAAAATATCCAGATATATATCCACCTATTGCAATAGCAATTAACATGCTTAGCATAGACCAAATAGTAGCAATAATTCTAATACCATTAAAATGATTATGCATTTTAAAAGGATTGAAAATACTTGCTCCAATAGCTGTGCCTAATATTGTTAATAATAAATAAGTGGTGATTGTTAAAGTAACTCCGGCAAAAATAGCGTTCCATGAAATATTTTTAAAAGATATAGATCTATCTAAATACTTATCATTTAAGTCATATTGGTTAGTATTTGTATGCAGATTTTGATCTGACATGTTTATACTCCTTTTTTATTGATTATGAAGATGAAAAATATATTTCATCTAATATAGTCAATGTAAATCTAAAATAGAGATTTCTCTTAATCTCATATTTGCCTTTGTGGCACATTGAACAGCTGTTATTGGAATAGTATAGATGATATACTCTACTAATGCATGCACCATGAAAGAAATCATTTACTAGTATTATTAATTTATTTTCCTCAAATTAAAAATTGAGAATTATTAAATTAATATGTTAAAATTATTTAAATTTATATTTATCAATATTTTATATTGATAAAAAAAATAGTTAATAATTAACATTAAATATATATTCGCATTATCTGTTAATATTTTTTTTATTTTAAACAAAAAATTTTTCTTTTTATTTTTTCAATTATTTATTGATTAAGGTATACAATTTAAATTTAATATGAAAATATTTATAATGACTAAAAATTTTTTATAAAAAGTAAATTATTATGAATAACCAATTTTCAAACATATATTCTCTTTCAGTTTACAAAGATATTAGTTATCCATGGGGATTTATAGTATATTGTATTGTTACAATCATGATTTGTAGTTTAATATTATTGGGCTCATGGTTGTTAGGTAGTCAAACATCTAGTCTAAATAAGATCCCATTTGAATCTGGAACAAATCCAATTGGAAGTGCTAGATTACGATTTTCTGCTAAATTTTATTTAATAGCCATGTTATTTGTTATTTTTGATGTAGAAGCAGTTTATTTATATATATGGTCGATAACTATTAACAAAATGAAATGGGATGGATTAATTGAAGTTAGCTTATTTATTTTAATTTTATTATCAGAATTAATTTATTTATTACGAATAAATGCATTAGAATGGACTAAATATAATAAAAAATTTAAATAGATAAAATAATAGTAAGAAATAAGGTTTCAAAATGAAATATACGTTTACCAAAATTAATTCAATGCAAAACCCAAAAGAGATGAAAGATAAGTTTTTAGAAGAACAAATATCTAGAAGTGTCTATATGGGAAAACTAGAACTAGTTTTAAATAAAATTGTAAATTGGGGGCGTAAAAATTCATTATGGCCCTATAATTTTGGACTTTCATGTTGTTACGTTGAAATGGTAACCGCCTTTACTGCTGTTCATGATGTAGCTCGATTTGGGTCAGAAGTATTAAGAGCTTCTCCACGGCAAGCTGATTTCATGGTAGTAGCAGGAACCCCATTTATAAAAATGGCTCCTATTATAAAACGGCTTTATGATCAAATGTTAGAGCCAAAATGGGTGATATCTATGGGAGCTTGTGCTAATTCTGGAGGTATGTACGATATTTATTCAGTTGTACAAGGAGTAGACAAATTATTACCTGTAGATATCTATATTCCTGGTTGTCCCCCCCGGCCCGAAGCTTATATACAAGCTATTTTATTATTACAGAAAGCAATTGATAATGAATGTCGTCCTTTATCATGGATCGTTGATGATCAAAAAATATATAGGCAGCCAATATCTTCTGAACGTCAGAAAAAAAGAAAAGAACGAATAGCTGTTACTAAATTACGTACTCCAGATACCATCTAAAAATCTTTCATATGGAAAACAATTATGACAGATCTAAACAATAAGGATATTGATAAATTAATCCTATCGAATCATAATTATACAAAATATCCTATCATTTATACGTTATTGACTAATTTTGGCGCAGAAAATATTACAATTCAAATAACTTGTATGGACATGCCAGTAATTTGGGTAAAACGTAAATTACTTTTGGATATTATCTTTTTTTTACGGGGGGTTTATCAACCATATATCATGCTATATGATTTACATGGTATAGATGAACGAATGCGAGTGAATCGTGGGGGATTACCAGTTGTAGATTTTTCTGTTTTTTATCATTTAATATCTATTGATCGTAATTCTGATATTTTGATAAAAGTAGGGTTATTATCGGATAATCTTTATGTATCATCATTAACTAAATTATTTATCAATGCTAATTGGTATGAACGTGAAACATGGGATATGTTTGGAATTAATTTTATTGGACATCCACATTTAACTAGAATTATTATGCCACCAAATTGGAAAGGACATCCTTTAAGAAAGGATTTTCCCGCCCGTGCAACTGAATTAGCTCCCTATAATTTGAAACAAACAAAAGATGATTTAGAAGCATTAAATTTCCATCCAGAAGATTGGGGTATGACATGTGGAACTGAAAAAAAAGATTTTATGTTTCTTAATTTTGGCCCTAATCATCCTTCAGCACACGGAGCATTTCGCATTATTTTACAACTTGATGGAGAAGAAATTATAGATTGTGTGCCCGATATTGGGTATCACCATCGTGGAGCAGAAAAAATGGGGGAACGTCAAACATGGCATAGTTATATTCCTTATACAGATCGAATAGAATATCTTGGTGGATGTATTAATGAAATGCCTTATGTATTAGCAGTAGAAAAACTAGCAGGTATAAAAGTCCCTGATAGAGTAAAAATTATTCGCGTAATGCTTTCTGAATTATTCAGAATAAATAGTCATTTATTATATATATCTACTTTTATTCAGGATATAGGTGGAATGACTACTGTTTTTCTTGCTTTTACTGATCGACAAAAAATTTACGATTTGGTAGAAGCCATTACCGGTTGTCGTATGCATCCTGCTTGGTTTCGAATTGGTGGAGTTGCTCAGGATTTACCTATAGGATGGAATCATTTATTACGTAATTTTCTTAATTGGATGCCAAAACGTATTGATTTATACATAAAAACAGCCATAAAAAATAGTATTATTATTAATCGCTCAAAAGGAATAGCCGCATATGGAAAAAAGGAAGCTATTGATTGGGGTGTGACAGGTGCAGGATTGCGTGCTACTGGCATTACTTTTGATGTAAGAAAATGGCGGCCATATTCTGGTTATGAGTTATTTAATTTTGATGTCCCAATAGGTTATGGTATAAGTGATTGTTACACTCGTGTTCTTCTAAAAATAGAAGAAATATTTCAAAGTCTTCATATTCTTGAACAGTGCTTGAATAATATGCCAAATGGTCCGTTTAAAGCTGACCATCCATTAACAACACCTCCTCCTAAAGATTTTACGTTGCAAAATATAGAAAGTCTCATTACACATTTTTTACAAGTATCATGGGGCCCAATTATACCAGCTAATGAATCTTTTCAAATGGTAGAAGCAACAAAAGGAATAAATAGTTATTATTTAATTAGTGATGGTAGTACGATGAGTTATCGTACTAGAGTACGAACTCCAAGTTTTGCTCATTTACAACAAATACCTTATGTAATTAGGGGAAGTTTAATTTCTGACTTAGTAGTATACTTAGGAAGTATTGATTTTGTTATGTCAGATGTTGATCGATAATATATGGATAAATCTATCATTAAAAATAATTTTATACTGACTGTAAAAGAAAAAAATGCTATTGAAAAAGAAAAAAAAAAGTATGAACTAGCACGTGCTGCTTCTATTGAAGCACTAAAAATTGTACAGAATTCTCATGGATGGGTGCCAGATGATGCTATATATGCAATTGCTAAAATATTACAAATTCCTTCCACTGAAGTGGAAGAAGTAGCAACATTTTATAGTCAAATTTTTAGACAGCCAGTAGGGCGTCATATCATTCAATTTTGTGATAGTAGTGTATGTTACATTAATGGTTATAAAAAAATTCAAGAGGCTATTGAAAATAAGCTTAAAATAAAACCAGGACAAACAACTTATGATAAAAAGTTCACTCTATTACCAATATGTTGTCTTGGCAACTGTGATAAAAGTCCAACATTAATGATAGATAAAAATACTTACGGTAATGTAACCCCAAAAAATATTATTAAAATATTGGAGCAATATTAATGAAAAAAAAAATAAATCGTACTGAAGAAACACATCCTCTGACCTGGATGATACAGGAGGATAAAAAAACAGTATGGTTTAAAGAATATTGTAGTAAAAATGGCTATACAGCTATAAAAAAAACATTAAAAACAATGAAACCAGAAGAGATTGTGAGTATTGTTAAAGCTTCAGAATTAAAAGGTCGTGGTGGTGCTGGATTTTATACTGGATTTAAATGGAGTTTAATGAAAAAAAAAGTAGAAGATAATGATATTCGTTATTTATTATGTAATGCTGATGAAATGGAACCAGGAACTTATAAAGATCGGATGTTATTAGAACAATTGCCACATCTATTGATAGAAGGTATGCTCATTGCAGCATTTGCTTTACAAGCAAATAGAGGTTATATTTTTCTACGGTGTGAATATGTTGAGGCAGCAAAAAGTTTAGATCGAGCAATTATCGAAGCTACTGAAGCTAATTTACTTGGCAAAAATATTTTAGGATACAGTTTTAATTTTAATATTTCTATACATACAGGAGCTGGTAGATATATATGTGGAGAAGAAACAGCATTAATTAATTCTCTTGAAGGACGTCGGGCCAATCCCAGAGCAAAGCCTCCTTTTCCCGCAGAAGTTGGATTATGGGGAAAACCAACATGTATAAATAATGTGGAAACACTATGTAATATCCCGCCTATTATACAACATGGAATAAATTGGTATAAAAGCTTATCTATCAATAGTAGTGATACAGGAACAAAATTAATGGGATTTTCAGGTAGGGTAAAAACCCCGGGATTATGGGAATTACCATTTGGTATATCAGCAGGTGAAATATTAGAAAATTATGCAGGAGGAATGCATGATGGGTTAAAGTTAAAAGCTTGGCAACCTGGAGGAGCTAGTACCAATTTTCTTACCCAAGATCATCTAGATTTACCTATGGATTTTAATAGTTTAAATAAAATTGGGAGCCGATTGGGAACTGGAATAGCGCTAGCAGTGGATGACAAAATAAATATGGTTTCTTTAACTTATAATTTGGAAAAATTTTTTTCACGTGAATCATGCGGATTATGTACTCCATGTCGTGAAGGATTACCATGGATTGTAAAAATTTTAAAAGAAATTGACCATAAAAATGGTTGCGTAGGTGATATAGAATTACTTGAAGAACTGTGTGATCAATTAGGTTCCGGAAAATCATTTTGTTTTCATGCACCAGGTGCAGTAGAGCCATTAAAAAGTGCTCTTAAATACTTTCGTAATGAATTTAATTCAGGCATTTCCCATAAAAATAATAATGAAATAAAAAACAATATAATTTCCAGTACCAACTTAAATTTAATGAAGATACACTGGGAATAATAGTTATTATTCATTATTTATTTAGTTAAACCAAATCAGTAATAACAAACAAATATTACGGAATTATTTTATATGGCTATCATTTATGTAGATAGTAATAAATATGAAGTGAATGAAAAGTATAATTTATTACAAAATTGTTTATCATTGAATCTTGATATTCCATATTTTTGTTGGCATCCTATTTTAGGTAGCATAGGAGCTTGTCGTCTTTGTGCAGTAAAAAAATATATAAATGCTCAAGATAAACATGGTTTTTTAGTAATGTCATGTATGACACCTACTTTAGAGAAAAATTTTATTTCTATAGAAGATAAAGAAGCAAAAAAATTTCGAAAAAGAATAATAGAATTATTAATGACTAATCATCCTCATGATTGTCCTGTTTGTGAAGAAGGTGGCCACTGTCATTTACAAGATATGTTAGTAATGACAGGTCATTATTATCGTCGATACCGATTTTCAAAAAGAATATATTACAATCAATATTTAGGGCCATTTATATCTCATAATATGAATCGGTGTATTGTATGTTACCGTTGTGTAAGATTTTATAAAGATTATGCAGATGGTCAAGATTTAGGAGTTTATGGTGTTCATAATAATATTTATTTTGGTAGAATTCAAGATGGTATATTAGAAAATGAGTTTTCAGGTAATTTAATAGAAATATGTCCGACTGGTGTTTTTACTGATAAAACTCATTCAGAGTATTATAGTAGAAAATGGGATATGCAATATGCGCCTAGTATCTGTCATAATTGTAGTTTAGGTTGTAATATAAGTGCAGCAGAACGTTATGGCAAAATAATAAAAATTGATAACCGTTATCATAGTTCTATTAATCACTATTTTATATGTGATCGAGGCCGTTTTGGCTATGGATATGTTAATTTAACAAATCGTCCTCGATTTCCAATAGAATGTTCTAATGGAAAAGAAATAAAAAGTAATTATAATCAAATATTAACTAAAGTAGTAACGGTATTGCGCCAAGCAAAAAAAATTATTGGGGTTGGTTCGGCACGTGCTTCCATAGAAAGTAATTTTGCTCTGAGAGAATTAGTAGGAGAAAAAAATTTTTTTCTTGCAATGTCATCTTCTGAACAAAAAAGACTTAAACTAATGATAAATATCTTATATGAAAGCGGTATTTACACACCCACTCTGCGTGAAATTGAAAATTATGATGCCATATTAGTACTAGGAGAAGATATTACTCAAACTAATGCTAGAATAGCGTTAGCTATTCGACAAGCTGTCAAAGGTAAATCTCGTCAAATAGCAAGGGAACAAAATTTATCAGAGTGGCATAGTGCTGCTATTATTAATATAGCACAACAACAAACTAAACAATATCCCTTATTCATTACTCATATTGATCAAACACGTTTAGATGATATAGCTACATGGAGTTATTATGCTTCTACAGAAGATCAAGCAAGATTAGGGTTTGCAATTGCGCATGTATTAGATAAATCTGCTCCAAAAGTGAAGGATTTTGATCCAAAAAATATAAATAAGGTAAATATGATCGCAGAAGCATTAGTAAATGCTAAAAATCCTTTGATTATTTCTGGAAATGGAGCTGGTAGTGATGAGATTATAAAAGCAGCTGTAAATATAGCAAAAGCTTTGAAGAATCGAGGCATTAATAATGTAGGTATCACTTTATTACCGGCAGAAGTAAATAGTATTGGACTTGGCTTATTATCTTTAAAAACTAGACCATTAGAAGTAGCTTTAGAAGAATTAGAAAAAAAAATAGCTGATACTATTGTCATTCTGGAAAATGACTTATATAGAATTTTTCCTAAACGGAAAATAGATACAATCTTAAATTGTACATCAAATATTATTGTAATAGATCACCAAAAAACTGAAACCTTAAAAAAAGCTAATTTTATACTATCTTCTACTACTTTTACTGAAAGTAATGGAACTGTAATTAATAATGAAGTACGTGCTCAAAGATTTTTTAAAGTTTATGAGCCATCCTATTATGATACTAATATTAAAATACAAGAAAGTTGGAAATGGTTACATTTATTAAAATGTAAATTAATATGTAGTGATGTTTTTTGGCATAATTTTGATGATGTTGTTAATGCTTGTATAGCAGTATTTCCTAATTTAATAAACATTAAAGATGCAGCACCGGATGCTAATTTTCGTATTTTGGGGCAAAAATTAGTGAGGCAACCACAAAGATATAGTGGTAGAACATCTATACATGCAAATATTAATGTACACGAGTCACGTATCCCAATAGATAGAGATTCAATGTTTTGTTTTTCGATGGAAGGAACTAATAGTCCATTAGCTAAAAGACAACATATACCTTTTGCTTGGATTCCAGGATGGAATTCACCACAAGCATGGAATAAATTTCAAAGTAAAATAGGTGAATCTTTACGTTATGGCGATCCTGGTATACGATTAATTAAAAAGATAAAAAAAGACATTTCATGGTTTACCAATATACCAGATAGTTTTGTTAGACAAAAAGGAATATGGCGTATTGTAGCGTATTATCATCTATTTGGTAGTGAAGAAATGTCACAACGTTCTCCTGTAATACAACAGTGTATGCCAAGTGCATATGTTATGGTAAGTGCAAAAGATGCTAAAATGCTAAAAGTTAAGGAAGGAATGATAACAAAATTTAATATCAGAAATGAAATTTTTTATTTATCAGTACGTATTTCTAATAAACTATCTGCAGGATTAATAGGACTACCATTAGGTTTTCCTGGTATACCATTATCATTTAATGGTATTAATGTTAATTTGAATGAGGTAGTTAATGGTAAATAATGATTCGGGAATAATTAATAGTATTTTAAAATCAATAATTATATTATTGGTAGTACTCTTTTTTAGTGCATTTTTAAGTTATGGTGAACGTAGATTATTAGGTTTATTTCAAAATCGTTATGGTCCTAATCGAGTAGGGTGGGGCGGATTACTACAAATATTAGCTGATATTATCAAATTGTTTTTTAAATATGATTGGATACCTCCATTTTCTGATGGTTTTTTATTTATTTTAGCTCCTGTAATAGCTTTTACTAGTATCGTAGTAACTTTTGCTATTATACCAATTAATAATAATTGGGTAGTATTGAACTCCAACATTGGAATTTTATTTTTTCTTATGATGGCTAGTTTATCGATTTATGCAATATTATTTGCTGGTTGGTCAAGTAATAATAAATACGCAATTCTTGGAGCAATGCGAGCTGTTTTACAAACACTAAGTTATGAAGTTTTTATGGGTTTGTCTTTAATGGGGGTTGTATCAAAAGCAGGTTCATTTAATTTAATTGATATTGTTACTAATCAAAAATATTTATGGAATATTGTTCCCCAATTTTTTGGATTTATAACTTTTTTAATAGCTGGAATAGCTTTTTCTCATCGTCATCCCTTTGATCAGCCAGAAGTAGAACAGGAATTAGCTGATGGTTACCATATAGAATATTCTAGTATGAAATTCGGATTATTCTTTGTTAGTCAGTATATTAGTATTTTGACTATATCCGCATTAATAGTTACATTATTTTTAGGTGGTTGGTATGGACCATGGTATCCCTCATTTATTTGGTTTATATTAAAAATTGTTATATTTGTAATAATATTTATTTTAATACGTGCATCAATTCCCAGACCACGTTATGATCAAGTAATGTCTTTTGGATGGAAAATTTGTTTTCCAATTACATTAGTTAATTTATTAATAACTTCTTTCATCATTGTAATGAAAGATTATAAGGTATTATGAATATGTTATTTAAAAATTTTTTTTTGGGGGTGTTATCTCAGATACGTAGTTTATATTTTATTTTTTTAAATATATTTTCTAGACGTGAAACAATAAAATATCCAGAAGAAAAAGTATATTTACCACCTCGTTACCGAGGAAGAATTGTACTTACCCGTGATCCTGATGGAGAAGAACGTTGTGTAGCATGTAATTTATGTGCTGTAGTTTGTCCAGTTGGTTGTATTTCTTTACAAAAAACTGAAAAGAAAAATGGCCGTTGGTATCCTAAATTTTTTAGGATTAATTTTTCTAGATGTATTTTTTGTGGGTTATGTGAAGAAGCATGTCCAACTACAGCAATCCAGCTTACAACTGACTTTGAAATGGGAGAATTTAACCGTAAAGAATTAGTTTATGAAAAAGAAGATCTACTAATTTCAGGACCTGGAAAATATTTAGATTATAATTTTTATCATATATCTGGTGTTAATTTGAATAATTCAACATCAGACACAACGAAAAAAACTATATCTGTAGATGTAAAAAGTTTATTACCTTAATTTTAAAATTTAAATAAAGAGAGATTAATAACATGGAAGTAGTTTTTTATCTATGTGGAACATTATCAATTTTCACAATATTACGTGTTATTACACATACTAATCCTATGTATGCATTATTTTATTTACTTATTTCAATATTATTAATTGCCGGAATTTTTTTTTGTGTTGGAGCTGAGTTTGCAGGCGCATTAGAAATTATAGTATATGCAGGAGCTATTATGGTCTTGTTTGTTTTTATAACAATGATGCTAAATATAAATGTTTATGAAGTCCATAATATTAAACTTTTTAAATTTTTACAAGTATGGTTAGGTCCATTAATAATTATTATTTTGCTCTTATTTTTCTTTGCTATTCATGATAGTGAAATCTCACAAAAAAAAATTATCAGACATGTTATTGATGTACAAGCAATAGGTTTATTACTATACGGACCATATTTAATAATACTTGAATTTACCTCTATGCTATTACTAACAGGGATTATAGTAGCGTTTCATTTTAGTTATAAAGTACCACAAAAATAATATTAAACTAAAAAATTTAAAAAGGATTATATCATAAATGATATTTTTTAAGTATGGAATCTGTTTATCAGTTATTTGGTTTTTTATTGGCATAATTGGACTTATTATACGTCGTAATTTACTATTTATATTGATAAGTATTGAACTTATGATCACAGCAGCAGCTATTGCTTTTATAATAGCTGGAAGTACTTGGTATCATACAGATAGTGCAATTATGTACTTGTTAATAATAAGTTTTGCTGCTACAGAAACAAGCATAATACTTGCATTAATACTTCAATTTTATCGACATTATCATAATCTAAATATTGATTCTCTTAACGAGATACATGACAAATGAAATTGATAATTATACTACTAATTTTCCCTCCAATATTAGGATTTTTATTATTAGCTTTTTTAGGACAATATTTTTCAAAATTATTTTCTTGCTTTATAGGAACTTTTTCCATTGCTTTTTCCACACTAATAACAATTATTATTGATTTTATTTTTTTTAAACAACATTTAGTTTTAATACACCAAATATTATGTAGTTGGATACAAATTAATAATCATTATTCCTTAGATATTAATCTAATGTTAGATGGTTTATCGCTAACAATGTTATCTATAGTGACAGGAATTGGTTTTTTGATTCATCTCTTTTCTTGTTGGTATATGTATAACTCAGCTAGTTGTTCTCAGTTTTTTGCTTATACTAATTTATTTATAGCAAGCATGATTATTTTAGTACTAGCTGATAATTTATTATTAATGTATTTAGGTTGGGAAATTGTAGGATTATGTTCTTACTTACTTATTGGTTTTTATTATAAAGAGGCAAAAAATGGAGCAGCGGCGTTAAAAGCTTTAATAACAACCCGTATTGGAGATATATGTTTAATCATTGCTATATTTATAATTTACAATAATCTAGGTACTTTAAACTTGCATGAAATTGCTTTAATAGCTCCTAATAATTATTATTATGAAAGTAATATTCAATATTTAATAATTTTATTATTATTATTATTTGCGGCTATAGGTAAATCAGCACAATTTCCCTTACAAACATGGTTAGCAACTGCAATGGTAGGACCAACACCAGTTTCAGCTTTAATTCATGCAGCAACTATGGTTACGGCTGGGGTCTACCTAATAGTACGTAATCACATTATTTTCTTACTTATACCACATATATTATATGTAATTGGATTAATTGGAGCAATTACTTTATTATTAGCTGGATTTGCAGCATTAATGCAAACCGATGTAAAAAAAATACTTGCATATTCAACTATGAGTCAAATTGGATATATGTTTTTAGCAATTGGGGTACAAGCTTGGCATGCAGCTGTTTTTCATTTGATGATTCATGCTTTTTTTAAAGCACTTTTATTTCTTTCATCTGGAGTGTTAATTTTAGTTTGTAATGAAGAACAAAACGTTTTTAAAATGGGGGGGTTATATAAAAAAACTCCGTTTTTATATATATGTTTTTTATTTGGAGCTAGTTCTTTAGCTGCTCTACCTTTTTTCACCTCTGGTTATTTTAGCAAAGAAGAAATTTTAGCAAATATTTTGTGTAGTGGTTATAAAATATTTATAATAATAGGATTCCTAGGTAGTTTTATAACGACTCTTTATACTTGTCGTATGATTTTTATTGTTTTTCATGGTAAAACAAAAATAAACTTACAATTAATTAATATTAAAGGAATAGCATATTGTTTTCCATTAGTTATTATGATATTGTTATCAACTTTTTTAGGAGCAATGATTTCATTACCATTAAAAAATATCTTCGCCGATAATCACTTTTATTATAACTATTCTAGATTAATATTAGAATTAAGCTCTATTGGAATAATTTTTTTTGGAATTTTTATCTCTATCGAATGTTGGCTTAAACAATCTTGGAAAAATTATTTTTTATCATGGTCAAAGAATATACTATGGAGTAATTTTATTAATTTAGGTTTACATGGATGGGGTTTTGATTTTCTATATGAAAAAATTTTTATCAACCCATATTTAATGATGGCATTTTTGTTAAAATCTGACCCATTAAATCAGATAATGAATATGCCGGCACATATTTGTAATGTAGCAAACAAACATTTATTAAGTAATACAAATAATTATTTGCATAGATATATTAAATCAATGATTTTTGCAACATTACTAATATCAATAGTTATAATAATACATTTTAAATATAACAATTTTTAAAAAAACGTAAATAACTAACAAAAAATAGACTCATCTAAATGATAAATATTTATCAAGGATAAATCATCATGCCATTACTTTGGCTTATAATGATTCCATTTATTAGTAGTATATTATGTTGGCAAACTGATCGGTTTGCTCGTTGGATTGCTTTACTTGCTTCAGGAATAATATTGATTATTTCATTGTCAATGTGGCTTACTACTCATCATACAACAAATTTAATATTAACAGATAATGATATTACTAACAGCTTATGGCAGTATGAATATACTATTCCATGGATTCCACGTTTTGGTATAAATTTTCATTTAGCTAGTGATGGATTGTCATTATTAATGGTAAATGTCACAGCTTTACTTAGTTTCATAGCAATATTATCTTCATGGGAGGAAAAATATAAATTTCCTGGGAAATTTTTTTTTCATTTATTACTTGTATTATGTGGAGTAATAGGTGTTTTTATTTCTTTAGATCTTTTTTTGTTTTTTTGTTTTTGGGAAATGATATTAGTACCTATGTATTTTCTTATTGCTTTATGGGGACATGAAAAATCAAAAGAAAAAACTAGAATTAAAGCAGCCACTAAATATTTTTTATATACACAAACTAGTGGATTATTTATGTTAATAGGTATTATTTCACTAGTTTTAATCAATTATTCTTGTAAAGGTATTTATTCTTTTAGCTACGAAAATTTATTGCATACACATATGTCAAATGTGAATGAATATTTATTGATGCTATGTTTTTTTATTGCTTTTGCCATAAAATTACCTATTGTACCTTTACATGGTTGGATGTTAGATACACAAAGTCAAACTCCAACTGCTGGGTCTGTAGATTTAATAGGGATTTTAGTCAAAACAGCTGCATATGGTATATTACGGTTTTGCTTACCATTATTTCCTACAGCATCAATGAAATTTAGTCCTATAGCAATGTGGTTAGGTATAGTAACTATTTTTTATGGAGCTTGGATGGCATTTAGCCAAACAGATATGAAACGTCTGATAGCTTATAGTTCAGTATCTCATATGGGGTTTATTCTCATTGCTATGTATACGGGAAATAAACTAGCTTATCAGGGAGTAATAATTCAATTGATAACTTATAGCCTTTCAGCTGGCGGATTATTTTTAATATGCGGACAAATTTATAACCGGTTACACACACGTAATATGTATGAAATAGGAGGATTATGGGAATATATTAATTATATGCCTGCTTTTGCACTATTTTTTTCTTTGGCAACAATGGGAATGCCAGGCACTGGTAATTTTATTGGTGAATTTTTACTTTTATTAGGCAGCTATAATATAGCTCCATATATTACGATATTAGCTTCATTTGGGTTAATTTTTTCAATGATTTATTTATTAATAATGATGCAACATGTATTTTTTGGCATGCCTAAAAATAACTTTATCTATATAAAAAAGATGACAGTACGTGAATCTTTCATTTTGATTTTAATCATATTTATATTAATAATATTGTGTTTTTATCCTAATTTTATTTTAACCAAATCATCTTCAGACTTAAATTATATAATTCAACAATGGGTTAAATAGGATGTTAAAAAACCAGGTAATCGCTTTACTACCATTATTGATTACGGGAGTTACTTCTATAGTTCTCATGTTATATCTTGCATGGAAACGCAATCATTTAATTAGCATGATAATAACTATTATTGGGCTATTTTTCGCAAGTATCTCTTTATATATTTTAAAATATATAGGTTTTGTAGAAATTAGTACATTACTATCTATAGATGGTTTTTATTTATTATTTAGTAGCTTAATCTTATTTTCTAATATATCAATTTGTATATTTGCTTATATATGGCTTCGTAAATATGAATATAATAATCAAGAAGAATTTTATTTGTTACTTCTTATTATAACCATGGGTGGGCTATTATTAGCTAGTACTAATAATTTATCTTCATTATTTCTTGGAATTGAATTAATATCAATGCCTTTATTAGGATTAATTGGATATGATATTCATCATAATAAACAGTCTTTAGAAGCATGTGTAAAATATACAGTACTTTCAGCTATATCATCTTCATTTTTTCTTTTTGGAATAGCATTAATATATGCCCAATATGGACAATTAAATTTTTATGAAATTGGTTATTATTTTAATCTTCATCAAGATTATAAATTAACAATTCTAGGTTTTGGGTTGCTTATTTCAAGCATTGGATTTAAACTTTCAATAGTTCCTTTTCACCTCTGGACACCAGAGATCTATCAAAAAACCTCCGATCCTGTCACAGCTTTATTATCTACTACTAGTAAAGTAGCTATTATGGGAGCTCTAGCTCGTTTATTGATATCTATTTCTATTACTGATAATGAACAAATACGTATGGTTTTAGAAACCATGGCCTTTTTATCTATTTTAGTTGGTAACATAATGGCTCTTCATGAAACCAATATAAAAAAATTACTAGCATATTCTTCAATTGCCCATTTTGGATATTTTTTAATTGCATTAATTTTTTTACATAAAAATCAATTTTCTATTGAAACAATTAATTTATATAGTATTTATTATTTATTTAGTAATTTAGGAATATTTGGTATTATTACTCTAATATCTTCTTCTTGTTATTCAGAAAAGGAATGTAGCTATGAAATAAGTTATTATCGGGGTCTTTTTTGGCGTTATCCAATTATAACATTATTAATGACAATTATGATCTTGTCCCTAGCTGGATTACCCCTAACAATAGGGTTTATTGGAAAATTATATATCATCATGTTAAGTATTATGCTTCATTTTTGGTTAGGCACTCTTGCTATAATTATCGGTAGTATTATTAGCATATATTATTATTTGCGTATAATTATAAATCTATATTTATCAGAAAACTTAAAATTACATCCAACAAGTAATTTTGTAATACCTATAAATTACACTTCTAGAATAGTTCTTTTATTATTAATCATAATAACAATTATTATTGTAATATTCGGTATTTTCCCCCAACATTTAATTGAAATAACACAATTAATAACTCAACCACTATTATTTTTCTTCTCTTCAAGCTAACTGATAATCAATTCACTTATATAAGTGAAAGATAAGTGAAAGGACTGACTACGCTTTTTTATTTTTAAATTAGATTTTTAAATTCTTTAAAATCATCTATACTAACTTCCGCATCAATTTGTCCTACAAGATAAGAACTAATTTCTGTTTCTTGTGGAGCAACTTGTACATTATCAGATCTAAGCCAGGTATTAATCCATGGAATAGGATTCGGCCGTTCGGGAAAACTTGGGACTAAATGTACTGCTTGCATTCTAATATTTGTTATATATTCAATATATTGACATAAAATGTTTTTATTTAATCCTATCATAGATCCATTTTGAAACAAATATTCCGCCCACTCTTTTTCTTGTTTTGCAGCTTTTAAAAAAATATCATTACAATCAGATCGACATTCATGAGCAATCTCAAGCATATCCTCATCATCTTCTCCTGAATGCATTAAATTAAGAATATACTGTGTTCCAGTTAAATGAAGTGCTTCGTCTCGAGCTATTAAACGGATTATTTTTGCATTTCCTTCCATTAATTCACGTTCAGCAAAAGCAAATGAACATGCAAAGCTAACATAAAATCTAATAGCTTCTAATACATTAACATTCATTAAACAAAGATATAATTGTTTTTTTAGTGTCCTAAGATTAATAGAAATAGTTTTATTATTAATTTGATGATTACCCTCTCCAAAAAGATGCCAATAACTTGTCATTTCTATAAGATTATCATAATAGATGGAAATATCTTTAGCTCTCATTTTAATTTGTTCATTTGTAATTATATCCTCAAAAATAGGTCCTGGTTCATTTATAATATTACGAATAATATGAGTATAAGAACGTGAATGGATTGTCTCAGAAAAAGACCAGGTTTCTACCCATGTTTCTAATTCTGGTAATGATATGAGTGGTAATAATGAAATATTGGGACTACGACCTTGAATAGAATCAAGAAGAGTCTGATATTTTATATTACTTAGGAAAATATGTTTTTCATGTTTAGGTAGTTTTATAAAATCAATACGATCTTGTGATATATCTATTTCTTCAGGACGCCAAAAAAATGAGAGCTGTTTTTCAATTAATTTTTCAAAAAAATAATATTTTTGTTGGTCATATCGAGCAACATTAACTGGTTGTCCAAAGAATAATGGTTCTTTAAGTTGATCATTTTTTTTTTGTGAAAAAATAGTATAAATCATATAAATATCCTTCCTTGTTTAGCTCCAGTCATATAAATACAGGCAAAAAAAAGATAATGATAATATAGCGAAAAATTTTTTACATTTTACATGCTCCACTTTCACAACCCATATCATAAATTAAAAAGTCATGTATATCTTCTACTCCATCGCGTGTATTATGGTAATATAATGTTTTTATTCCAAATTGCCACGCCCTCAATAAATCTTTAATTAATTGTTTTATTGGTAATTTACCTGACGTAAATAATGTAGGATCATAACTAGTATTTGCAGAAATAGATTGATCTATAAATTTTTGCATTAAACCAACTAGTTGTAAATAACCTTCATTACTTGGCATCTGCCATAATAATTCATATGCATCTTTAAGTTTATCATATTCTGGTACTACTTGATGCAATATACCATCTTTAGAAGTTTTAACACTAATAAAACCACGCGGTGGCTCAATTCCATTAGTAGCATTAGATATTTGCGAAGAAGTTTCTGAAGGCATTAATGCTGAAAGTGTTGAGTTGCGCAATCCATATCTTTTAATTTGCTTACGTAATGTTTCCCAGTCATAATGTAATGGTTCTTGAACAAGAGAATCTATACTTTTTTTGTAAGTATCAATAGGTAATATTCCTTGAGCATAATTAGTTTCATGAAACCATGGACATGGCCCCACTTCTTGGGCTAACTCATTTGAAGCCTTCAACAAATAATATTGGAAAGCCTCAAATGTTTTATGTGTTAAATTATTGGCACTACCATCAGAATAGCGAACACCATGTTTAGCTAAATAATAAGCAAAATTAATAACTCCTATTCCTAATGTTCGGCGTCCCATTGCCGCACGTTTTGCTGCTAAAATTGGATAATCTTGATAATCTAATAATGCATCTAAAGCACGAACAACAAGTCTTGATAATTCTTCTAATTCATCAAGATTTTTTATAAGTCCTAAATTAAAAGCAGAAATTGTACATAAAGCTATTTCTCCATTAGCATCTGTTATATCAGATAATGGAGTAGTTGGTAATAATATTTCTAAACATAAATTAGATTGTCTAATTGGAGCCACCTGTGGATTAAATGGACTATGTGTATTACAATGATCAACATTTTGAATATAAATTCTCCCCGTAGAAGCACGTTCTTGCATTATTAAAGAAAATAATTCTATCGCTTTAACACTTTTTTTTCGAATTAAATCATTGCTCTCATACTTAACATATAAACGTTCAAATTCTTTTTGATCTGCAAAAAATGCTTCATATAGTCCTGGCACATCAGATGGACTAAATAAAGTAATAAAATCACCATTTACTAAACGTTTGTACATTAATTTATTAATTTGTACTGCATAATCCATATGACGAACACGATTTCCTTCAACCCCGCGGTTATTTTTTAGCACTAATAAATGTTCAATTTCTAAATGCCATAAAGGATAAAATAATGTTGCCGCTCCTCCTCGGACTCCTCCTTGTGAACATGATTTTACAGCAGACTGAAAATATTTATAAAAAGGAATACAACCAGTATGAAAAGCTTCTCCCCCACGAATAGGACTTCCTAGAGCACGAATTCTACCAGCATTAATTCCAATCCCTGCTCGTTGAGAAACATATTTTACAATCACACTAGCAGTAGTATTAATAGAATCTAAGCTGTCATCACATTCAATTAATACACAAGAACTAAATTGTCTTGTAGGAGTTCGCACTCCTGCCATAATAGGTGTTGGCAACGAAATTTTAAATGTAGAAATAGCATTATAAAACCGTTTGACATAAGCTAATCGAGTATTATGGGGATAAGAAGAAAAAAGACAAGCTGCTACTAGCATATATAAAAATTGAGCACTTTCATATATTTCACCACTGACACGATTTTGTAATAAATATTTTCCTTCAAGCTGTTTTACAGCAGCATATGAAAAATTCATATCTCTCCAATGATTGATAAAACTTTCCATATATTTAAAATCTTCTTCTGTATAGAATTCTAATAAATTAGCATCATATTTACCAATATTAACCATATGCTTTACATGATCATATAACTTTGGAGGAGAAAATTTTCCAAAGGCTTTTTTACGCAAATAGAAGATAGATAACCGTGCCGCTAAATATTGATAATTGGGAGTCTCACTTGAAATTAAATCAGCTGCTGTTTTTATAATTATTTTATGAATTGCAGTAGTCTTTATACCATTATAAAATTGTATATAAGAACATAATTCTACTTGAGAAACAGAAATATTCTTTAATCCCTTACTAGCCCATTTGATAACTTGGTGTATCTGCGCTAAATTTATATGTTCTGTACGACCATCACGTTTGGTAACAAATAAACGTTGAGTTATTTTTTTTTTATCCATCACTTAAAATAATTAACATCTTTTTTATTTATAAAATAAATGAAAAATCAAGATTCTTAGGAAGCTTCAATAATAACATACTTTATATTAACAATATATTTTATTTTATATAAAAATTCATTTTACATTTTTATATAAAAATATAAATTTTCATTACTCTAAATAATAGTGTTTAGTGGGGTTTAAATATTTATTAAATTCATATACTAAAGGAATACCAGTCGGTATAGTTAAATTTCTAATGTCATTAGTATTAATATTATTAAGATACTTAATCAAGGCTCGTAATGAATTTCCATGTGCTACTATAATAATGTGTTGACCTTTTTGTAAATGAGGCCGAATAACCTTGAGCCAATAAGGAATAACTCTTTTACTAGTTAAAAAAAGGCTTTCTGTTAGTGGCAATTCATTAATTTTCAAATGAGCATAACGTATATCGTTACCTGGAAAACGTTCATCATCTTTAGTCAATGCTGGTGGTGTGATATAAAAATCTCGACGCCACTTATGGATTTGTTCAGCACCATATTTTTTAATCATTTCAAACTTATTTTTCCCTTGTAATCTACCATAATGACGTTCATTTAATTGCCAAGATTTTTTAATTGGTAGCCAGGGTTGACTAATTTCATCTAATAAAATCCATAAAGTATGAATCGCTCTTTTTAACAGAGACGTAAAAGCATAATCAAATTGCCACCCATTTTTTTTTAAAATAAAGCCAGCTGCTTTAGCTTCTTCTCGCCCTTTTTTAGAAAGATCTATATCTGACCAACCCGTAAATATATTGTCCTTATTCCATTGACTTTCTCCATGACGTAATAAGACTATCTTAGTAAAATCCATGTTATATAAATCCTTTATAATGAACAAAAAATAATTTTAGTTAGTAAATAACTTAAAATTTAATAAATTGATATTTTATCATCTTTAGATAATAATATAAAATTTATAATTATACTAATTGGCAATTTTTTATAGCTCAAAATTAAATATATGGTTAAATGACATGTTGTTTATTATTAATGATTAGAATTTTTATTTCTATAAATTTAGAAAAAGAAGTAGTAATCTACTTACTCATGATTAAAACAAAATTGTATTAACTGGATTAATTAATATAATTAACTTATTTTATGATCAAAAAAACATATTATTATATTTATTTGTACTTTATTTTATAAATAAAAATAAAATCATTGTTTATTTTTTAATAAAATTACTTCCATAACCATTTATGTGTGATGATTAAAATCATAATAATTGCCGTTATTAGTATAAATATATATTTCATATGTTGATCAAATGTATATAACCAAGGTAGAATTAGATTGCCACCCATATAACCTAACGTTACAAATATTAAGGACCATAATATAGCACCAATAATATTAAAAATAAAAAATTTTACAGGAGAAAGACCAGCGGCACCGATTATGATTGGCCCGATCAGACGAAATCCATACATAAATCGTACTCCTATTATAAATAATATAGGACGTTTAAATATCATATTTCTTACCCGAAATATTTGCTGTTTAGTTGCTAATTGATGTAAAATTTGATTATTACTTTGATTATATATATATAAATATCCTAGTATAAATAACATTTGATCACCAAAAGCTCCTCCCATCATAGCTATTAATACAGTCCATCCATAATGAAGTAATCCTTTTTTTACTGCTATTCCTCCTAATAAAATAATAGTTTCTCCTTCAGCAAGACAACCAATAAATAGTGCCCAATAACCATATTGGGCAATTAGAGCCGTAATATCAATATGCAAGCTCAACAAGCTATCGCTTCCTTCCTACTATTTTACTAGCTATTGCAATAAACATTTTATATATTTTTTACAGAAAGAAATTTTCTGATAATTTTATCAAACGACTATACTATCTATTAATTACTTGATAATTTTAATAATTTGTTAAAAAAAAAATCAAATTAAAACTACTAACGGTGAATGTAGGAATGTTTAATTTAAATTAAACCTAATTTTAAGTTATTTCTGCCAATTTGTTTAAATTAAAGAGAGGATTATCATCCAATTAAGCTAAGAATTATGAAATTAGTTTAGCCAATTAATTTTGTAATGCTATATAGCCCTTAATGTGAAATGGGATAAGGTTATTATTTTTTGTAAATGGTATAAAAAAATCTACTTTTTTTTTAGGAAAAGCAAATTATCAAAATTATAATTTATTTTTTTCAATATAAAAGAATGGAAAAATTATTTTTGTTAATTAAAATAACAATTGGGGTACCTAAATTAGTTATTAATTAATTAATTAATTTTTGTCTATTTTTACATGATTGAAGTGTATTTGTTAATAATGTAGCTACTGTCATTGGACCTACCCCTCCTGGTACTGGAGTAATCCATGCAGCACGTTTTTTAGCTTCATCAAAATTTACATCTCCTATTACCTGACCATCTTGTAACCAGTTAATTCCAACATCTATCACTATAGCGCCCGATTTTATCCAACTACCAGAAATAAAATTTGGTTTACCAACAGCAACAATAAGTATATCAGCTTGTTTTATATATTTATTTAGATTTTGAGTAAAACGATGTGTGACAGTAATAGTACAACCAGATAATAAAAGTTCCATAATCATCGGACGTCCTACAATATTAGAAGCCCCAACTATAACTGCATGTAGTCCATAGGTAACAATATTATAATACTCAAGAAGTTTAATAATTCCATATGATGTACATGGTCTTAAAATAGGAGCACGATGACATAATCGGCCAACGTTATAAGGATGAAAACCATCAACGTCTTTAGACGGTAATATTTTATCAATCAATTTAATAAAATTAATATTATTAGGCAAGGGCAATTGAATTAAGATACCATCTTTTGTATCATCTTCATTCAATTGTTCTACTAAGGCAATTAATTCAGTTTCTGAAGTATTAATGGGTAATTTATAATAAACAAACATAAATCCGACATTATTACAAGCAATACGTTTAGCATTTACATATATTTTAGAGGCATAATCTTCGTTAAGCATAATCACTGCTAATCCAGGTATCCGTTTACCCAAGATAATTAAATTACGTACATCTTGAGCTACATTTTCCTGTATTTGTTGTGCTATTATTTTTCCATTAAGAATTTTTGCTACCATATTTATTTTTTTTAATTTATGTTCAGGGAAAAATTTTTATGCAAAATAAAATTTATTTTTTGAAGCTACTAAAAATTTGACTATATGAAATATAGTCGTATTATTTATAAAATGCAATTATTTGTTTGTGATTTAAACAGCGCCTTTAGCTCAGTTGGATAGAGCCACGGCCTTCTAAGCCGTCTGTCGCAGGTTCGAATCCTGCAAGGCGCGCCAATTACTTTATATGACGTTATGAATAATAAATATCTCCTTCATCCAAATTTTAGTCCAATAATTTTACATATTGGTTTTGTAGTAATTAATTGGTATGGGTTGATGTATCTTATTAGTTTTTTTGTAGCAATGTTATGTGGGTTACGCAGCCCTTCGAATAAAGAAGAATATTCTCAAGAAGAAATAAAATTATTATTTTATGTAGGATTTATTGGATTAGTTATTGGAGGTCGTATAGGTTATGTATTTTTTTACAATCTCCCAATTTTTCTAAAAAATCCAGAATATTTATTCCAAATTTGGCATGGAGGTATGTCATTCCATGGTGGTTTATTAGGAGTAATTATAGTTATAAAATGGTTTGCGCAAAAAACAAATCGTTCTTTTTTACAAATATCTGATTTTATAGCCCCTTTAATTCCTTTTGGCTTAGGAGCAGGACGATTGGCAAATTTTATTAATGGTGAATTATGGGGCCGGGTTGCTATTCATCTGCCTTGGGCAATGATTTTTCCTCATTCGTATTATGATGATATTAATTTTTTAAAATTACATCCAGAATATCAATCTATTTTCAAATATTGGAAAGCATTACCTCGTCATCCTTCACAACTATACGAATTTTTTTTAGAAGGAGTATTATTATTTATTATTTTGAATATTTATATATATAGACAACGATCGATAGGTAGGATATCTGGATTATTTTTACTAAGTTACGGTATTATGCGTTTTATAGTCGAATTTTTTCGACAGCCAGATATTCAACTTGGTTTATTTTATAACATAATTAGTATGGGACAAATTCTTTCAATTCCTATGATTTTAACTGGTATTGTACTCTACATTTTACCTTATAAAGAGAGAATATAAAAATGAAAAAATATTTAACTTTAATGAAAAAAGTTATAAGTCAAGGTCAATTTAAAAATGATCGAACTGGTACTGGTACTATATCAATTTTTGGTTATCAAATGCGATTTAATTTAAAAAAAGGATTTCCTTTAATCACAACAAAGTTGTGTAAATTCAGTTATATAGTTCATGAATTATTATGGTTTTTAAAAGGTCAAACTAATATTTTAGAATTAAATAAGAATAAGGTATCAATATGGAATCATTGGGCTGATAAAAATGGTAATTTAGGTCCAATTTATGGTAAACAATGGCGTAGTTGGAATACTACTGATGGTAAATCTATTGATCAAATTAACAAAGTAATAGAACAAATTAAGCAGGAGCCAAATTCTAGACGTATGATTGTATCTGCTTGGAATGTAGGTGATTTAGAAAAAATGGCATTAGCTCCATGTCATGTACTTTTTCAATTTTATGTATTAAACAATAAAATTTCATGCCAAATATATCAACGTTCTTCCGATATATTTATTGGATTACCTTTTAATATTGCTAGTTATGCTTTATTAATATTTATGATAGCACAACAATGTAATCTTGAAGTAGGAGAACTAATATGGACTGGAGGGGATGTACATCTTTATTGTAATCATATTGAACAAGCTAAGTTGCAACTTAGTCGTAAACCTTTATCACTACCGAAATTAGTTATAAAAAATAAACCATTATCAATTTTTGATTATTGTTTAAATGATTTTGATTTAAGAGGATATATGCCATATCCATATATTATGGCGCCAATAGCAATATAAATTTAATATAAGGGAAGGATGTTTAAACTTTATCATTCTAATCATTTAGATATACATCAAATGTTAGTTTCATATTATATGAAACATATGCCATTAGCTAATCCATTAACTTCAGAAATCATTATAGTACAAAGCATTTCGATGTCTGAATGGTTGAAAAAAAAATTTTTAGAAGATTTAAGTATTATTGCAAATATAACTACATATTCTTCTTTCACTGATTTTATATGGGATATGTTTATATGTGTTTTATCTGATATTCCATCAGAGAGTTTTTTAAGTAAAGATAATATAATGTGGAAATTAATGACTATTTTACCAAATATGGATAAAAATCCAGAATGTGAAATTTTCAATACTTATCTATCAAAAGATTTTGATAAATGTAGATTATTGCAATTAGCAATGTCTATTGCTGAACTTTATAACAGTTATTTAATTTATAGGCCTGAATGGTTAATAAGATGGGAAAGAGGTGAATGGGTTAATAATATTTCAATGAAAACACAAAAATGGCAGGCATGTATTTGGAATAAAATAATTCAATATACTAGAGATCTAAATCAACCTATATTACATTTTGCTAATCTTTATCAAATTTTTATTCAAAAGATAGAAGAAACAAAAAAAATAATTAAGGGATTGCCAGAGCGTGTTTTTGTATTTAGCAATTCTATTCCGCCAATATATTTAAATATTTTAAAGGCTTTGAGTAATCAATTAAATATTCATTTTTTTTTCACTAATCCTTGTCGATACTATTGGAGTGATAGTTATTTACCAAAAAAAAAATATCAAACAGATAAAAAAACATCATTTATATTTTATTTAAATGAAAAATCTAAATATGGGAATCCTTTGCTTGCTTCGTGGGGGAAAATCGGAAGTGATAGTCTTTATCTATTGTCTAATATTGATTATAGAGCAGAAATAGATGCTTTTGTTGATATAAACCCCAATAACTTACTACATATAATTCAACATGATATTCTAGAATTAGAAGATCATAGTATCAATTTTACAAAGGAAACTTTAAATTCTAGTAAAAAAAAACGTTTGTTAAATCCTGAAGATCAATCATTAAGAATACACATCTGTTACAATCAGCTATGTGAAATAGAAATTTTACAATATGAATTGTTTAAAATTATTTCTGAAAACCCTGAATTAAAACCAAGTGATATTATTGTCATAGTTTCTGATATTGATCATTATGCACCATTTATTCAAGCTGTGTTTGGAAATTATTCATCAGAATATTATTTGCCATTTTCTATCTATGATATAAATGTTCGTCAAAAATATTCTGTAATACAGGTTTTTTTAAAAATAATAACGATTTGTGATCAGTGGGAGAAATTTTCTTCAGAAGAAATTATTAATTTGCTAGAATTACCTATTTTAAGATTAAAATTTAATATTAATGATAAAAATTTATCTGATTTACGTAGTAATTTAAATGAATTGGATATTATTTGGACGAATTTTAATTCTCTAATTACTAGTGGAAATACTAATAATTTATCTGATATTTTTAATATAAACAAACAAATTTTAGGTTCAGACTTAGTAGAACATCTTATTATATTTTTAACATATTTACATAAATGGCGTATATTATTATCAAAATATCGTTTATTTATTGAATGGAAACCCATCTGTCATCATTTAATTAATGATTTTTTTATAAGAGATGCTGCCGATAATAATACTGAAGAAATACTCCTATTTATTGAAAATCAGTGGTCTAAGATTTTATCATATGGTATTTTAAATTATACTGAACAAGTATCGATTAAATTATTAAGTAATGTACTAATATCTTGCTTAGATCAAAAAAAAAATGCTCCAAATTTTTTTGATAATGTTATACACTTTTGTACAATGATGCCTCGAAGAGGAGCTATACCATTTAAAGTTGTTTGTATGGTAGGTATGAATGATGAATTTTATAAATTACCATCTTCATCACCTGCAGTGGTGTTTAATTTAATGATACAAAACCCTCAATGTGGTGATATGACTAATCGTCATGAAGATCGTTATTATTTTCTTGAAGCATTAATATCAGCACGTAAAATATTTTATATAAGTTATATCATTCGTGCTTTTCAATACAAAACAGAATTATTACAATTAGGCTTTGTTGGGGAAATCATAGATTACATCGCATACAGTTTTTACTTGCCAGAGACAAAATTATTAGATTTAGATATTAGTGCTCAGATAGTGCGAAAACACTTAATTATTTTACATACATATTCAACATCATTTGATTATCTAAAAATGATAAAAAATCATTTATTAAAAGATAATAATAAAATTTATAAAAATAACTTCTATAAGAAGTTTCCTTCAAAAAAAGTATTAGCCCCTATTTTAAATGATATTAAACTTAAAGACTTAATAAGATTTTGGCAACATCCAGTACGTACTTTTTTTAATAAACGACTTAGTGTTTATTTTTTAAAAAAACAAGTATCTGATACTAAATATTTTTTTTTAAAAAATTTCAATTGTTATAAATTTAATACAAATTTGTTAAATCTTTTGATTAAAAATCAAGATCCATCTATTTTAATTAATAGTTATCAACCTATTTGGAAAAATTATAATTATTTTTTAGATCACTTTTTTTGCCAACAACAACGAGTAATGGAAAAGATAGTTGCTCGTATTAAACCATATTACTCTAGTAATAGAGAGAATAAAAAAATTCACATTACTATTGCAGATATACAATTAAGTGGATATTTACCAGAAGTTCAAACTAATGGATTAGTACGGTGGCGTCCATATAGGTTAAATTTCAAAGATGGTTTATTTTTATGGTTAGAACATTTAATATATTGTTTTATGAATAAAAAAAGTAATAGTATTGGTAAAAGTATAATGTTTGGTCAAGGAAATACTCAATGGTGCTTTAATGCACTTTCTAAGCAAGAAGCTACATATTGGTTAACAAATTTCATTAAAGGTTATCAAAATGGGATGTGTAATCCTCTTTTACTTTTACCGAAAAGTGGAGGATCTTGGCTTAAAGCAAGTTATAATTATGTTAATTCATCTATCTGTCATGAAAAAACCATACAAATTCAAGCACGACAAAAATTAATCCAAACATGGAATGAAAAAATTGTAGGAGATTGCCATGATCCATATTTTCAATGTTTATTTCATACATTGGATGAATCGGTTATATCAGAAATTATACATAATGCGGAAAATTGGCTATTACCATTAATGCAGTTTAATTTATAAAAAAAAAATATTTTTATCTATCTAGTAGCAATACGTTCTTTTATACGAGCATTTTTACCCGTACGATGACGTAAATAGTACAATTTAGCTTTGCGGACTGCACCATAACGTGTAATAATAATACTATTAATTATAGGAGAATATCTTTGGAAAATACGTTCTATACCTTCTCCATTAGAAAATTTACGTACAGTAAATGATGAATTTAATCCCCGATTGCGTATCGCAATTACTATACCTTCAAATACTTGTAACCTTTTTTTTATGCCTTCAGCTACCCATATTTTAATTTCGATAGTATCACCAGCCCGAAATATACATAATGGTATCTTTATCTTATCAATTTCTTTTTGTTCCATATTTTTTAATATATACATAAAGTTAACTATTTTGTTTATTATATTCATATTTCATTATAACATTCTTGCTTTAATTCTTCTAGTAAAATTAATTCTTCCTTATTGAAAATAATATTATTGAATATATCTGGCCTTCTCATTAAAGTACGAGCTAATGATTGTTTTAATCGCCATCTGCGAATATTGGCATGATTTCCTGATAATAGGACTGATGGTACTTTTTTACCTGCTAATATCTTAGGTCTAGTAAATTGAGGATATTCAAGTAACCCTTTTTTAGAAAAACTTTCATCTTTAACTGATGAAATATTACCTAGTACACCAGGAATTAACCGTATCATAGCATCGATTAATATCATCGCTGGGATTTCCCCTCCAGTAAGTATATAATCCCCTATAGACCATTCTTCGTCTATTTCTGATATAATTAATCTCTCATCTATTCCTTCATATCTTCCACATACTAAAATTATTTTTTTTCTTTCTGATAATTCTTTTACACCTTTTTGATCAAGTTTGCGTCCTTGAGGGGAAAGATAAATTACTTTTGTTTCTTCAATAGCAGCCTTTTTTGCCGCATGAATTGCATCCCTTAATGGTTGTACCTTCATGATCATTCCTACACCCCCCCCATAGGGTCTGTCATCAACAGTAAGTTGTTTATTTTTAGCAAAATAACGTGGATTCCAAATACTAAGTTGTATGATCCCTTTTTTTAAAGCTTTGCTACTTATTCCATAATCGGTAATAGCATTAAACATGTTTGGAAATAAGCTAATAATTCCTATCCACATAGATAATTAAAAATCCAAATTAACTTCAATATTTTTATATATTAAATCAATATTTTGAATAACTTTATTTTCAATAAATGGAATAAAAACCTCTTTGATATGCTTTATTTTAAAGGATTTTAAGGTGACTCTCACCACTAGAACATCATTTGAACCAGTAGCTATTAAATTAACCACAACGCCTATTTTACATCCATCTACTGTAACAGTACAACCAATAAGATCTTTCCAATAATATTCTCCTTTCTTAAGTATTGGTAGTTTAGTACCATCAACTATAATATTATAATTATTAATTTTTTTTGCTTCATTACGATTTACAATTCCTTTGATTTTTATTAAAAACCTCTTCTTATAATATTTCCAATCATCTAATTTCACACATTGCCAATGTTTTTCATATTGAAGAAACCATGGTTGATAGATAAAAATATCTTTTTTTTTTCAGTAAAAGAAAAAAGATTAATCCATCCATCTATACCATAGGCTGCACCTATTTTCCCTAAAACTAATTTATTTATTGGTAATTGATCATTCATATTAAGAATAATAAATGGATATTTAATCGATATTTTTATTTTTTTTGAGTAAGTAGATTACTTTATTTGATAATTGTGCTCCTTTTCTTATCCAGGATTCAATACGATTAATTTTTAAACATATTTTTTTTTCTTGTCCTACTGCAATAGGATTAAAAAATCCTAAACGTTCAATAAAATTGCCATTACGAGCATTACGTTTATCAGTAACAACAATTTTATAAAATGGACGTTTTTTAGCTCCATGACGAGCTAATCTAATTATTATCATATTTAATAGTTATCTCTAAATTAATTTTAAATTCTTAAATACATATAATTTGTAATTTTGTGGTAATAGATATTATAATAATTTTAATATTCAATATATTATTCATTATTGTTTTAAACATCAAAATATCTTTTGATATATTTAAAAATAATTTTTCATAAAATATAACAAATAATGAATGTGTTACTTACACCTACATATAGGCTGAAAATAATATTATATATGTGCATTAAACTATAAATCTGTTAATAATCTATTTATTTTTTTTAGATAATAAATATGAATCAAAATCCATAGTATCTGTTGATTCAATTGTTATTTGTCGATGACAGGAATCAATATTCTCTTTAGAGAATAATTCTTTTGTGATAATCTTGCATGATTGTTTAATCAAAACATTATGATATTTTTCTGCTAATATTGTTCCTGTTTTAATTATGCCTTGATTCATCATTATTTTTAAAATACGTGATGAGTAAGTTAAGTCTGGATTATCAAAAAATTTTGCAAAATTATTACAAGTTTTTTGATATTTATCACAGTTATTATTAGTATCTAGAATACTAGCTATACTTTTTAAATTTTGCATAATATATTTGCCAATTATTGAAATGGGAGTAGCCATATTATGGCTCCCTACATTTAAATTAATATTATGTCCTGGTTTACGACCATATAAAACTACTTCATTCCAGTTTTTCTGGGTAAAAATTAATTCCTTTCTATTCATTTCTATAGAATTAGTTAATAGACACCATAATAAAAATAGATCTAAAAACATAATTTGCTCTAAATTGATTCCAATAGGGGAAAATGGATTAATGTCTAAAGAACGTATTTCAATATATTCAATTCCCTCATCTAATAAGGCATCTAAAATAGATTTTCCTTTATAAGTTAAACGTTTTGGTCGTATTGGGGCATAAAATTCATTTTCTATCTGTAAAATATTATTATTTAATTGATGATAATTATGATTATTTCTTAACCCTATATGGGTATATTCCCTACAGGGAGTTTTTAATGCATTTTTTATAGAAAAAACATAATTTTTCAAATGATTTAAATTAACATTTAGGTTATCTTGTTGGTTACTATTGTAACCAATCTTACTAAGACGTAAGGATGTAGCAAATGGTAAATATAACATATTACCTTTTTGATGATATTTTAAATGAATATTGCTTTTCTTTCCTTGTAGGAAAGAAGTACATATGGCAGGTGAAGCCCCAAAAAGATATGGGATAATCCAGCCAAAACGGTAATAATTACGAATTAATCCCATATAATTAGCAGAAATTATTTCTTTACCACTTTTCATATTATCTATACCTGCCCATGCTTGCCAAAAAGATAATGGTAATGAAAAATTATAATGTACTCCCGTAATAATTTGCTTCATAGTGCCATATCGATATTTTAATCCTTGACGATATAGTGTTTTCATTCTACCAATATTAGAATTACCATACTGAGCTAATATAATATTATCTTCTGTTCTGATAAAACCCGGCATACTAAGAGGCCACATCCTTTCTTGTTTACTACCTATAACATTAGCTACATGATGGTGTATTTCATACAAAAAATTAATTAATTGATTAATATCTTTATATATTGGAGAGATAAATTCTAATTGTGCTTCAGCAAAATCTGTAGTAACCCACTTATGGGTTAGTGATCTTCCTAAAGAAGATGGATGGCTAGTACGTACTATATTCCCATTAATTTGTACACGTAGTGTTTCCCTTTCTATTCCTCGGCTTATATTCTGAAAAACATGTGAATGATTTCTGAGCCAAGGTAATATTAAAGATACATCAGGAATCAATTATTACCTCTAATTTATTATTATATTATTATGATATGGCGCATCCGGAAGGATTCGAACCTCCGACCTCTCAGTTCGTAGCCGAGTGCTCTATCCAACTGAGCTACGGATGCATATAAATGTATGTATATTGCAGTGAAGGTGGGATTCGAACCCACGATGCAATTTTTTATTACATACTCCCTTAGCAGGGGAGCGCCTTAAACCACTCGGCCACCTCACTAACTTGTGTAAAAATACAGTATATAAATAGAATCTTATTCTAAATAAATTCTTGTCTTCACATATTACTTTACTTATTTTAGAAGTCAAAAAAAATATAAGATCTCAAAAAAATATGTTGAGATCTGAAAAATATGAATTTAATTCATAGTTTGTAATTTTTCTTCTTGAATACGTTCAAATATTTCTTCCCGATGTACTGATATTTTTTTTGGGGCATTTATACCAATACGTACTTGATTACCTTTGACTCCTAATACTGTTACTGTTACTTCCTTACCTATCATAAGGGTTTCACCAATTCTGCGAGTTAGAATAAGCATTCTTCTGTGCTCCTTGAAAGTTTATTTAACAAATCTATGTAGTATTATGGTGGCGTTACTATTATATATTATGGTTTAAATTTTAATCTTATATCTTTCTATTATTTTAGCCTATATATGTTGTATATACTAACATATAGTTAGTATAGTTTTTTCTTTATAAGAATTTAACTATCTAACAATTTATTAGTAACAAATTGTTCTATTTGATTCATTATTTTTGGTAATTCTTTAATATTAGTGCCATATGCTTGAGCTAATTCAGTTTTACCACCTCCTTTTCCTCCTAATAAAGGAGCTATTAGGCATATAATTTCCTTTGCTGTAATTATATTACTTATGTTGCTAGTAACACTAACCATCAAATTTACTTGACCATCATTTACTGTTGATAAAATAATTACAGATGATTGTAACTTATCCTTTAATATAAGGAGTATAGATTTTAATATTTTTATATCAAAATTCATTAATTGACTTATAAGCAAATGTGTGTTTTTAACTTTTATAGCATCATTAATTAATAATTTACTTGTTTGAGAAGCTTGTTGAAATTTAAATTTTTCTCTCTCTCTTTTAAGAGAGTTATTATTATTAATAATATTAAGTATTTTTTTATATATATTATTATGATTAGCTTTTATTAGTCTAGAAATGTTCTGTATCAATTCATGATGGAATTGCAATTTTTCTATTGCTTTGTCTCCTGTAATAGCTTCTATACGTCTAATGCCATATGCAACACTAGATTCATGAGTTATATGAAATAAACCAATTTCCCCTGTACGAGAAACATGTGTACCATTACATAATTCAAGTGAAAAATCACCTATTTTTAGCACACGAACATATTTTTCATATTTATCAGAAAATAATGCTATAGCACCTCTTTTCTTAGCATCATTTAGTCTCATATTAGAGGTAGTTATTGGTAAATTATTACGTATTTGTGTATTTACTAATTTTTCAATTTTATATTGAATTTTATCTTCAATAGATGTTGGATGATAAAAATCAAACCGCAAATATTTATCAGATATAAATGAGCCCTTTTGTCTAATATGATCTCCTAATACTATACGTAGAGTAGTATGTAATAAATGAGTTGCTGAATGATTCATAGAAATATTTTTCCGATGTGCCTTATCAATTTGTGCAAGAATATAATCTCCTATATGCATAGAACCATGTAAAAGTATGCCAATATGAGCAATAACATTACCTATTTTTTTTGTATTATGTACAATAAATTCAGCACGATCCAAAAGTAATAATTTACCACTATCTCCTATTTGCCCACCTGATTCACTATAAAAAGGAGTTTTATCTAAAATAATAATACCTTCTTCTTTATAATTTATCGACTCTTTAGTTTTTCCTGCTATAAAAATAGCAATAATAGTCGCTTTTAATTTAAAAATATCGTGACCTTGAAAGATAGTGTGATAATTATCAACTATATGATTATAGTTTAAGGTAAATTTTTGTGATTGACGAGCTCGAGTACGTTGTAATTCCATTTGTTGATTAAAGATTTTTTTATCTATCTGAATATTACGTTCACGACATACATCTGCAATCATTTCTATTGGTAATCCATATGTATCATATAGATTAAAAATTGTTTTACCATCCAAAATTTGATTTTTTTGCATATTTTCTAATGTTATATTAAGCCGAGAAAGACCACGTACTAAAGTTTGAAAAAATTTTTTTTCTTCAGTTTTTAATATATTTTGAATTAAATCTTGTTGTGGTATTATATATTCACTTACTTTCTCCATAATATCAACCATTGGTTTAACTAACTTATAGAAGAAAGGTTCTTTCATACCAAGCATATATCCATGACGAACAGCGCGTCGTATAATATGACGCAAAACATATCCTCGACCTTCGTTAGAAGGTTGTACACCATCACCTATAAGAAAAGTGCAAGAACGTATATGATCTGCAATTACTTTAATGGATGGTGATTTATGCGCTTCAATGTTTGTTGTATTAGTTACTAAGCCAACATTTTTAATTATTTTTTTAAATACATCGATATCATAAGTAGTATCTACGTGTTGTAATACTGCTGCCATTCTTTCTAATCCCATACCTGTATCTACAGAGGGATTAGTTAAAACTTCTAAAGATCCATCTTCTTGTCTATTATATTGTATAAAAACAATATTCCAAATTTCAATATATCGATTTCCATCTTCTGTACTGCCGGGATCCCCACCATAAAGATGTGCTCCATGATCAAAAAAAATTTCGGTGCAAGGGCCACATGGTCCAGTATTCCCCATTGTCCAAAAATTATCAGATGAATATTTTTTATTTTTATAATCACCAATACGAATAAGGCGATCAGAGGGTATATTAATTTCATTAGCCCAAATATCATAAGTTTCATTATCGTTATAATAAACAGTGACCCATAATTTTTCCTGAGGTAAATGAAACCAATATTTACTAGTTAATAGCTCCCAAGCAAAATTAATTGCCTCTCGTTTAAAATAATCACCGAAACTAAAATTTCCTAACATTTCAAAAAAAGTATGATGGCGAGTAGTAAATCCTACTTTTTCAAGATCATTATGTTTTCCGCCAGCACGTATACAACGTTGAGCAGTTGTTGCACGACATAAATCACTTTTGTTTACATTAATAAAAATATTTTTAAATTGATTCATTCCTGCATTTGTAAAAAGTAAAGATGAATCATTTTCAGGTATGAGAGAACTACTTGCTACGACTTTATGATCTTTCATCTGAAAATAATCAATAAATGTCTGACGAATTTCAGCAGTATGATATTTCATAGAAGATATCCTGGCTATTTGTGGCTGCTAACTTGTAATATTTCAGTAATTTAAAGCATAAATAAGTATACTATTGCTCAATACTAAGATTAGTAAATATTTTTAACATTCATTTTAATGAATCATCATTAATCTATAATAACTATTATTTTTTTTGGTATTAGTTATAATATATTGTAACTATGATTCACTTTTATTATTGTTAATAAGTAGTGTTCGTAATTTATTTTCAATTTCCTTAGCTATAGGAAAATGTTCTTTCAAATAATTACTAGCATTATTTTTACCTTGGCCAATTTTTTCACCATTATAGCTATACCAAGCTCCTGATTTATCAACAATATTATTTTTTACTCCTAAATCAATTATTTCTCCATAAAAATTAATACCTTTTCCAAACATTATTTGAAATTCAGCTTGTTTAAATGGCACTGCTACTTTATTTTTAACTACTTTAACACGAGTTTCACTTCCTACAATCTCATCACCATTTTTTACAGATCCAATGCGCCTAATATCAAGACGTATTGATGCATAGAACTTTAGGGCATTTCCACCAGTTGTGGTTTCCGGATTTCCAAATATTACTCCTATTTTCATACGAATCTGGTTAATAAAAATAAGTAGTGTATTTGATTGTTTTAAATTACCTGCAAGTTTACGCATTCCTTGGCTCATCATTCTAGCTGTTAATCCTATGTGTGAATCTCCAATATCTCCTTCAATTTCAGCTCTAGGCGTCAAAGCAGCTACTGAATCCACAATAATTACATCTACAGATGCTGATCGTGCTAATATATCACAAATTTCTAAAGCTTCTTCACCTGTATCTGGTTGAGAACATAGTAATTGATTAATATCGACTCCTATTTTTTTTGCATATATTGGATCTAAAGCATGTTCTGCATCTATAAAAGCACAAGTTTTATTTTTACGCTGCGCAGCAGCAATTATTTGAAGTGTTAAAGTGGTTTTACCTGATGATTCAGGACCATAAATTTCAACAATTCTTCCTAATGGCAATCCGCCTACTCCTAAAGCTATATCTAATGTTAATGATCCTGTAGATGTAGTTTTTACATTCATTGATTTATTATCACCAAGAGACATAATGGAACCTTTACCAAATTGTTTTTCAATTTGTTCTATTGCTGATAAAAGAGCTTTTTTTCTATTTTCGTCATTCACATTCATTCCTCTTTTAATTTTTTTTAAAATTTTAATGAAAAAAAAAGTGACAATTATGTTACATAACATTATTATCAATTAATAAATATATTAACTGTAATATTATAACTATATAGATAATATATTATTCCTTCAACAAGGAAGAGAATAATCTTCTTAAAAAATATGATTAATTATTAATATTTTTAATTAGGATTCCTGATGAATCATGATGATACCTACACTCCAATGATACAACAATATTTGCGGGTAAAATCAGAAAACCCTGATATTATGTTATTTTATCGCATTGGAGATTTTTATGAATTATTTTTTGAAGATGCAAAACGTGCTTCACAATTGTTGAATATATCATTAACTAAACGAGGAGTATCTAGTAAAAATCCAATTCCCATGGCAGGTATTCCATACCATGCAGTTGAAAATTATTTGGCGAAATTGGTTCAATTTGGTGAATCAGTTGCTATTTGCGAACAAATCAGTAGTGATAGGTCAAACAATACAGGTCCTGTAGAACGTAAAGTAATACGTATAGTTACTCCCGGAACTATTAGTGATGAAACTCTATTAAAAAAAAAATTTGATAATTTATTAGCTGCTATTTGGCAAGATATAAATGGCTTTGGTTACGCAACTATTGACATTAATTCTGGCAGCTTTCGAATAATGGAACCTAAAGATAAAGAAACAATGATTGCTGAAATTCATAGAACTAATCCTGCTGAATTACTTTATCCTGAATGTTTTGATTCAACCGATATTATTAATATTTGTAAAGTAACACGACAACGTCCGACATGGGAATTTGAAATAGATACAGCTATACAGTTATTATCTGATCAATTTGGTACTAATGATCTTAATGGTTTTGGTGTTGAAAGATCATATAAAGCATTACGGTGTGCTGGTTGTTTATTACAGTATCTAAAAAATACTCAACGTACTTTTTTACCTCATATCCGTTCTATAAAAATAGATTGCCAAGAAGATACCATAATTATGGATGCGACAACACGTCGTAATTTGGAAATTACTCAAAATCTTTCTGGTGGAGCTGAAAATACTTTATCATCAATATTAGATTATACAGTTACGCCTATGGGTAGTAGAATGTTAAAACGATGGTTGCATATGCCTATACGTGACAGCCATATTATCAAAATTCGTCAAAATTGTATTAGTGTGTTAAAGGAAATAACTTATGATATAAAGGAACTG
The DNA here is from genome assembly GCA_041941745.1 of Candidatus Dasytiphilus stammeri. Lineage (GTDB taxonomy): Bacteria > Pseudomonadota > Gammaproteobacteria > Enterobacterales > Enterobacteriaceae > Dasytiphilus > Dasytiphilus stammeri_D. The sequence goes on along the minus strand of CP145885.1, from coordinate 58,213 downwards.
TTATCTAACTTTGGAGATTTTGAACGCATTATTGCAAGAGTAGCTTTACGTACTGCGCGTCCTCGAGATCTAACAAGTATACGTGAAATTATTCAACAATTACCTCAAATAAATAAAATTCTTTCTCCCATTCAAGATGAATATATACAAAAGTTACGTATACAAATTGGTAATTTTGAAAAATTACGTATTTTGTTAGAAAAAGCTATTGTGGAAATACCTCCTCTTATAATAAGAGATGGTGGAGTTATTGCTGATGGCTATAATCAAGAATTAGATGAATGCAGAAAAATTGCTGCTGGAGCAAATAATTATTTAGAAAAATTAGAACAAAATGAACGTAAAAGATTAGGAATTGAAAAATTAAAAATTGGATTCAATGCTATTTATGGTTATTATATTCAGATTAGTCGGGGACAAATACATCGTGTACCTATGCATTATATACGACGACAAACACTAAAAAATTGTGAACGTTACACTTTTACTGAATTAAAAGAATATGAAGATAAAGTATTAACTTCAAAAACTCAAGCTCTTGCCCTAGAAAAAGATATATATGAAGAATTGTTTCTTCTAATTAACCCTTATATTGCAGAATTACAATATAGTTCTGCAGCTATTGCTGAGCTTGATGTATTAGTTAATCTTGCAGAACGGGCAACAACCCTTAATTACTCACGACCTATTATCACCAGTAAAATTGGAATAGCATTAAAAAATGCTCGTCATCCAGTTATCGAACAGGTTAGAAAAGAACCTTTTATTGCAAATACACTTTATTTAAACCAACAACGTCGGATGTTAATTATCACTGGACCTAATATGGGAGGCAAAAGTACTTATATGCGTCAAACAGCACTTATTGTATTAATGGCATATATTGGTAGTTATGTACCTGTAGAAGAAGCTACAATTGGTCCAATTGATAGAATTTTTACTCGTATTGGAGCAGCTGATGATTTGGCTTCTAGTCGTTCTACTTTTATGATAGAAATGGCAGAAACAGCTAATATATTACATAATGCTACTCAATATAGTTTAGTGTTGCTAGACGAAATTGGTCGTGGAACATCAATATATGATGGATTATCAATCGCTTGGGCAAGTGCTGAAATGTTAGTAAATAACATAAAGTCTATGACTTTGTTTGCTACGCATTATTTTGAATTAACTCTTCTAACAAGAAAAATAAAGGAAATAGCAAATATTTCTTTTGAAATTGTTGAACATGATAATAAAATTGCTTTTATGCATAGTATAAAAGAAGGAGCGGCTAATAAAAGTTATGGGTTGGCAGTTGCTAGATTAGCAGGTATTCCTCAATCAGTTATTAAGAGAGCCGAACAAAAACTACAAGAACTAACTGAAAAAAAAATAGAACCAATAAATTCACTTACCCAAAAATCATTTACTAAAGAATCATTAGTATTATCACCCATATTAATGATATTAAAAAGATTAAATCCAGATAATATAACACCACATCAAGCACTAGAATGGATTTATCATTTAAAATCTTTTATTCATAAAAATGAATAATAAAAAAATGTAACTGCGGTGAAGGGATATCATTCCGCAGCTACAAAAAATGGTTTCAGTCTATAAAAAATTATTCACAAAATAATGCTTCTAAATTTAATCCTTGTGATTGTAAAATTTCCTTTAATCGACGTAATCCTTCTACTTGAATTTGACGAACTCTTTCACGAGTCAAACCTATTTCTTTACCTACTTCTTCAAGTGTAGCTGATTCGTAACCCAATAATCCGAACCGTCGTGCTAATACCTCACGTTGTTTAGCAGTTAATTCATATAACCACTTAATAATACTTTGTTTCATATCTTCATGTTGTGCAGTGTTTTCTGGACTAAATTCTTTTTCATCAGCTAAAATATCCAATAGTGCTTTTTCTGACTCATGATAAAATGGAGTATCTACTGAAGATATCCGTTCATTCAATCGTAGCATCTTATTGACATCATCAATAGGTTTATCAAGTTGTTCTGCAATTTCTTCTGCACTTGGTTCATGATCAAGTATTTGTAATAAATCACGTGAGGTACGCAAATATAGATTTAATTCTTTAACAATATGAATAGGTAATCTAATAGTACGAGTTTGATTCATGATTGCTCGTTCAATAGTTTGACGAATCCACCAAGTAGCGTAAGTAGAAAAACGAAAACCACGTTCTGGATCAAATTTTTCTACAGCTCTAATTAATCCTAAATTACCTTCCTCAATCAAATCTAGGAGAGCTAATCCACGATTACTATAACGACGTGCAATTTTGACTACCAAACGTAAATTACTTTCTATCATACGTCTACGAGACGCAGAATCACCAAGGGATGCACGTCTTGAAAAAATAACTTCTTCTTCTGCAGATAATAATGGCGAATAACCAATTTCTCCTAAATATAGTTGTGTTGCATCTAATATAGATTGATTAGTAGTTGGTTGTACTAATAATTCTTCCTCTAAATTCTTTTCAAAATTACTACAAAAAAAATGATCAAACAGATCATATTCAATATATTCATTATCTTGAAGTTGTAAAAAATTGATTTTCAGCTTCATTGAGGACATAATTTGCTCCTTACGCGTTATTGTAAGGTAAACATCAACTAATTAATAGTTTGATTAATTGCTATGATATTTAAGTAAATAATTTATGTTTATCTTATAACTAACTCTAAAATAGAGAAAAAGATTCTTTTCAGAAAAATATTTAAGTTCGATTAAATATATTTATATTATGTGCATATTTAATCTAATGGTAGTATGGCTTACTTTACCGTTAATTATGAATCAACTGGCTATAATATTAATCGTATTAGTAGTGCTACTTAAAATAGCAATCACAAAAATATATCAGTTAGTTGAGTTACCGTCGTAGTATAGTGCCTGCTGGCTGCTGGACTAAGATGTCGTTGAGCTTGAGCAGATGAAGTAGTAGTAGATTTGAATGGGCTTATATTTATTGGGTTTGAATTATATCTGTAAATATAATTGTCCTATATATAATAAATTATAGGACATTTATTTAATTTTTTAATAAAAATTTTTTCTAAAATATATGTTTATTTTTGAAGTAATACTATTGCTTCACAAGCAATACCCTCTTCACGTCCAATAAATCCTAATTTTTCTGTAGTAGTTGCCTTTATGTTAACATTGTTAATATTAGACTCAAGATCTTGTGCTAAATTAAAGCACATTTGTGGAAAATAATGAAATAATAAAGGCACTTGAGTTATAATTGTTATATCGACATTACCTAGTTTATAACCTTTTGCTTTGACATGTTGCCAAGATGTACATAAAAACCACCGACTATTGGCATTTTTATAATCTTTTTTATTATTAGGAAAAAAATGACCAATATCACCTAATGCTGCTGCTCCTAATATAGCATCTATTACAGAATGTATTACGACATCACCATCAGAATAAGCTAACACCCCTTGCATATTAGGAATTTTTACGCCTCCAATAATTAAAGGACTTTTACCTGAAAAAGGATGAACATCAAATCCATGACCAATACGTAATATCATTTTTTATCCTCATTAATCTGTTGGTTAAGAATATAAAATTCGGCTAATTTTATATCTTCTTGATATGTTATTTTAATATTATTATGATGACCAACCACAAGTGTTGGATGATAACCACAATATTCTAGTACTGATGATTCATCAGTAAATATTTTACCTTTGTTAAAAGTATATCTCATACAATTATATAGTAATCTTCTTGGAAACAATTGTGGGGTCAATGCATGCCACAAATCTTTACGTTTAATAGTATAAGATATTAATGGTTTATGTAAGTAGCTACGTTTGATAGTATCACGTACAGGAGTAACTAATATTGCTCCTACTGGACTACGGGCTCTAACAGATAGTAATTGCTCTAAATCATCATAAAGTAAACATGGTCTTACTGCATCATGTATAAGGATCCAATCATTATTATTCTGTTGTTTATTATTAATAGTTTGTTCGTGTAATCCTGCCATGACGGAATTAGCCCGATTTGATTTATTTTCTATGATTATTGTCTTAATCCGTCTATTAGAAGCTATCGGCAATAATTTAAACCAAGAATCTTTAGAATCAATAACTATTATTATATTTTGTATAAGTGGGTGTTGTAATAAAACACTGATAGAATGTTCAATAATAGTTTTACCTTTAATAGTGAGATATTGTTTAGGATAATATAATTGCATTCTATGGCCTATACCAGCAGCTGGTATAATAGCATTAATATTATTATTAATATTCATTATATTATTAATTACTATGACATTAAGTAATCCATAAAAATTATTAGGAATATCAAAGATATTTTTTATATTAATAAGATTAAAAATATCTATTTTTTTGAAAAATTACGTATGAAAATATGTTTTTAAAAAATATTAAATTTAGCATTTTCACCTAATGCTTCTTCGATTCTCAATAGTTGGTTATATTTTGCTACACGTTCAGATCTACAGATAGAACCAGTTTTAATTTGACCAGCGGCAGTTCCTACAGATAAATCAGCAATAGTAGCATCTTCAGTTTCTCCAGAACGGTGAGATATAATTACTCTGTACCCTGCTGATTGAGCCATTTTTATGGTAGCTAATGTTTCACTCAGAGTACCAATTTGATTAAATTTAATAAGAATTGCATTTGCAATATTATTTGCAATACCATTTTTTAAAATTTGTGTATTAGTAACAAAAAGATCATCACCAACAATTTGTATTGTATCGCCTAATATTTTAGTTAGATAATAAAACCCATCCCAATCAGATTCAGCCATTCCATCTTCAATAGAAATAATAGGAAATTTTTTAGTAAGGTCTTCTAGATAATGTGTGAATTCTTTTGAAGAAAAAACTTTTGCTTCACTATTAAGTATATATTTTCCCGTTTTTTTATCAAAAATTTCTGAAGCAGCACAATCTATTGCAAGAGTAATATCTTGACCGAATATATAACCAGCTTTTTCTACAGCTTGTTGAATATAATCTAGTATTGTTATATTAGAACCTATATTAGGCGCATATCCTCCTTCATCACCTACAGCAGTACTTTTACCATATTTTTTTAAAATTTTGCCTAAATTTTGAAATATTTCAGATCCTATACGAATAGCTTCTTTTATATTTTTAGCTCTTTTTGGCTGAATCATAAATTCTTGTATATCAATATTATTATTTGCATGTTTCCCTCCATTAATAATATTAATCATAGGCAATGGAATTAAATATTTTCCTGGAGTACCATTAAGATCAGCAATATGCTCATAAAGAGCTATCCTTTTGGCTGCCGCCGCTGCTTTTGCATTAGCTAATGAAACAGATAAAATAGAATTTGCTCCTAATGTAGCTTTATTATTTGTACCATCTAAATTTATCATTAACTCATCAATATTTTTTTGATTTATAGCATTTTTACCTGTAAGAGCAGGTGAAATTATTTCATTAATAATAGCAACAGCTTTTTTTACTCCTTGACCAAAAAATCTCTTAATATCACCGTCACGTAATTCTATTGCTTCACGAGAACCTTTTGATGCGCCCGATGGAACAGCAGCTAAACCTACAAATCCACCTGTTAAATGAACTTCTGTTTCAATAGTAGGATTTCCACGTGAATCAATAATTTCACGACTAATTATTTTTACAATTTTGGACATATTTTATATACCGTTTGAGGTGTTTGTTTATTATAATTAATACCATCTTTTTTTTTGCAAAATTATTAATAACGAATATTATTCCATGGATTTTAAATTAATTCTGGATTTAATTGATATGTAATGAATTGAATATTTCTATTAATTATTCTTTTTTTTTGAAAAAATTATAAATATTTTATTTATGCTACTCTAATTTATTAAATTTAGTACTGTTATATTATATAAATATATATAAAATATAAATTAGTATTTAAAATAATTAAATTATTAATAATATCTACATAATAATTTAAAATATGGTTCATAATGGATAATTCTATATATCTTAAACATATTATTTCAATAAATAATCTGACCCGTACAGATTTGGATTTAGTACTTAAGACAGCTGCTTTTTTCAAATTGAATTCACTTTCAACTTTATTACATAATAAAATAATTGCTAGTTGTTTTTTTGAATCTTCTACACGTACACGTTTATCGTTTGAAAGTGCAATATATCGTCTTGGAGCATCAGTAATAGGTTTTTCAGATGGATCTCATACTTCAATGTTCTGTAAAGGAGAAAGTTTTGCCGATACTATTAAGGTAATAAGTTCCTATGTTAATGCTATTATTATACGTCATCCTCAATCAGGATCGGCAAAAATTGCCGCAGATATTTCTGGAAATGTCCCAGTAATAAACGCTGGAGACGGTACTAATCAACATCCTACACAAACATTAACAGATTTATTTACTATTCAAAGTACTCAACATCGATTGAATAATCTTAATATAGCCATGGTTGGAGATTTAAAATATGGTCGTACTGTACATTCATTAGCAGAAGCATTATCAAAATATGAAGGAAATAGATTTTTTTTATTATCTCCAAGACATTTATCTATGCCACTAGATATTATTAATATGTTTAAAGCAAAAAAATGTTCCTGGAGTTTTCATAATAACCTTGAAGAAGTAATATCTAAATTAGATATTATTTATATGACAAGAATACAGAAAGAACGTTTAATTTCATCAAAATACGCAAATATGGAAATACCATTTATTTTACATGTAACATCTCTTCTTAAGGCAAAAAATAATATGAAGATATTACATCCCCTTCCTCGTTTAAAAGAAATACCCATTGAGGTAGATAAAACTCCATATGCTTGCTATTTTCAACAAGCCAGCAATGGTTTATATGTTCGTCAAGCAATTCTAGCACTTGTGTTAACAAGTAACTGCTTTACAAAAAAATAGTAAGTTAATATTTTTATCTAAATAAAAGTCTTAAGTTTATTTTATAATTTAAATATATCTTTACCTTAGTTCATTTTTTATTTTTATTTAAAATTAATTATTTTTTTGACCAAAAGTAATACGTTCATGATGATTATAATCCTTATGAGTTTTTATGTAATGAAAATTATTTTTTTTCATTAGTTGACGTACCTGAGCCCCTTGTTGATATCCATGTTCTACTAATAACCAACCATTACTTTCTAAATATTTTATTGAATGAGAAATAATTATTTTCAAATCAGCTAATCCCTGTTCTGCAGATATAAGAGCATAATTTGGTTCAAAACGTATATCTCCTTGTTTTAAATGCTTATCATTAGCATCAATATATGGAGGATTACTTACAATCATATGAAATAGATGTCCTTTAAGAGCTGAAAACCAATTACTATAAATAAATGATACATTAGAAATACCAATTTTTTGAGCATTATATTTTGCAAGTAATAACGCTTGTTTTTTATAATCCACTCCTAAAATAGTGCAATCGGGACGTTCATGAGCAATTGCTAATGAAATAGCTCCAGTACCTGTTCCTAAATCTAAAATACGTGAATTTTTCTTTGAAAGAAGTAATAGCGCCTGTTCTACTAATATTTCAGTTTCAGGACGAGGAATTAATGTTATATTAGAAACACTAATAGGTAAAGACCAAAATTCACGTTCCCCAATAAGGTAGGCTATTGGTTCTCCTAGTGCACGTCGATTTAATAAAATATTAAGTTGGTTAAGTTGTTTTACAGTAAGTAAATAATCATCAAATCCTTTTAACCAAGTAATAGATTTACGAGTAATAAATTTAAGTATGATTTCAGCATCAAGTTTTGGAGTATTACTCTTCTTATGAAGAGTAATAGTTGCTTGGTAAAGCCATTTTTTGATATTCATCATTAATAAATATACTAATTTGTATCAAATATTGTAGCTAATTGATTTTCTTGAAATTGATTTAATATAGGTTCTATGATTAAATCTAAATCACCTTCTATGAATTTATCTAAGCAATATAAAGTTAAATTGATTCTATGATCTGTAACTCGTCCTTGCGGGAAATTATATGTGCGACAACGATCATAACGATCCCCACTTCCTAGCAAATTACGTCGGATTGATGTTTTTTCTTTATGACGTTTTGCAATTTCTGCAGCATGAATTCTTGACCTTAATACTGATAGGGCTTTAGATTTATTTTTATGTTGTGAACGTTCATCTTGACACTCTACTACTATTCCAGTAGGTAAATGAGTAATACGAATTGCTGAATCAGTTGTATTAACATGTTGTCCCCCTGCTCCAGAAGAACGAAAAGTATCAATTTTTAAATCACTATTTTTAATTTTCATTAATTCTTTTTCAGGCATTTCTGGAATGACAGCTATTGTACAGGCAGAAGTATGGATTCTTCCTTGTGATTCAGTATTTGGTACTCTTTGTACACGATGACCTCCAGACTCGAATTTTAAACGGCCATATGCATGGGATCCTATTATTTTAGCTATAATAGTCTTATAACCTCCATGTTCTCCTTCATGAGCATTTATTATTTCTATATGCCATTGACGATTTTCTGCATAACGACTATACATACGAAATAAGTCACCAGCAAAATTAGCAGCTTCGCTTCCACCAGTTCCTGCTCGTATTTCAATATAACAATTATATTTATCTTTAGGATCTGTTGGTAATAAAAGTAATTTTATTTTTTGTTCTAGAATTGTATTCTGATGTTGTATTTTCTCAAGTTCTTCATTTGCTATTTCATGCATTTCAGCATCGTCAAGTAATAAAGTGGTAGAATCAATATGGTTCTGTATTTTCTTCCATTGAAGAAATTTTTTTCTAATTTCAAAAAGATGAGTATATTCACGTACTAATTTTTGAAATAAAGTTTGATTTTCAATTATCTCTGAATTATTTAATAGTTTTTCTACCGTTTCATAACGATTTGTTAATGATTTTAATTTAGAAATAATATAATGTTTCATATTGTGAATGATTCTATTTTATACGTTAACCAGAATTTAATTTTTTTAAATTTTACTTATAAATAACGATTAGTATAATTTTAATTATACAATATAATTATTTTATTTAACTTTTTATAAAAAGCTAGCTTTGATAAAGAATTAATTTTTAAATTAATACTTGTAATAAGTAATTTATATCTTAATTAATAATAAATCGACTTAATACTTTTTGAAAAAAAAATGATTAGTAATTGGCCATCTCCTGCAAAATTAAATCTTTTTCTCTATATTAATGATCAATATCCTGATGGATATCATAAATTACAAACCCTTTTTCAATTTATTAATTATGGAGATACTCTAAATTTTAGACTAAATAATAGTGGGAGTATTAATTTATATCCCCCAATACTCTCTGATATTCCTAAAGATAATAATCTTATTATTCGAGCGGCTAAATTATTACATAAACAAGCAAGTAAATATGGCTTTTTATCGAAAAATTTTGGAGCTGACATTACAATTATTAAAAGATTGCCAATAGGTGGTGGATTAGGGGGCGGCTCATCCAATGCTGCTACTACATTAATAGCGCTTAATTACTTATGGAAAATTAATTTTAGTATTGATGAATTAATCTTATATGGCTTACAACTTGGAGCAGATGTACCTATATTTATTAATGGTCATACTTCTTTTGCAGAAGGAATAGGTAATAAATTAACTCCAGTTAAACTACCTAAAAAATGGTATTTAGTTTTATATCCTGGAATTAAAATATCAACATCTTTAGTATTTAGAGATTCTAATTTAAAAAGAAATACTCCTTATCGTTCATTATCTGAGTTATATAATCAGCAATTTACTAATGATTGTCAGGCAGTAGTTATAAAACGGTTTCCTGCTGTAGCGAAACTCCTATCGTGGATAAGAGAGTATGCTCCTTATTCCCGTATAACAGGCACTGGATCTTGTATATTTGCTGAATTTAATACAAAATTTAAAGCATTTTATCTATTAAATAATCTTCCTGAAGGTATCAGTGGATTTGTAGCACGAGGATTAAATACTTCACCATTACATAGTTTACGTAAGATATAATATCATATTATGAGGTACAGGAAATGAAATTATTTGCAGGTAATGCAATACCACAACTATCCCAAAATATTGCTAATCGTCTTTCTACAAAATTAGGCAATGCTACTGTTAGTCGTTTCAGTGATGGAGAAATTAGTGTTCAAATTAATGAAAATGTACGTGGTGATGACATTTTCATCATTCAATCAACTTGTGCACCAACTAACGATAATCTCATGGAGTTATTTGTAATAGTAGATGCATTACGTCGTGCTTCTGCGGGGCGTATTACTACTGTAATACCTTATTTTGGGTATGCACGTCAAGATCGCAGAGTACGTTCAGCAAGAGTACCTATTACAGCTAAAGTGGTAGCAGATTTTTTATCTAGTGTAGGGGTAGACCGAATATTAACTGTAGATTTGCATGCTGAACAAATTCAAGGTTTTTTCGATATTCCAGTAGATAATGTTTTTGGGAGTATGATTCTTTTAGAAGATATGTTATTAATTGGATTAAATAATCCTATTGTAGTATCTCCAGATATTGGTGGTGTGGTGCGAGCTCGTGCTATTGCAAAATTACTTAATGATACGGATATGGCGATTATTGATAAGCGTCGTTGTCGTGCTAATGTCTCACAAGTTATGCATATAATTGGAGATGTAGCTAATCGTGATTGTGTATTAATAGATGATATGATTGATACTGCAGGTACATTATGCAAAGCAGCAGAAGCATTAAAAGCAGGTGGTGCTAATAGAGTATTCGCCTATGCTACACATCCTATTTTTTCAGGACAGGCCGCAAAAAATTTGCGTACATCATATATTGATGAAATTATAGTATGTGATTCTATTCCGTTGAAAAAAGGAATTAATAATTTATGTAAAGTACGTGTATTAACCTTAGCAGGTATGTTAGCTGAAGCAATTCGTTGTATTAGTAATGAAGAATCTATTTCTGCTATGTTTGAACATTAATATTTTTTTAACGTTAGAAAAAAATGATGGAATGTGATGAATGACCTTATTAACAATAATAATATTAAATTGATAGTAGGATTATCTAATCCGGGTGAAAAATATGCATTTTCCCGCCATAATGTAGGATCTTGGTATGTTAGAATTTTAGCAAATCAATATAATCATACTTTAATACAAAAAAAAATTTTTTATAGTCATATAACAAAAATAGTTATAGCAAATCGTAATATATGGTTGCTTATTCCAGATACTTTTATGAATATGAATGGGATATCAGTAGCTGCAATGGCCAATTATTATAAAATTAGTCCGGAAGAAATTTTAGTAGCACATGATGAGTTACAGTTCGCACCAGGTATTGCTAAGTTTAAATTATGTGGTGGTCATGGAGGTCATAATGGAATTAAAAATATTATCAATCAGTTAGGGCAAAATAAAAATTTTAAACGCTTACGTATTGGAATTGGGGTGCCTAATAATAGAAATGAAATTAATAGTTTTGTATTAGATAAGCCTTCAAAAAAGGAACAAATACTTATAAAAAATGCTATATATAAATCTATATATTGTACTGTAATTTTATTACAAGAAGGTATGATAAAAGCTATGAACTTATTACATACCCTGTAATAATATTTTTATTAAAGCGAGGCCCGTATTATTATGCATACGGGATAATAATTAATGGAAATTAGAGTAGGATTAGTAGGATTACCTAATGTAGGAAAATCTACAATATTTAATTCTCTTACAAAAAACAAAATTGTGGTTGCTAATTATCCTTTTTCTACTATTAATCCTAATTATGGAATTGTAAGGGTTACTGATCAACGTATCAATGTTTTAGCAACTATTTTGCAACCTAAGAAAATAGTACATGGACAGATGACATTTATTGATATTGCAGGATTAATTAAAGGTGCTTCTAAAGGTGAAGGATTAGGTAATCAATTTCTTAATAAAATTCGTGAAACTGAAGTAATTGCTCATGTAGTTCGATGTTTTGATAATAATGATGTTATCCATTTTTCTGGCACAATAAATCCAGAAGAAGATATTAATATAGTTAATATGGAATTATCATTAGCTGATCTTGACATTTGTAATTCTGCACTAAATCGAATTATACAGAAAAAAAATATAAAAGGAACGGCAGAACTAGAAATTCAACTTTTGAAACGATGTAATCAACAATTAGAACAATTTGGCCATTTACGTGAGTTAAGTTTCTCTACTGAAGAGCGTCTAATTATTGATAATTTAAATTTTTTAACTATTAAACCAATGATGTTTATTGCAAATTATAATATAGATGATAAAGATCATCATCTTTTCTTAGATCAAGTAAAATTGATAGCGGAGAAAAAAAATATATCTTTCGCAAAATTTTTTAGGAAAATGACTAATAATAAATTATTTTTTAGATCAAAAAAAATTTGCAATTTAAATGATTCATCAATAAATAATATAATTAGTAGTGCTTATAAATTATTAAAATTGCAAACTTATTTCACTGTTACTCCCAAAGAAATACGAGCATGGCTAAATCCTATAGGGACAACTGCTTATAATGCATCAGGGAAAATACATTCAGATTTTCAAAAAGGATTTATTCGTGCTCAAATAATTAGTTATAAAGATTTTATTAATTATAATGGGGAAAAAGGATCAAAAATGGCTGGAAAAATTCGTTATGAAGGTAAAGATTATATCATAAATGATGGGGATATCATTAAATTTTTATTTAAAGTTTAAAATTAATATTTTTTGATTAAAAATCTAGCTTTATATAAAAGGCCTCTGTAAAAAGGCCTTGCAGACATTAGTGTTTGACTTGACGATAAATCCATAAAATAAGAATAGAACCAGTTATTGCGAAAAAAAAACTACCAAAATTCAAGCCATCAATTTTTCCAAAGCCTAATAATGTACTAAAGCAGCCTCCTATCAATGCTCCTAATATACCTAAAATAATTGTCATTATTATACCCCCACCATCTCTGCCTGGCATAAACCATTTAGCAAAGATACCTGAAATCAACCCTAATAATATCCAAGATATAATACCCATTACTTATTCCTCCTCCTAATTTTTATTATTAATTTCTTTTTAATAAGAGAGTACATATACTATTATATTGTTAATATCAATTAACATATAGTGACGGTTTATTTTATTTACTAAATTTTAGTAAGTTGTTTATTTATTTAATTATAGGATAGGTTTTTAATTGTGATTAAAAATATATTTTTTCTATTATATAAGTAATAGAAAAATATTATTAATCTTTATATTTAAGTAATAAAAAACATTATTAATTTAATTTTCGATAATTATGAAAATTTAATTTTGAAAATGAGTTTTATATTATGTATTTAAATAAAAATAAAAAAATTATAATTGGGATGTCAGGTGGTGTTGATTCTTCTGTAGCAGCTTTACTGTTAAAAAAACAAAAGTATCAAGTTGAAGCTGTTTTTATGAAAAATTGGGAAGAAGACGATAATGAAATTTATTGTCAATCAAAAAAAGATTTATTAGATGCGGAACAAGTATGTAATAAATTAGGTATTATTTTACATAAAGTAAATTTTTCCGCAGAATATTGGGAAAAAGTATTTCAATATTTTTTATCAGAATATAAATCTGGACGTACACCTAATCCAGATATTATTTGTAATAAAGAAATAAAATTTAGAATTTTTAGAGATTTTGCTTTTGAAGATCTAGGAGCAGATTTTATTGCTACTGGACATTATGTACGTTTACTAGAAATGAATAATCAAAAATTCTTATTACGAGGTATAGACATTACTAAAGATCAAAGTTATTTCCTTCATATACTCAGACAGGAACAACTACAACGAACTATTTTCCCTTTAGGAGATATGACGAAAGTTATAGTTAGAAATATTGCAAAGGAAGCAGAGTTAATTACTGCAGAAAAAAAAGATTCAACTGGTATTTGTTTTATAGGTAAAAAAAAATTTTTAAATTTTCTCAAATTGTACTTACCGGAACAACCTGGAAACATTATAAATACTAATGGTAATATTATAGGACAACATGTAGGCATTATGTTTTATACAATAGGTCAACGTAAAGGATTAGGTATTGGTAGTATTAAAAATAGTAATAGTAATGAACCATGGTATGTAGTGGATAAAAATATTGAAAATAATCTATTAATTGTTGCCCAAGGACATAAAAATCCAAAATTGATGTCAACTAGTTTAATTGCAACTCACTTTCATTGGATTAATAATAGTAAACCACCATCAAACAAAAAAATTTTTTGTACTGTAAAAACACGTCATCATCAAGATGATATTCCATGTATTATTATGCCACCTCATAATCGAAATAGTATTTTGGTAAAATTTATGACTCCAGTTGCTGCAATAACTCCAGGCCAATCAGCAGTTTTTTATTGGGGTGATTTATGTTTAGGTGGTTGTGTAATTAAAAAAAGTTTAAATTAAATAATAATTAGTAATAGGAATTTATAAAAATGCAATTATCTACGTTAAATGCCATATCCCCTTTAGATGGACGATATGCTGATAAAGTACATTCCATGCGCACTATATTTAGTGAGTATAGTTTATTAAAATTTAGACTAATAATTGAAATACGGTGGTTTCAGCAATTAGCATCTTGTCCAATAATAAAAGAAATACCAATATTAGATAATGAGACTAACATTTATCTTAATAATATTATTGAATATTTTTCTGAAACAGATGCTATTTATATAAAAAAAATAGAGCAAAAAATACATCATGATGTGAAAGCTGTTGAGTATTTTTTAAAAGAAAAAATATCTTTTATACCTAAACTAAAATTAGTTACTGAATTTGTTCATTTTGCATGTACTTCTGAAGATATTAATAATTTATCTTATGCATTAATGTTAGCAACTGCTAGAAGTAAAATTATTGTGCCTTTATGGCAAAAGATAATATTTGTTATCAAAAAATTAGCTAAAATATATAGTACGGAACCTATGTTATCTCGAACTCATGGACAACCAGCTTCTCCTACAACGGTAGGTAAAGAAATGGCAAATGTAGTATTTAGAATTACACGGCAATTACAACAATTAAAAAAGATTAAAATAATGGGTAAAATGAATGGTGCTGTAGGAAATTACAATGCTCATTATGTAGCTTATCCTAAGGTTGATTGGCCAAATTTGAGTCAAAGGTTTGTAACTTCTTTAGGTATTAGTTATAATCCATATACAACTCAAATTGAACCACATGATTATATGGCAGAAATATTTAATTGTATTATACGTTTTAATAATATTTTACTTGATTTTACACATGATATGTGGGGATATATTTCTATAAATTATTTTCATCTTAAATTAAATTTAGAAGAAATAGGATCATCTACAATGCCGCATAAAATCAATCCCATAGATTTTGAAAATGCTGAAGGAAATTTAGGATTAGCTAATGCTATCTTAGCCCATTTAGCTAATAAATTACCCATTTCACGTTGGCAACGTGATTTAACTGATTCAACTATGTTACGTAACATAGGAGTAGGGTTAAGTTATGCTATAATTGCTTGGCAATCGCTTTTACAAGGAATGAGCAAAATAAAAGTTAATTCAAATCAATTATTGGCTGATTTAGACAATAATTGGGCAATATTAGCCGAACCAATTCAAACTGTAATGCGCCGATATGGTATTGAAAAAGCTTATGAAAAACTTAAAAAATTAACTTATGGTAAAACAGTGAATATAAATATTATAAGAGAATTTATCAATACACTACCAATTCCGGAAACAGAAAAATATAGGCTAAATAATTTAACTCCTTTTAATTATTTAGGATGTGCTATTCAACTAGTAAATAAGCTATGATTTTTTTTTAAATGCCAATAATTAATACTGTTACTACTAACAGTTAATATTATCTATTCAATCGATATATAATTTCTACTACTTCTAGACCAAATTATTTCTCCTGAATTAACTATTAGTAATTGCATATGTATAACTGGACAATCTAATATATTGCCGTTAATACTCGTTATTAACATAAATTGAGCATTAAGATGTCGTGCTGTTTCTATATTTTTTTGAAAATAAAAAAAACTTTTATTAATATCAAAATTATTATCCATATTTTTAATTTTTAGTTGATTAATAATTTTAATTTTTAAATTATTAATCAAGATATTGTTTAATATCAAATTTATTTTTTTTATTGAAAAATAATGAGTTGTATTATTTTGTATTCTATTTATTAGAAGAATATAGTTGTTTTTAAAATTTAAATTAATAAAATCAATCAATTCTATCAATAATGGTTGCAGATTGATAATCATATAATCTAATTTGACTGTATTTTTCTTTATTGGATTTATTATAAATATATTATTGTTACTTTGTGTAATATTTTTTTCTTCTTCAACAAAAGTTGAATTATGGAGGAAATTCATAAACCCAAATGCTAAGGATGTTTTAACAAAGAATAAAAATATAAAACATATTAATTTTAATATATCAGTAACAAATGAATTCATGAATTATTTTTCAATAAAAAATATAGCGGCTAGTTTACAATAATAGGTCCTAGTTGACAACCTCCCAACAAATGTAAATGAATATATTGTATTTCTTGACCTCCATGTTGATTGCAGTTTATGATTAAACGATAACCTGTTGTCGCAATATTTTCAGATTTAGCTATATTAACTGCGACACTTATTAAGTGACCGATCATCGGTTCATCTTCTTTTTTTATATCATTTAATGTAGGTATAAAAATATTAGGAATAATTAAAACATGAGTAGGAGCTTGGGGGTTAATATCCCGAAAGGCTGTTACTAACTCATCTTGATAAATAATTACAGCTGGAACTTCATGATTAATAATTTTAGTAAATAGATGTTTAATTTTTAACATTGAAAAAATTCCTATCATCAGATACTAGAATCTAATCTAGTAAAGAAATTTTAAATAAACGACTAAAATTGTTAGTAATTGTTTTTGCTAATTTTTCTAAAGAAATTTTTTTTACTTCTGCTACATATACAGCAATTTCATATAACCAAGCTGGTTGATTTTCTTGGCCCCTATAAGGAACCGGAGCTAAATAAGGTGAATCAGTTTCTATCAAAATATTTTTTAAAGGAATATAACGAATTACTTCACGTAAATTAGAAGCATTCTTAAATGTAATAATACCAGAAAAAGAAATATAAAATCCCATATTTAAAATTTTTTTGGCCATAGTAATATCTTCTGTATAACAATGTATTACACCGCTACATTTTTCTGCCTTTTCTTCCTGTAAAATATTTAATGTATCTTGTTTAGCATTACGTGTATGAACTATTACAGGTTTATCTAAATCACATCCTATTCTAATATGTTCCCTAAAAATCATTTGTTGCTTTTGTTTTTGTTTAGTTATTAGAGGATAGTGGTAATCTAAACCAGTTTCACCTAATGCAACAATTTTTTTATTTTCGTTGACTAACGTCCGTAAATCTTTAATATTATCTTCTTCAATCTTTAATGGATGCAAACCACAAGAATATGCAATTTGTGGGTTATTACTTACAATTTTTATAATTTTCTTATATTCAGATAAAGTAGTAGCTACTGCTAGTATAAATTTTACCTGACGTTCTGCTGCTTTTTTTAAAACATCATTTACATTTTTATGTAAAGTATCAAAATTAAGGTCATAAATATGACAATGAGAATCTACTAAAAACATAATTTATTAAAAACCACCCCATTTTTTTGCATAAATGATTAATTTTTTCCAATTTAACAATTGTTCTATTAAATATAACTCCCGAGTTCTAGGTCCAACATTTGATATATAGTGTTTACAGGTTAACCATTGATTAAAACTTATAGCAATAATTTCTTTAGGAATAAACTGTCCTAACCAATAAACTAAATGATAATAATCAGCATTAATACAATAATTAATTCCATAATGCCATTTTAAGGCATCCCCTAATAAAGTTGATAACCATTCAATTTTTTGAATAGCTTTATTATTATTAATTAAGGGTAATAAAATTATTACATCTGTATTTAACGCATGATTTAATTGATCATAAAACTCTTTTCTTTCTTTCCAAGATTGATTTTTTAATAATTTTATTGCAGCATATGGAGCTCCATAAGATAATCTTAAAGCAGTTCTTATATTTAATTCTGAAATCATTGTTGTATTGTTGATTTTATTTTTTATCCATGTTAAGCCTTCATTTTCACTAGGTGGACTTATTCTCCAATGTTGACAACGGCTCTGCAATACCATTGGTAAACCACTGACTTCATAAGTTGATAAAAAAAAAATGTGTTATTTGGAGGTTCTTCCAAAATTTTTAATAGAGTATTAATAGCTGCTTCAGTTAATTTATTTGTTTGTGTTATCCAAATTATTTTTGCTTTACTAATATTTGCTTTATGATAAAGTTTGTCACATACATGTCGAATGATTTCTATACCAATAGTTTTTTTTTCTGGTTCTATATCTATTTTATGCCAATTTGGATGATTAAAAGTTTGCATAAGCTTGCAATTAGTACAATAACCGCAATTAAAAAGTTTTTTAGATGAGGCTGAACACATCAACCAACAACTTATTTTCCATATTAATACATCTACTCGTAAGCCATACTTTGTATATATCAATAATGCATGATGACCACGATTTATTTGATATTGTTGAATCAACTTAAAATAAATATCATTTAGCCAAGGATATAACAATTTTTTATTTTCTCCACCATTTTTCCATTTCTAAATGTATATTAGACTTTACGGCATAAAGTGATTGTGTAGCATCAATAAATTTAATTTTTATATCTCTTTTTACTTCTTCAAGATAACACTGACGTACTTTAACAAAAAAATCAATAGATTCTTGTTCAATTCGATCTAATTTCCCACGATTTTTTGCTCGTTGTAAGCCAATTTCTGGTGTTACATCAAGATAAAAAGTTAAATCTGGAGTAATTTTTTCTAAAATTAGATTACGTATAGTAGTGATTAATTTATTATTAATATTCCGGCCTGCACCTTGATAAGCTTTAGTAGAAAGATCATAACGATCACTAATAACCCATGCTCCTCGTACTAAAGCTGGTTTTATAATTACTTCAATAAGTTGAATACGAGCTGAGTATAACATTAATAATTCAGCTTCATCACTAATTTTTTCTTTTTCAATACTATGTTTTATTAAATACCGGAGATTTTCTGCTACTGGAGTACCTCCAGGATCATGAGTAATAATAATATCATTTATATTTTTATCTTGTAAAAATTGGCCAATAATATTACAAGCTGTTGTTTTACCCGCACCTTCTAATCCTTCAAGAACAATGAAACTATTTTTCATTATTTTCCTAATAATTATTTATTTATGTAAATAACGTTTTTAGCAAAAAAATTTTAAAGATATATAAACAAATTATATATATCCTTCTCTTTTTAAGCTATTTTTTTTACTATTTTTAGATATATAATCAATTGCAGTTTGTACACTCTTAATTTTTTCAACATCTTCGTCAGGAATTTCTTTTTTAAACTCTTCTTCTAAAGCCATAAATAATTCAATGATATCAAGAGAATCTGCTCCTAGATCTTTAATAAAAGTATCAGAATTATTAATCTCTCTTTCTTTTAGAGAGAGTTGTTTGCCAATAATTTTTTTTACACGTTTTTCGATAGTTTCCATATTCTTTTTCCCTATCAAAACATATTAAAAATAATAAATTTATTTATATTAATAATTTTTATCATAAATAAGTTATATTAAAATTAAATCATATACATTCCACCATTAATATGGATAGTTTCTCCTGTGATATAGGCCGATTCATTAGAAGCTAAAAAAGCAACAGCGTTAGCCACATCTAGAGTATTACCAAATCTCCCAACTGGAATCTTTTTCAAAATATCATTACGTTGTTTTTCTTTTAATCTACTGGTCATTTCAGTTTCAATAAAACCGGGAGCGATGACATTAACAGTAATACCTTTTGAAGCTACTTCAAGAGCTAGTGATTTGGTAAAACCCATTAGACCTGCTTTTGTAGCCGCATAATTAGTTTGTCCTATATTTCCAGTACTTCCAATTATTGAGCCAATATTAATTATCCTTCCATATTTTTTTTTACACATACTTGGTATTACTTCTTTAGATAATCGAAATACCGATGATAAATTTGTATCTATAACAAATTTCCAGTCCTTATATTTCATATGCTTAATAAGTTTATCATGTTTAATACCAGCATTATTAATTAATATATCTATATCCCCTAATTCTTTACGTATGTCTTTTAATACTTTCTTAATAGAAAGCATATTAGTTATATCTAATATAAATCCTTTTCCATTATGAAATTTTAAGTAATTAGAAATAATATTTGCTCCATCTTTAGTAGTAGCAGTACCAGCTACTTTAGCTCCACAAAGAAGAAGTGTTTTTGCTATAGCAATTCCAATTCCTCTATTAGCTCCTGTTACTAATGCAATTTTACCTTTACAACTTATCAAAGGCTATACCATCACTATTGTAGTGCTGCTAACAAATTTTCAGAATTATTAAGAGCAATAATCATTAATTTTGGGTCAATTTTTTTAGTTATACCAGTTAAAATATGATTTGCTCCAATTTCAATTACAGTTCTTACATCATATTTTTTCATATGTTGAATACATTCTATCCATCTTACTGGTTGATATAATTGACGCATCAGAGCATAACGTATTTTTGAAGGATATATTTCACATTTTACATCAACGTTATTAATAACTGGTATTAATGGTTTATTAACAGTAATTTTTTTTAATGCTAAACAAAATAAATTAGAAATAGGTTTTAATAAGGCACAATGTGATGGAATATTCATTAAAAATCGTACTTTCGCACCTTTATTTTTACAAGTTATACTCGCACGAGTTACTGCTCTTTTATGTCCAGCTATAACAATCTGTGTTGGAGAATTAAATATTACTGGAGTTACTGTTTCGTCTAAAGCTGAATATTTACAAATATTAATTATTGTATCTTTATTTAAGCCAATAATTGCTGCCATTAATCCATAATTTTTTGAGCATGCGTTTTGCATTAGTTGTCCCCGTAATTCAACTAAAGAGACACATTCCTTAAATGATATAGCACCCGCACATACTAAAGCGGAATATTCCCCTACACTATGTCCTATTAGTACAGTAGGCATTCCTCCTCCTTGTGATTGCCATAACCGAAAAACAGCTACAGCACTAGTAACTAGCATAGGTTGTGTTTTTTGAGATTGATTTAATATTTTTTTAGGCCCATATTCTATTAATTTCCACAGATCATATCCTAAATAATCAGAAGCTTCATAAAAAGTTTGTTTAATTATTGGATAATCTTTTGCTAATTGATGCAACATACCTACTGATTGAGCTCCGTGTCCCGGAAATATCATGCAAAAATTTTTTTTATTAATATACATTTTATTATATGAAATTATTCAGATAATTATCTTATTACTATGATTAACTATAATAATCATATCATTTTAAATTTATTGCTGATTAATCCATGATAAAAATTTTTAGTTAATTTTTTTCTGATCTCTATCTTTTATTTTTAATAAAATTTTTTTATTGCGATAATAACCTTTAGCAGTTATATGATGACGTAAATGAAGTTCTCCAGACATTTTATCTATAGATAAACAAAGTTTTTTGGTATTAATTTTATCATGAGAACGGCGCATTCCCCGTTTAGCTCTAGTTGATTTATTCTGTTGTACCGCCATATATATTTGCTCCTTTTCTATTTATATTCAATTAATGTTTTTTTCAAAATATTTGTTAAATCCTCTGTTTTTATTATTTCGTAATATTTCTATACAATCTTTCAAATCATCATGTAATGGTGCAGTTATACATATTTTTTTATTATTTTGTGGATGAATAAAAATAATTGATGAGGCATGTAAAAATAAACGTTTTAATCCTATTTTAGCTATTTTTTGATTAAAAGCAAAATTTCCATATCGTTGATCGAAAGCAATAGGATGTCCAGCATATTGTGTATGAACACGTATTTGATGGGTTCTTCCTGTTATGGTATGTACTTTTATTAAAGTAGATTGACTGAATCTTTCTTGAATTTTAAAAATAGTTTTTGAAAATTTTCCTTCTTCACTAACACATACCATACGATTACCATTTCTCATAACTTTTTTTATTAAAGGAGCATCTACTTCTTTAATATCATATGGCCACTTACCATATACAAGTGTTAAATAATATTTTTTAATTTTATTAACCCGAAATTGTTCGTGTAATGAACGTAAGAATGATCTTTTTTTAGCTATTAGTAATATTCCAGAAGTATCACGATCAAGACGATGAACTAATTCTAGAAAAGAAAATTTAGGTAATAAAAACCGCAAACATTCAATGATACCAAAACTTAATTTACTTCCTCCATGTACAGCTATTCCAGACGGTTTATTTAGTGCTATAAAATAATTATCATGATAGATAATAGATTGATTGATTAATTCAATCTTTTTTTTTTTTGCATCAAAAACTGGTTTTTTAACAGTATTTTTTAATATTGGAATTGATATTTCATCATATATTTCAAGCTTATAACTTGGTTTTACACGTAATTTGTTAACTATTATTTTACCTTTACGTAAAAGCCTATAAATTAAATTTATAGGTATTCCTTTTAATTTTGAGTGTAGAACATTATCTATACGTCTTCCAGTGTCATCTGAACTAATAATAATTTTTTGTTTCATAAAACATATGAAATTAAATAGAACATGATAAAAATTAACATAATAAAATCTTACTATTTTATTTATTAAAATAAAGTAATTTTTTATTACAGAGCTCATATAATTATTGATATAATCAAATTAATATTGCGGTGGCCATATTAAATTTTATGAAAAATAAATTTTATTGTTATAAAATAACTATAGTGTACAGTATCAGTATATATAGTTTATATTAAAAAAATCATTTATTCATTTTAAAATGAACACTGAAATATCATGTATTTATGATTTTAATGAACGTTGTTTATTTAAAATCTGAACTAATGAATGTTGAGAAATGAGTAAGTAAAATGAAAAGAATGTTAATAAATGCAACTCAAAAAGAAGAATTGCGAGTTGCCATTGTAGATGGCCAATATTTATATGATCTTGATATCGAAAATCTTGGTCATAAACAGAAAAAATCTAATATTTATAAAGGTATAATTACACGTATAGAACCAAGTTTAGAAGCAGCTTTTGTTGATTATGGTGTTCACAAACATGGGTTTTTACCTTTAAAAGAAATCTCTCCGGAATATTTTCCTAAAAATTATTTTTCAGAAAAAAGAGAATTAAATATTAAGGATATTATATCTGAAGGACAAGAAATAATTGTTCAAATTAATAAAGAAGAACGCGGAAATAAGGGAGCAGCTTTAACCACTTTTATAAGTTTAGCTGGTAGTTATTTAGTATTAATGCCTAATAATCCTTATGCAGTAGGAATTTCACGTAAAATTGAAGGTGAAGATCGTATAGAATTAAAAGAAACTCTTGCATCTCTTGTCTTACCTAATGGTATGGGTATGATAATAAGAACTGCAGGACTTGGAAAGTCTGCTGAAACATTACAGTTAGATTTGCAATCAAGATTAAACCATTGGCAAGAAATTAAGAAAATAGCTTCTAGTAAATCAGCTCCAGTGCTGATTTATCAAGATAATAATGTACTTGTACGAGCTTTTCGTGATTATCTACGTCAAGATATTAATGAAATAATAATTGATAATCCTAAAATTGTTGAAATAGCAAGAGATCAAACAACAATTTTAGGAAGACCTGATTTTACTAAAAAAATTAAGTTATATTCTGGTGAAATTCCATTATTTAGTTATTTTCAAATAGAATCACAAATTGAATCTGCTTTTCAACGAAAAGTAAAATTACCTTCTGGTGGTTCAATTGTTATAGATACTACTGAGGCATTAACTGCAATAGATATTAATTCAGCAAGAGCAACAAGTGGAAATGATATCGCAGAAACTGCATTCAATACTAATTTAGAAGCTGCTTCAGAAATTTCTCGGCAATTACGTCTCAGAGATCTTGGTGGATTAATTGTTATAGATTTTATAGATATGACATCTTTACAGCATCAACGTGCTGTAACAAATCGGTTACGGGAAGCACTACGTCAAGATAGAGCTAGAATGCAAATAAGTCAAATTTCTAAATTTGGATTATTAGAAATGTCCAGACAACGATTAAGTTCTTCTCTTGGGGAATCTAGTCATCATCTTTGTCCCAGATGTAAGGGGACTGGCACAGTACGTGATAATGAATCACTATCGCTGTCTATTTTACGTCTTATTGAAGAAAAAGCTCTTAAAAAAAATACTAAAGAAGTACATGCAATTGTTCCAGTACAGATAGCCTCTTATCTATTGAATGAAAAACGTGAAGCTGTTAATACTATAGAAAAATGTCAAAATAATATACGTATTATCATAGTACCTAATGAAGACTTGGAAACGCCAAATTATTCCGTTTCAAGAATTCGTCATGGAGAAAATATGAAAACAGTAAGTTACATGTTATCAAAATTTCATGATGAAAATTATTCGCTATTAGCAACAAATAAAATTAATGCAATTGAATACACTAATAAACAAAATTATTTTCTAAAGAAAAAATATTTAAAAAAAACAAGTAATAATGAAAAAGATAAATATGTAGGATTTTTGCATCGTATATTGAATTTTATAAGAAAAATATTCTTAAGCGAAAAAGAAGCCAATTTTAGAAAAGTAATGTATTTTACTAATAAAAAAAAAATTAAGATTAATAAATTATTATTAGTAAATGAACATAATCTATCACTTAAATCAAAATCATTACCAAAATTAATGAAACATAATTTTTACCATGGTAAAAATGGTGTTTAAAAAAAAATAAATGCTAGAGTAACTATAAATAATAATAAATATTTATTAGGTGAAGAAAAGATTAATAATAAGAGATTATCCATTAATAATAATCTCCTGAAAAAAGATTCTATTAGAGAGAATAATCTTTATTTTAACATATTTAAAATTAATAAATAAAATTGTTATAAGTATTATGTATGATCTTGATAAGAATTATAAAATTTATTCAAGGCCATTATTGACATTAGCAGTAATCCACCCAGAAATTGCCACAGGAAAATCTGGATAAAAGATAAATACCAGAAAAATTACAATTAAATATTTTTTAAGTAAAAAATTTAATATTAGAAGTATTAAAAATGAATAAATAATATACAAAAAAATAATAATAATACTGAACCTTATGACACAATATCACCATAAATACCAAAAAATGAACTCACAATTCTATTGTGATTGTAAGTAAAAATAAAAAACTCGGGCGGTAGCCGTTGCTATCAAGCTTCTATATTAATAAATAACCTAAAATATAGGAATTTATTTCTAATAAAAATAATTACTGTAAGGTATGATAGGAAAAATCTCGTAATCTAAAACCTAATAATAATAGTATTGTGAGATATATAATTGTTCCTATAGAAATTAAAATACTCAATCTGAATAAACGTGAAAACATTGTTCCTATTTGCCACTCAGGCATTATAGCTATAATACTCATTAATACCATAATCATAACTAATATTGCTATCGTAATTTTTATCACAAATCCTACCCAACCAGGTTGGGGAATATATAATTTTTTTTTACGCAATTGAAAATAAAGCATAAAAGCATTGCAGCTAGCTGATAAACTAATCGACAAAGATAAGCCTACATGTTTTAATGGACCTATGCAGATAAGATTAAACAATTGAGTTAGTAAGAGTGTTATTATTGCAGTTTTTACTGGAGTTTTCATATCATGAAGGGAATAAAATCCTGTAGCTAATACTTTTACAGTAATCAAGCCAATTAATCCCATAGAATATGAGACCAGAATTTTATGTGTCATCATAACATCAAATGCAGTAAATTTATTATATTGAAATAAAACTATAGTTAATGGTTGTGATAAACATCCTAAAATTACTGCACTAGGAGCAGATAATATTAAACACAATCTTAATCCACGATCCATTAAAATAGAATATTCAGAATATTTTTTGTTGCTAATACTTTTTGTTAAAGAAGGTAATAAAATGGTGCAAAGTGCTACACCTAATACTCCAGATGGAAATTCCATTAACCGATCTGCATAATACATCCAAGATACAGAACCAGAAACCAAAAAAGAAGTAAACATTGTATTAACAATCATAGATATTTGCCCAGCAGAAACTCCAATTATTGCAGGAACCATTTGTTTTAAAATTCGCCATATACCTATATCGTATATATTAATACGTGGTAATACTAACATTCCAATTTTTTTTAAAAATGGTAATTGATAAAAAAATTGTAATATACCTCCTATTATAATAGACCAAGCTAAAGCTAATATTGGAGGATTAAAATATGGAGCAGCAAAGAGAGATGATATTATCATACTAATATTTAAAAATGTTGGTGCAAAAGCTGGTACTGAATAAAGATTCCAAGTATTAAGGATTGCTCCTACCATTGAAGTTAATGATATTAAAAATATGTAAGGAAATGTAATACGAAGTAGAGAATAAGTAAGTACAAATTTATCGTATGATTTAGTAAAACCAGGAGCTGTTATTAAAATAATCCAAGGAGCTGTTAATATACCAATTAATGTTACTACTGCAAGTACTAAAGTTAATAATCCAGAAATCCAAGCTATTAATAATCGGGTATCGTTTTCACTTTTTTGATTTTTATATTCTGTTAGAATGGGTACAAAAGCTTGGGAAAAAGCTCCTTCTGCAAAAATACGTCTTAATAAATTAGGTAGTTTAAATGCTACAAAAAAGGCATCTGTTTCAAAACCAACTCCAAACATCCTAGCAACTATAGTATCCCTAACAAATCCTAATACCCTTGAACAAAAAGTTATAGTACTAACTACAGCAAATGACTTTAACAAATTCATATTTTGTTTCATTTTTAAAATATGAGTCCAGTTTTTATATTTAAATGTAAAATGAGCAGCAAGTATATTATTATTATTATTTAGCTTGCCGCCAACAAGTAGTACCTTGAAGATTATCTTCTAATATTATTCCCATAATACTTAATTTTTTTCGAATTGAATCAGCCTTATTCCAATCTTTTAGTTTGCGAGCTTTATTACGTTGAAAAATCAAATTTTCAATTAGTTCAATATTTAGTGAATCATTATTTACATTAGTTTGTAAAAATGATTGGGGATTTTGTTGTAAAATACCTAAAATTTTTGCTAAATAACGTAAACAACTTGCTAAATTATTTACAATATTATATTCTTTTTTTTTTTTATAAAAATTTAGCTGATGAGCTAAGTCAAAAAGTATAGAACATGCTTTTGGAGTATTAAAATCATCATCCATAGCATTACGAAATCGGTCTTCAAAAAGACTAATATTTAATAATTCCTTATTATTAGGATTATAAGAATCATTACTAGATTCAGTATTAAATAGAGCTATGTAAAGTCTTTTTAATGATTTTTTAGCTTGTATGATTTTACTATCATTATAGTCTAATTTACTTCTATAATGATGTGAAATCATAAAATATCGAATGGTTTCGCCATCATACTTTTTTAATATATCACGAATTGTTAAAGAATTATTAAATGATTTGGACATTTTCTGATTATTTATCATAATCATACCTGAATGTATCCAATAATTTACATATTGATTATATGTTTTTTTAGCATAAGCACAACATTGTGCTATTTCATTTTCGTGGTGAGGAAATAATAGATCTAAACCACCACCATGAATATCAATATGGTTTCCTAAATATTTGAGGTTCATAGCTGAACACCCAATATGCCATCCAGGCCGTCCCTTACCCCAAGGAGAGTTCCAACTTGGCTCATTAGTATGATGGTTTTTTTTCCATAGAACAAAATCAATATTATTATGTTTGTGGTTACAATTAATATTTTTCGTACTAAATTTTAAATTTTTAATATTTTGACGTGAGAGAGATCCATATTCATTAGAATAAGCTGCTATGTTAAACATAACATCTCCATTATAAGCAATATATGCATAATTACGCCCTAAAAGATCACTAATAATATCTATTATATCATCGATATGATGTGTAGCTCGGGGTTCAATGTCAGGAGGTAAGATATTAAGAGCTGCAAAATCAGTATGCATTTCTATAATCATTCTATTAGTTAATGTTTCAATCGTTTCTTGATTGTTCAAAGCACGTTTGATAATTTTATCATCTATGTCGGTAATATTTCTTACATATTTTAGTTTATAGCCATAATAACGTAAATAACGGGCAATAATATCAAAAATAATAAATGTGCGACTATGGCCTATATGACATAGATCGTATACAGTAACACCACATACGTACATACCTATTTCATTCGATTTTATAGTTTGAAATATTTCTTTTTTATGAGTTAAGGTATTGTAAATTTTAAGCATTTTCTTATCCTAAAGATATATCAAAAAAATTGATTTACAGAAATTAGAAATTGATTATTTCTTTAATAAAAATATTGTTTCTAGATGTATTGGTTTTGATTTAAAAAAATTATATCTATAAATAAAAATTTTTATATAATAAAAAATTCAATTTTCATTAAAACCAATATGAAACGGGAGATACTATGTATTTTATTATATTAATAATAACATTAATAATAGGTATTATATACAGTATTAAAATTGTTCCACAAGGTTATCAATTTACTGTAGAAAGATTTGGCCGATTTACTAAAATTTTATATCCAGGACTCAATTTGGTCATACCATTTATAGATCGTATTGGGCGTAAGATAAATATGATGGAACAAGTACTAGAAATACCTTCACAAGAAGTGATATCAAAAGATAATGCAAATGTTACTATTGATGCAGTTTGTTTTATTAAAGTGATAGAATCAGTTCGTGCAGCCTATAAAGTTAGTGAGCTTGATCAAGCAATAATAAATTTAATTATGACAAATATTCGTACTGTATTAGGGGCAATGGAATTAGATGAAATGTTATCTCAACGAGATAGTATTAATACACGTTTGTTATTCATTATTGATGAAGCTACTACCCCATGGGGAGTAAAAGTTACTCGTATTGAGATACGAGATGTACGGCCCCCAGCAGAATTAATAGATTCAATGAATGTACAAATGAAAGCTGAACGGACAAAGAGAGCAGATATTCTTGAAGCTGAGGGTGTACGTCAAGCAGCAATTTTACGTGCAGAAGGAGAAAAACAAGCACAAATTTTAAAAGCTGAAGGGGAATGTCAATCTACCTTTTTACAGGCGGAAGCACGAGAAAGATCAGCAGAAGCTGAGGCTAGTGCAACACAAATACTATCAGAGGCAATTTCTAATGGTAATCTTCAGGCAATAAATTATTTTATTGCTCAGAAATATACTGAAGCATTACAAAGTATTGGTACATCACATAATAGTAAGATAGTAATGTTACCCTTAGATGCTAATAACTTATTAGCATCAATTTGTGGTATTGCCGAATTATTAAATATTTCAAAAAAATAATATTTTTATGTAAAAAAGATAATTGGAGCTATTAAAATGAATAATTTGTTCAACCTAGTATTTTTTTTATATGTGCATTAATTAATGCAATTTTATTTGTACCATCTATTTGATAATAACGGGTTAAGCCCATTTTTGCTTCATTTATATAGAATGGAATTAGAGGAGCAGTGTATTGATGATATTCTTTTAAACGATTAAGAACGATATTTTCATAATCATCTTGACGAATTTGTAATTCTTCTCCTGTTATATCATCTTTATCTTTTATTTTTGGCGGAGAAAATTTGATATGATAAATTCTACCAGAAGTTGAATGAATACGTCGTCCTATAATACGATCAATAATGATTTTGTCAGGTACAAATAAATTAAAAACATAATCTATTTTAATATTTGCTATTTTGAGAGCATGAGCTTGTGGGAGATTTCGGGGAAATCCATCTAATAAAAATCCGTTACTACAATCTTTTTGAGATATACGTTTTTTTACTTGTTGAATAACAAAGTCATCTTTAACTAATTTCCCTAGGGTCATATATTCTTTTATATCTTTGCATGTTTTAATCAAAGTACGTAATATATTTCCAGTAGAAATTATTGGTATAGAATATCTATTACTAATGAATAATGCTTGAGTACCTTTTCCAGCACCCGGGGCCCCAAGCAAAATAATGCGCATAGTGTTTTTTTATCTTTAGTATATAAATTAAGATTTATTAGTATCTAGTAGTAATAGATTATTGATGCGTTGTAAAAATTTTTTTGGTTCTTCTATTGATCCACGTTCTGTAAGGAGCGCTCCTTCTAGTAAAAATTCAATTAATTCAATAAATATTTTTTTTTCATCCATATTTTTCATTGCATATTTTATTAGTTGATGTTTTGGATTTAATTCGAACAAATACTTAATATCTGGTACTTTCTGTCCTGCAGCAGTAAATAATTTAACCATTTGAGTACTCATATCATTAGCGTCTAGAGTTAGAATAGCAGGAGTTTCAGTTAATCTATAAGTTAATCGTACATCTTTAACACGATTTTTTAATATTTCTTTAACTTTTGTTATAAAGGATGATAAATTTTTGTCATTTTGTGATTTTTTGGCTTCATCTTTTGTATCATCTTCAAAAAAATCGTGAGATTTACTTACTAATTGAAAAGATTTACCTTCAAACTCTTTTAAATAATTCATCATCCATTCATCAATACGATCATATAGTAGTATGACTTCTATATTTTTTTTCTGTAAAAATTCTAGGTGCGGACTACTTTTTGCAGCTGCATAAGAATCAGATGTAAGATAATAAATCTTATTTTGTCCTTTAATCATACGATTAACGTATTCTTTTAATGATATAGTTTGTTTTGAGTCTTTACTAAAAGTAGTAGTAAATCTTAGTAATTGTAAAATTTTTGCTAAATTAGCAGGATCTTCGGCTGGTCCTTCTTTTAATATTAAACCAAAATTATCCCAAAATTGCTGATATTTTTTTTCATCTTTTTTCGCCAAAGTTTCAATCATTTGAAATACACGTTTAGTAATAGCATGTTGTAAATTTTTTCTTATTTTACTATTTTGTAGTATTTCACGAGAAATATTTAAAGGTAAATTATTTGAATCAATAATACCACGAACAAATCTTAAATAATTTGGCAAAAATTGTTCTACATCATCCATAATGAATACACGTTGTACATATAATTTTAACCCATTTTTATTATCTTTATGCCATATATTCCATGGTACTTTTGCTGGAATGTATAGAATACTAGTATATTCTAGGTTACCTTCAACTTTATTATGACTCCAGAAAAGAGGGGGGCTAATATCATGTGTAATATTTTTATAAAATTCTTCATATTCCTTATTACTTATTTCAGATTTATTAAGTGTCCATAATGCTTGAGCTTTATTAATTTTTTTCCACGTTTTTTTGTTTTTTTCTTTGTCGAGAAATTGTATTTCTATAGGTAAAGTTATATAATCAGAATATTTACTTACAATATTACTTATATGTGATTCTTCAAGAAATTCATTTTCCTCTTCACGTAAATGAAGATGAATTTCAGTTCCGCGATTAACTTTTTTGAAATAAGCTATAGTATAATCTCCTTCACCCGTTGATTCCCAAAAAACTCCTTTTTCTATAGGAGTTCCTGCAGCACGTGTATAAACTGTAACTTTTTTAGCTACAATAAATGCTGAATAAAATCCTACTCCAAATTGCCCAATCATTTGGTGATTTTGAGGATTATTTATATCGAGTGATTGAATAAATGATTTAGTACCAGATTTTGCAATAGTTCCTAAATTGTTAATTACTTCATCACGACGCATACCAATACCATTATCATCAATTATTAATATACGTTCTTCTTTATTTATAGAAATACGAACATGTAATTCTTCTTTATCTTCTTCATAAATTTCAGGTTTAGTGAGTGCACTAAATCTTAATTTATCTGCCGCATCTGATGCATTAGATATCAACTCACGTAAAAATATTTCTTTATTTGAATAAAGAGAGTGAATCATTAAATGTAAGAGTTGTTTTACTTCAGACTGAAACACTTTTTTTTCTTGTTCTTTCATTATCTTTTCGCCTAAGAAAAATTTACTTCTTATAAATGGAGGATAGATTCTGCATTTCAATATAAATAAATAATTTTAATATTTATTTATCTTTGTTAAAAATTGGGTATATATTTTCAATACTAGCTTCAAATATGTTACATAACATAGTTATATTATGGTCATTTTTAATTGATTGTTTTGCCTCTGTTAATTTATTTTCATATTTTTTTTTTATTAACTCAAAAGGGGTGTAAAATCTAAAATCCTCATCTTCTACTATGCTAAGTATAATTTTATTTCCTATTAATTTACTTAGTCTATCTGCTAATATTTTTTTAGCGCTATTTGTATTTAAGTAACTTTTTTTAGATCTTAAATGTAATATTACATGTTCTTTTTTTTGTTCTATCCAGCTATTATATGCAAGGTTTAGTACTTCTTTCGGTAGAGACATTTGATAAATATTTGCTGTCCATTTATCTTGGACAATCATTTCTTTTATTAGTTCATTAGTAATAGCTTCTGGACATCCTAATTCTAAATTAAGATTCAATTTTTTTACCCTTTATATTATTGTTTTTTTTATTTAATGAAATATTCCAAATAATTTATCTATTAATGTTATTATATACTTTTTGCTGGGAATTAAATGCTATGAGTTTTAATAAAGTCATTTCTACTCCTATTTTTTTATCAGGAACCAATAATAATTCTTTTCTCCCCATAAGTAGAATTTGATAATATAAATGAATATCTTCTGGTGATAAATGATTAGATAATTTTTTTATACGATCTTCATTTAAATATATATCATTTTCAAATACTGTGGATGAGCATTTATTAGGTACCCATTGACTAATAGTAATCTTATGTAATATAATTAACATTTCTAATAAAATTTTTTCCCAATCTATAAAAGATTTTCTTGCTATATTATTTAAGCATTTAATAATTTTTTCACCATCTCCATGTGTTATTAATTCTAGTAATGTTAATGGGGTTTTTTCATCTAAAGTACCAAGCATTAAATTGACCATATCAAGAGTAATATTTTTATTATTTCCTAAAACAATAGCTTGATCTGTGAGACTAAGTGCATCACGCATACTACCATTAGCTGCTTGTGCAATTAATAGCAATGCTTGGGGTTGAAAATCTATATTTTCTTTTTTTAAAATTAATTTAAGTTGATTTAAAATTTGATTGACTTCTAATATTTTTAGATTAAAATGCAAACAACGGGATAGGATAGTCAGGGGTATTTTATGAAAATCAGTAGTAGCAAGTAAAAATTTAACATGATTAGGTGGTTCTTCTAATGTTTTTAGTAAGGCATGGAAACTATGTCGTGATAACATATGAACTTCGTCAATTAAATAAATTTTATAACGTCCACACATTGGGGGATATTGAATATTATCTAATAATTCGCGTATATCTTCAACTTTAGTGCGTGAAGCAGCATCAATTTCTATTAAGTCAATAAAATTACCTTTTTTAATTTCATTACAATGAATACATTTTCCACATGGTTCTTCATTAAAATGAAGACAATTTAAACCTTTGGCAAATAGACGTGCAATAGTGGTTTTTCCAACCCCTCGGGTACCAGAAAAAAGATAAGAATGATGTAATCTACCTAATTTTAAACTATTCATTAAAGCAATAATAACATACTTTTGACCAATTACCTCAGAAAAATAATTAGGTCTCCATTTTCTTGCAAGGACTTGATAATTCATTAATTCAATCATGTTAATATTTATATTTTTGGAATAAGCCCCATATTACTACAATATGTATCAGTAAAGTAGCAAAGGTGATAATTATTAAATAATAATATAATACGATAGTTTGTAATAAAGGTAAACTATAGAGTAGAATAATAAAGAGTATTATTTAAATGTTATGAACTGATATAGGTTTTTATAACCTAGCTAAAGAATGTCTATCTATTTTTTGCTCAAGTATTTTATAAAGAGGGTTAATATTATTAAATGAAGCAATTTCCAATGACTTTACAAGGTGCAGAAAAACTCCGTGAAGAGTTAAATAAACTGAAAAGAATTCAAAGACCTAAAATTATTTCTTCTATAGCATCAGCCCGAACGCATGGAGATTTAAAAGAAAATGCAGAATATCATGCAGCTCGTGAGTTACAATCATTTTGTGAAGGACGAATTAAAGAAATAGAAAAAAAATTAGCTAATGCACAAGTAATTGATATTACTAAATTTCCTTGTAATAAAAGAGTAATTTTTGGAGCAACAGTAACTGTATTTAATATTTCTTCTAAAGAAAGGGTGACTTACCGTATAGTAGGGGAGGATGAAGCAGATCATAAAAAAAACCTAATTTCAATTACTTCTCCATTGGCACGAGGATTAGTTTCAAAAGAAAAAGATGATATCATCATAATAAAAGCACCTAGTGGTGATATAAAATATAAAATATTAAAAATTGAAAATATTTAGTTGCATATAATGCTGATATTAATCAACTACTAAGTAAGATATTATCGAATAATTATTTATATCTTAAAAAGTCCATCTAATTAGAAATAATATATATTATTTTATGATTAAAAAAAAAAGTTATTGGTTAAAGCAACATCTTTCTGATCAATATGTACGAAAAGCACAAAAAATGAATTTACGTTCACGAGCATGGTTTAAAATTGATGAAATACAAAAAAATGATCAAATAATAAAACCAAATATGAGTGTAATTGACTTAGGAGCTGCTCCAGGCAGTTGGTTACAATATGTACTTAGATCTATAGGAGTAAAAGGTTATATAATTGCTTGTGATATATTACCTATAATGCCTGTTCAAGGAGTATGTTTTTTGCAAGGAGATTTCAGAAAAAAAAATATACGCCATGTTTTGATACAAAAAGTTAAGGGAAAAAAAATTCAGTTAATTATGTCAGATATGTCTCCTAATCTTAGTGGTTTTGCCAGTATTGATATTCCGCAGGTAATATATTTAGCTAATTTAGCATTGCAATTATGCAGTGTAACTTTATCATATGGAGGTAATTTTTTAGTAAAAGTATTTCAGGGAGAGGGTATTGATCAATATATGCAAGAAGTTCATTCTAGATTTAAAAAAGTAATAGTTAGAAAACCAAAAGCTTCACGTGCTAGGTCTCGTGAAATGTACATTGTAGCTAAAGGGTATAAAAAATAATAGTTTTAGTTATCTATTCTCATTATAATATAAGAGGCTAATTTTTTGAATGATATGGCGAAAAACCTAATTATTTGGCTGTTTATCACATTTATTATGATGTCTATATTCCAAAATTTTGGTCCTATCCAAAAAAATAGAAATAAAATTGATTACTCAACTTTTATATCGGAAGTAAATAAAGGACAAATTAGTGAAGCTCGTATTAATGGACGAGAAATAAAATTTTTGAAAAAAGATAGTAATCGGTATACTACTTGGATTCCTGGTAGTGATCCGAGATTGCTAGATAACTTATTGACGAAAAATGTAAAAGTTATTGGGGAACCACCAGAAGAACCTAGCTTTATTGCCTCTATATTTATTTCATGGTTTCCTATGGTAATATTAATTGGTATATGGATATTCTTTATGCGTCAAATACACGGAGGTGGGGGAAAAGGTGCAATGTCTTTTGGAAGAAGTAAAGCACGTATGTTGACTGCTGATCAAATTAAAACTACTTTTGCCGATGTAGCAGGTTGTGATGAAGCAAAAGAAGAAGTAGCAGAATTAGTAGAATATTTAAGAGAACCAGAAAAATTTCAAAAATTAGGTGGTAAAATACCAAAAGGGATATTAATGATAGGACCTCCTGGTACTGGAAAAACATTATTAGCTAAAGCAATTGCTGGAGAAGCTAAAGTACCATTTTTTAGTATTTCCGGGTCTGATTTTGTAGAAATGTTTGTTGGTGTCGGAGCTTCACGTGTACGTAATATGTTTGATCAAGCTAAGAAAATAGCACCATGTATTATTTTTATTGACGAAATAGATGCTGTAGGCCGTCAACGGGGATCAGGGTTAGGAGGAGGTCATGATGAAAGGGAACAAACATTAAATCAAATGTTGGTAGAAATGGATGGATTTGAAGGTAATGAAGGTATAATCGTAATTGCTGCTACTAATCGTCCTGATGTTCTTGATCCAGCTCTATTACGTCCAGGAAGATTTGACCGACAAGTAATAGTTGCATTACCTGATGTACGTGGTCGTGAACAAATATTGAAAATATATATGCGTAGAGTACCCTTGACCCCAGATGTTGATGCTTTTATTATTGCACGTGGTACTCCTGGTTTTTCAGGAGCAGATTTAGCAAATTTAGTTAATGAGGCAGCATTATTCGCTGCACGTCATAATCGTAAAAGAGTATCTATGCTTGAATTTGAAAAAGCTAAAGATAAAATTATAATGGGAGCAGAACGGCGGTCTCTAGTAATGACTCAAAATCAAAAAGAAACTACTGCTTATCATGAAGCAGGGCATGCTATTATTGGTCGTCTTGTTCCAGATCATGATCCTGTACATAAAGTTACTATTATACCTAGAGGTAGAACATTAGGTGTAACTTTTTTTCTTCCTGAAGGAGATTCTATCAGTTCGAGTAGACAAAAATTAGAAAGTCAGATATCTACTTTATATGGAGGACGTTTAGCTGAAGAGCTTATTTATGGTATCTTGAAAGTTTCAACGGGATCTTCTAATGATATAAAAATGGCAACCTTACTTGCACGTAATATGGTAACTCAATGGGGTTTTTCAGAAAAATTAGGACCATTATTATATGCAGAAGAAGAAGAAGAAATATTTTTAGGACGATCTTTTGTTAAAGCAAAAAATATTTCTGATGAAACAATACGTATTATTGATCAAGAAATAAAATTATTAATTGATAAAAATTATCAGCGTGCTCGTCAAATATTATCTGATAATATAGATATATTACATGCTATGAAAGATGCATTAATAAAATATGAAACTATTAATGCTTTACAAATTGATGATCTGATGGCTAGGAAAAAAGTACGGCCTCCAGTTCATTGGGTAGAAAATTTAGAAAAAGATAATGTTCATCATTCAGATTTTGATAATAATCAAAAAAAACAGAACATTTACTGAATGCAAATCAACTTCTATATAGCATAAAAATACTTTTATTTCATAATGTACTTATTATTAGCTAATATTAAAACATATTTTTAGGTATAAAAATATTTTTCATTTTTAAGAAAAAATTAAATCTTAAAAAAAATAAAAAGGAAGAATATTTACTATTTATTAATGTTGAATAGTAATCAATGATTACATTAATTTTAGTACTTTAAATAAATTTAAAGTACTAAAATTAGTTTGGTATAAAAAATCCAAATATTATTTATATCTAATTTAGATAAAGGTTATTTATGTATGAAATAATATTTATTCTTTTCTTTTTAATAGCAATAAATTTAATTATATTAATTTTAATACAGCAAGGTAATAATACTAATATGGGATCAATTAACACAGGAGCTTCCAACACATTTTTTGGCTCTAGTGGTGCAGGAAATTTTCTTATTCGTATAACTGCAGTATTAGCAATATTATTTATTTTAACAAGTATGTTATTAGATAATGTTAATTTTTTGAAAAAAAAAACTAAATGGGATAATTTAACTTCTTCAGCTAAAATAATAACACCAATATCATAATGGTATATATCAAGACAAGAAAAATTAATCAATAATTATGATTATTTTTTCCATATGTATCAAAATACCGGGGTGGTGAAATTGGTAAACACGCTACTTTGAGGTGGTAGTGCTTAATAATTAGGCTTACGGGTTCAACTCCCGTCCTCGGTACCATAAATAGTATTATACTAATACTTGCATTTCATATATTATCAATGTATATTGTAGAGATAAATTTAAAGCGGGGTGGAGCAGTTAGGTAGCTCGTCGGGCTCATAACCCGAAGGCCGTTGGTTCAAATCCAACCCCCGCAACCATTTTTCAAGTTGTTCCCTAGTTTAAACCCCGATTACGGGGTTTTTCTTTTTATATAAAAAAAGATAAAATCCTATGAGAGTTATGTAAAATATTACAATAAATAACTCCAATTAAGCACTTTCATATACTTTTATATGGTATATTTAAGTACATTACAATAAGTATTTAATGCAAATTCAGTATAAAAAGTAATTTTCGCTATTAACTAACAGTATTAATTATAAAATTAATTTACAAATTTTATTAAATGTTTGAGGCAACGGAGATGAACAAAGAGATACTGGCTGTAGTAGAAGCAGTTTCCAATGAGAAATCGTTACCACGTGAAAAAATCTTCGAAGCACTAGAATATGCACTAACTACTGCCACTAAGAAAAAATATAATAAAGATATTGACATACGTATCAATATTGACCGTAAAACAGGTGAATTCGAAACATTTCGGCGATGGTTAATTGTTGATAAAGTTACTCATCCAACTTATGAAATAACATTAGAAGCAGCTAGAATTGAAAATAGATTATTAAATCTAGGTGATTATATTGAAGATCAAATAAAATCTATTACTTATGATCGAATTGCTACTCAAACTGCAAAACATGTAATTGTGCAAAAAGTACGTGAAGCTGAACAAGCTATGTTATTAGCTAAATATAGGAAACAAAAAGGGCAAATGATTACAGGTCTTGTGAAGAAAGTAAATCGAAATAATATTAGTATTGATATTGGAAAAAATACTGAAGCTATTCTTTTGCATGAAGATATGTTGCCAAGAGAAATTTTTCATTTAGGTGATCGTATTAAATGTGTGTTATATATGGTTAGTCCCGATCCTCGTGGAGGAATTCAGTTATTTGTAAGTCGTGCCCGTAATGAAATGTTATTGTCACTTTTTCGTCTTGAAGTACCGGAAATTAATGATGAAATGATCGAAATTAAATCTGTTGCAAGAGATCCAGGAGCAAGATCAAAGATAGCAGTAAAAGCGAAAGATAAACGTATAGATCCAATAGGCGCTTGCATAGGAATGCGTGGTACTCGTGTACAATCTATCTCTAATGAATTAGCAGGAGAACGTATTGATATAATATTATGGGATGACAATGCAGCACAATTTGTAATTAATGCAATGGCTCCAGCTGAAGTCAGTTCTATTATAGTTGATGAAGACAAAAAAACTATGGATTTAGCAGTTGAAGAAAAATATTTAGCTCAAGCAATTGGTAAAAATGGGCAAAATGTACGTTTAGCATCACAACTAACTGGATGGCAATTAAACGTTATAACAATAAGTGAATTAGAAGTAAAACATCAAGCTGAAAAAAACGAGGCTATAAATTTGTTTACTCAACACTTAGACATTGATAGCAATACTGCTACTATATTAGTAAATGTAGGATTATCTTCTTTAGAAGAAATTGCTTATGTTCCTATTACTGAATTAGTGAATATAAGCAATTTTGATAAAGTGATGATAAAAAAATTAAAAAACCGGGCAACCAATGTATTAAACAATTTTAATTTAGTTAAAAAATTAACTTTAGATAAAGTTGCTAGTGATTTGCTTCATTTACCAGATGTAGATTTAACTTTAGCATATAAACTTGTAAAAAAAGGTATTTGCACCATAGAATCATTAGCTGAACAAAGTATTGATGAAATTACTGATATTGAAAGTCTAAATCATGAACAAGCAGGTAAATTAATTATGGCAGCACGTAATATATGTTGGTTTAACAATAAAAATGATTGATGACAGGAGGAAGAATGTAAAATATGAAAGAAAAAAAGGAAAGTATTAAATCTTTAGCATTAGAAATTAAGATACCAATTGATGAAGTTATCAAAAATTTTGCCAAAATAGGAATATATAAATCTGCAGAAGATTATATTACGCCACATGAAAAAAAATTTTTTTTAAAAAATATTACTCATAATCCAAAAAAATCAGAAATCCTTTCATTACAAAGAAAAACGATAACTACATTAAATATTCCTAGTAGTACTGGAAAAAAAAAATTAGTTCAAATAGAAATACGTAAAAAACATACATATTTACAAAAAAAAATAGAAATAAATTTATCTAAAAAAATAAATTTTAACCAAAATGAAATAAAAAAAAAATCGCTATTAAATAGCAATGATATTGCTAGTGATGATAAAAAACATGTTTTTGATTCAAAATCAAAAAAAGGAAAATCAAAAGAAAATATTATTTCTCGAGAAAAGCCCACCTATAATGATAGGAATATCATCAATGATTTATCTGATAAACTCACAAAAAAAAATAGTAATAAAAAAACAACGATGAATCGTCATCATCGAATAATAAAATCAAGTTTTATTAGAAATAAAAAAAATAATCAATATTATTCTTCAAAAAATCAACAAAAGAAGCAGATGAATTCTTTTGGTAAAAAGAAAAAAGATGTAAATTTATTACAACAATCATTTAACAAACCTCAATCAACAATAATTCGTAATGTAATTATTGGAGAAACAATTACTGTAGCTGATTTAGCAAATAAAATGGCTATAAAAAGCTCCCAGATAATAAAAATCATGATGAAAATGGGTGTAATGGTTACTATTAATCAGATTTTAGATCAAGAAACAGCTCAAATAATTGCTGAAGAAATGGGACATAAAGTTATATTACAATGTGAAAATGATTTAGAACAGGAAATTCTTAAAGATCATAATCATGAAGAAAGTCTTATATCAGTTAGAGATGCTATAGTAACAATAATGGGACATGTCGATCATGGAAAAACCTCATTATTAGATTATATTTTAAAAACAAAAATCACTTCAGGTGAATCAGGAAGTATTACACAACGTATAGGGGCTTATCATGTTAAAACGAAAAAGGGAAATATTACTTTTATTGATACACCCGGACATGCAGCATTTACTGCTATGCGTGCACGTGGTGTTAAGGTAACAGATATTGTTGTCTTATTAATAGCAATAGATGATGGTGTTATGCCTCAAACAATTGAAGCTATTCAACATGCAAAATTAGCTAATGTTCCAATTATAGTTGCTATCAATAAAGTTGATAAATTGGGAGGTAATATTAATATTGACCGTGTTAAAAATGAATTATATCAGTATGAAATTGTTTGTGAGGAAGATGGAGGAGACAATCAATTTGTTTGTATTTCTGCTAAAACAGGGTTAGGAATAGATAAATTATTAAATTCAATTTTATTAGAAGCCGAAATGTTAGATTTAAAAGCTAATTATAAAGGTATTGCTAAAGGTGTAGTGATAGAATCATTTCTTGATAAAGGTAGGGGGCCGATAGCTACTGTTATCATAAAAGAAGGGATAATTAATAAAGGTGATATAGTTTTGTGTGGTCTCGAATATGGCCGTATAAGAGCAATACGAGATGAACATGGTAATACAATAATAAAAGCTGGGCCTTCTATTCCAATTGAAATTATTGGTTTATCTGGCGTTCCAATTGCAGGGGATATATTAACAGTAGTTCGGGATGAAAAAAAAGCACGTGAGGTAGCTTTTTATCGTCAAAGAAAAAACAGGGAAGTAAAAATAGCTCATCATAAAAAATATAGTA
Organism: Candidatus Dasytiphilus stammeri; assembly: GCA_041941745.1. Lineage (GTDB taxonomy): Bacteria > Pseudomonadota > Gammaproteobacteria > Enterobacterales > Enterobacteriaceae > Dasytiphilus > Dasytiphilus stammeri_D. The sequence continues at coordinate 16,346 of CP145885.1, read as the reverse complement.
TTAAGGATATGTTTAAAATAATTAAAGATGATATAGCTGAAATAAATATAATTATTAAAGCTGATTTACAAGGTGCATTGGAAGCTATAATTAATTCTTTAGTTCTATTGTCAACAAAAAAAATAAAAGTGAATATTATTGCTTCAGGAGTAGGATCGATTACCGAAAAAGATGCAATACTAGCTACTACATCAAATTCAATTATTATTGGTTTTAATGTTCGAGCAGAATTATCTGCACGTAAAATAATTATTTCAGGTAAGATAGAAGTTCATTACTATTCAGTAATTTATAATTTAATTGACGATATTAAAAATATCATAAATGCTAAAATAGCACCTGAGTATAAGTATAATCTTATAGGATCAGCAGAAGTACGTAACATATTTAAATCACCTAAGTTTGGTATTATAGCAGGTTGTATGGTAATAAATGGAATCATAAAACGTAATAAAATATTACGCATACTACGTGCAAATATTCTCCTTTACGAAGGAAAAGTAGAATCTTTACGTCACTTTAAAGAAGATGTTAATGAAGTTTCTAATGGATTAGAATGTGGTATTGGGTTTAAATTTTATACTAATATTTTAGTAGGTGATTTAATCCAAGTATTTGATCTTATTGAAAATAAGATCAAATTTTAAAAAAAAACATTTTTGTTATTAATTGATATAATCATAATTAAGGTTATGGAATTTAATCGATCTTTAAAGGTTGCTCAAGCATTAAAAAAAGAAATTGCTTTAATTTTACAACGTAAACTTAATGATCCCCGTTTAGCTAAAACTATAATCACAGTTACTCATGTAACCATTTCTAATGATTTAATGTATGCTAAAATTACTATTAATTTTGTTAATGAAGAAAATAAGGACAATATCAATAAAAAAATTAAAGTACTACAGAATGCTGCAGGATATATTCGATGCTTACTAAGTAAAGTAATGAGATTACGTCTAATTCCACGTATAAATTTTATTTATGAATATAAATATTAATAATATTTCTTCATAATTTTTATGAAATATATCTATTATAAGGACAAAATGAATGGTGTTTTATTACTAGATAAACCTAAGGGTATTTCTTCTAATAGAGCATTACAAAAAATCAAACAAATTTTTAATGTAAAAAAAGCAGGTTATGTAGGAACTTTAGATCCGATAGCAACAGGAATGCTACCTATTTGTTTTGGAGAAGCAACAAAAATATCGCAGTATTTATCAAATACTGATAAACGTTATCATGTTAACGTTCTATTAGGACAACGTACAGATACATATGATGCAAATGGAAGAATTATTAATAATAGACCAGTTAATTTTAATCATTTTAAGCTTAAAAAGGTATTACAAGAATTTATAGGAAAAATCAAACAAATTCCTCCTATGTATTCAGCAATTAGATATCATAGTCGTCGATTATATGAATATGCAAGAAAAAATATGGTTGTCTCACGTAAAGAACGTTATATTATGATTTATAAATTAAATATTTTAAGTTTAAAAGAAAATAAATTAGAATTAGATATACATTGTTCTAAAGGAACTTACATACGTACAATAATTGATGATTTAGGAGAAAAACTTGGTTGTGGTGCTCATGTAACAGATTTAAGACGTTTACAAGTAGGATCTTGTCCTATAAGTAAAATGATTAATATAGATGATATTATTAATATCTCATCAAATTTTGTTTTAAATAATTTATTAATTCCTATTAATAGAATAATATCATTTCTACCGGAGATAAATTTACTTAATGCAAATTATTTTAAAAATGGTCAACCAGTAGTATGGAGTACAAAGGAATTATCTAATTATTCTGGATTAGTTAGAGTAACTGAAGGAAAAGAAAAAAAATTTATTGGAATAGCAGAAATAAACAATATAGGATTATTAATTCCTCGTCGTTTAGTTAGTAGTAACTCTGTTATATAATAAATTTAAATTTTTAATTTTTATCTCAATTATAAATTAGTTATTTCATATAATAAAAAGGGATTGTATCATGTCTTTAAATATTAAAAATAAATCTAATATTATTGCTAAATATGGTAATCATTTAGGTAATAGTGGTTGTATTGAAGTTCAGATTGCTTTACTTACTAATAAAATTAATTTTTTACACGGACATTTTACAAAACATAAAAAAGATCATCATAGTCGTCGTGGATTATTATGTATGATTGCAAAAAGAAGAAATTTATTAAATTATTTAAAGAATAAAGATAAAGATAGGTATTCCTCTATTGTAGATAGATTAGATTTACGGCATTAAATGATTTTTATATAAATAAAATTTATTTTATATCTAAACTAATCTATCCTGTAATAATATGAAATAATCTAATAATAATTGAGTTCACTATTAATAATTAATGATAAAGACAACATCGTAAAAAAAATGTGTTACGGTTAGGAGAGATTATTTTGCTGAACCCAATTATACGAAAATTTCAATATGGCCAACATATTGTTACTTTTGAAACAGGTGTAATAGCTAGACAAGCAACTGCTGCAGTAATGGTTAGTATGGATGAAACAGCAGTATTGATTACTCTAGTAGGAAATAAAAAAAACAATATTGCTAATCCCCATTTTTTACCTCTTACTGTAAATTATCAAGAACGTTCTTATGCGGGGGGGCGAATCCCGGGTAGTTTTTTTCGACGTGAGGGACGACCTAGTGAAACGGAAATATTAGTAGCTCGTCTTATTGATCGATCCTTACGCCCGTTATTTCCTGAAGGATTTACGAATGAAATTCAAATTATTGCTACAGTTGTTTCCGTTAATCCACAAATTAATCCGGATATTGTAGCTATCATTGGTACTTCTGCTGTGTTAAGTATTTCTGGATTACCATTTATGGGGCCAATTGGTGCAGCACGTGTAGGATTTATTGATAATAAATATATTTTAAATCCAACTAATGAAGAACTAAAAAATAGTAAACTAGATTTAGTAGTAGTGGGCACAACTAATGCAGTTTTAATGGTTGAATCTCAAGCTGATTTACTTAGTGAGAATCAAATGTTAGATGCTATAACATTTGGACATCAAGAGCAACAAATTGTTATTGATAACATACAAGATTTTATTGAAAAAGTTACTAATATATCTTGGAATTGGATTCCAAAAATTATTAATATAGATTTATATACAAAAATATCTGAAATTGCTGAATTACGCTTAAAAAATGCTTACTGTATTACAGATAAAAAAACCCGTCACGCAGAAATTGATCAAATCAAATTAGAAGTGAAATCAATATTACAAACTGAACTTGATAGTATAGATGAAGAAGTTATTTATGATATTTTCTATAAAATAGAGAAAAAAATAGTACGTAATCGTATATTAAATGGGGAATTCCGTATTGATGGGCGGGCCCAAAATATGATTAGAAATTTAGATGTTAGAACTGGTGTTCTTCCTCGTACACATGGATCTGCATTGTTTACAAGAGGTGAAACTCAGGCTCTTGTTACAGTTACACTTGGTACAGGCCGTGATGCACAAAATCTTGATGAATTAACTGGGGATCGTACTGATAACTTTATCTTTCATTATAATTTTCCTCCATATTCTGTTGGCGAAATAGGCCTTATAGGAGCTCCGAAACGGAGGGAAATTGGGCATGGACGGTTAGCAAAAAGAGGATTATTAGCTGTTATGCCATCAGAAGATATTTTTCCATATACAATACGTATTGTATCAGAAATAACTGAATCTAATGGTTCTTCTTCTATGGCTGCTATATGTGGAGCTTCTATGGCCTTGATGGATGCTGGTGTCCCAATCAAAAATGCTATTGCTGGCATTGCAATGGGTTTGGTAAAAGAAGGCGATAAATTTGTTGTACTTTCTGACATATTAGGAGATGAAGATTATTTAGGAGATATGGATTTTAAAGTAGCTGGTAGTAATACCGGCATTACTGCATTACAAATGGATATAAAAAATGAAGGAATTACTCGTGAAATAATGCAAATTGCATTAAATCAAGCTAAAAGAGCTCGTATACATATATTAAATATTATGACGCAAGCAATTAGTATTCCCAAAATAAATATATCTGACTATGCTCCACGTATACAAATAATAAAAATTAATCCTGAAAAAATTAAAGATGTAATAGGAAAAGGAGGATCTGTTATTAGGTCTTTAACTGAAGAAACTGGTTCAATTATAGAAATTGAAGATGATGGTACCATAAAGATAGCTGCAATTAATAATAACAAAGTTAAATTAGCAATAAATCGCATTGAAGAAATTACTGCTGAAATTGAACTTGGCCGTCTTTACAATGGTAGAATATCTCGTATTGTTGATTTTGGAGCTTTTGTTTCTCTTATAGGAAGAAGTAAAGAAGGATTATTACATATTTCTCAAATATCAGATAAACGTATTGATAAAGTAGCAAATTATTTAAAAATAGGTCAAATAGTAGCAGTCAAAGTTGTTGAAATAGATCGACAAGGCCGTATTCGTTTAAGTATGAAATAATTTTCAAATGTAAATGAATTTTTAATTGGAAATAAATTTAAAATTAAATTGTCTAAAATAAAGTTAATTATCTATCTATAAATGATAGATTTATATCTGTATCGTTAATAACGAAAAAAGAGGTTACATTTCTAATGTATTAAAACAGACATAATCTTTTTAGATTATTATCAAATTATAAAATTTAATTAAATTATTAATTGCTATTTTTATATATAAAAAAAATAAATTTGTTTAAAATCGAAAATAAATTAACTACAGATATAAATTTAAGAGGGCATGTATATTACATGACAAAGTTTGACAAAACATTCTCACAATTAGGATTAAAAATACCAATTTTGCAAGCATTAAATGTTATTGGTTACTTAAAACCTTCTCCAATACAACTTAAATGTATACCATACTTACTTGAAGGTTATGATGTTTTAGGTATCGCCCAAACTGGAAGTGGGAAAACAGCAGCATTTGTTTTACCAATATTAAATAATATTAATATTGACATAAAAAGTCCTCAAGCACTTATTGTAACACCTACAAGAGAACTTGCATTACAAGTGGCTGAATCTTGCAATAGTTTTGCAAGATATATGCATGAAGTTAATATTTTAGCTATATATGGAGGACAGCGATATGATCTGCAATTACGAGGTTTACATAAAGGCCCACATATTATAGTAGGTACTCCAGGACGTTTATTAGATCATTTAGAACGTAGAACTTTACATTTATCTCAATTACGTACTTTTATTTTAGACGAAGCAGATGAAATGTTACGAATGGGATTTATTGAAGATGTAGAAAATATTATGGCACAAATACCAAAAGGACAACAGACAGTACTTTTTTCGGCAACTATGCCAAATGAGATATGTCGTATTTCGCGTAATTTTATGAAAAATCCCCAAGAAATACGTATACATACTAATGTGACTACACGTCCTGATATTAAGCAAAGTTATTGGCTAATTTCTGGTAATAAAAAAAATGCATTAGTTAGATTTTTGGAAGTAGAAGAATTTGATGCAGCGATCATATTTGTAAGAACTAAAAATGCTACTTTAGAAATAGCTGAATTTTTAGAAAATAGTGGATATAAATGTGCTGCTTTGAATGGGGATATGAATCAAAATTTACGTGAACAGACATTGGAACGTTTTAAAAAAGGTTCTATTGATATTCTTATTGCTACTGATGTTGCAGCACGAGGGTTAGATGTAGATAGGATCAGTATAGTAATTAACTATGATATGCCTATGGATACCGATTCTTATATTCATAGAATTGGAAGAACCGGTCGGGCAGGAAGAAAAGGCAGTGCACTATTATTTATTAATCATCGTGAATTTCGCTTTTTACGTAATCTTGAACGTATTATGAAAATGACTATTCAAAAAGTAGAATTACCAACTACAGAAGCTATTAGTAAATGTAGAATTACAAAATTTGTAGCAAAAATAAAAAAACATTTAGAAGATAGTGATATTGCTAGTTATGCAAAAATTTTTTCTTTATTAGAAGAGGAAGAAAAAATTGATAATAAAAAATTATCGGCAACATTATTAAAGTTAGCTCAAGGTGATCGACCACTAATTTTATCATCAGATAAAAAGAATAAAAATAGTTATAATCAAGAATTACAATATCAAGTAAATAAAAATTTAAATTATCATCTTAAAAAGAGTAAAATTATTTATCAGGAGAGTACTAATAATCAAATAAAAATGGATTTATATCGCATTGATGTTGGCAGAGATGACAGTATAGATATACGACATATTGTAGGGGCAATTGCTAATGAAGGTAATATTAATAGTCGTTATATTGGCCATATAAAATTATTTAATTTCTATTCAACTATAGAATTACCCAAAAACATGCCATTAGAACTATTAAATCATTTTTCTAAAATACGTATTTTTAATAAACCATTAAATATGCAGTTACTTGGAGATTCTATTTTTTTAAAGAAAAATGAGCAACATTTTATAGCACAAAAAAAAAATAATAATAAACAAAAAAAAGTAGAAAAAATTAATCTTTATCGTCGTATATAGAAAATCTTAATAATATTATTATTAAATTAATAAGGAGTACATTGTGACTAATTTAAGTGGTTGGCAAGATGTATTCAATAGGGAAAAAAAATTAAATAATTTATTCAAAAAACTCGATGATTTACGTGCTGTTGGCAAAATTATTTATCCTCCTAAATATGATATTTTTCATTCGTTTCGGCTTACTAAGTTAAAGGAAGTAAAAGTAGTAATTGTCGGCCAAGATCCATATTGTGGCCCCCAGCAGGCAAATGGTTTAGCGTTTTCTGTTCGACGAGGAATAAAAATCCCTCCCACTTTAAATAATATATATCTTGAATTAAATAATGATAATGTTTTTTTTAAATTTCCTAACCATGGGTGCTTAGAAAGTTGGGCTTTTCAAGGAGTTTTATTACTAAATACAGTACTTACTGTAGAAGCTGGTAAACCTCATTCTCATTATGATATTGGTTGGGAACAATTTACAGATAAAATTATAGGTGTAATCAATAAATTTTGTTACAAAATAATATTTTTATTATGGGGATATCATGCACAAAAAAAAAGTAATTTAATTGACAGTAATCGTCATTTTGTCTTAAAAGCTCCCCATCCATCCCCTCTTTCTGCACACAGAGGTTTTTTTGGCTGCAACCATTTTTCTCAAACTAATATGTTGCTTATAAAAAATGGCAAGCAGCCTATTTACTGGACGCCATATTATTAATTGTTAGAATTAATATGTTATTTTTTTGTTTTTAAGATTTTAATTGAGACACTTCCACCATTGCAGGACGTAATAAACGACCATTAAGAATATAACCTTTTTGTATAATTTTGAGTACATAATTTGATGAGGTTGTTTCCTTTGTTTCTTTTATTAATATTGCTTGATGTATATCTGGATTAAAAGGGATATTTGTATCTTTTATAACTTCTAATCCAAATTTGCGTACTGTATTCAAGAAAGATTTTAAAGTTAATTCTATTCCTTTAATCATACTATCTATTGAATAATTATTTTTGTCTCCTATATCTAAAGCCCGTTCTAAGTTATCTATAACAGATAATAATTCCTTCATAAACTTTTCAAGAGCAAATTTGTGCGCATTTTCAATATCTAATAACATACGCCGCCGCATATTTTCTAAATTAGCTTGTGCCCGTAAAAAAAAGTCTTGTTCACGTTTTTGAGATTCAACAAGTTTTTTTTCAAGCATGAGTATCTTTAGATTAAGATCTACAGATCTTATTTGTTCATTTTTTATTTCGCCTATATTTTCATTGTTTGGAGATTCTTGCTCCTTTTTTATTTCGTCTATATTTTCATTGTTTGGAGATTCTTGGTTTATTGTATCATTCATAATTTTCTCCGATTATACATGTTTATTAGTTAATTAGATTATTATTATATGGATACTAATAATAGTTTCAAGGAAAAGGGTTAATTTTTTAGGAAATGAGAAAATGAAAAAAAAATTTCAGCGAATTGGTATTATTGGCATACCACGAATTATTAGTGCTTTAGTCACTCATACTAAAATATGTAAATGGTTAAAATCTGAAGGATATCAAGTTTTTGTTGAAAAGAAAATAGCTCGTGATTTAAAAATTCCTAATATTAAAATCAGTTCTATAGAAGAGATAGGCCAGAAAGCAGATTTAGCAATAGTAGTAGGAGGAGATGGTAATATGTTAGGAGCAGCACGTGTATTAGCACAATACAACATTAGTGTAATTGGTATTAATAGAGGAAATCTTGGTTTTCTTACTGATTTATCGCCAATAAATTTTCAAAATCAATTAGAAGATGTGTTAAAAGGTAATTATATTAGAGAGAATCGATTTCTATTAGAAGCTAAAGTATATTGTAAACGTCAACAACAGTTTAGTATGGCCCTTAATGAAATTATTTTACATACTGGAAAAGTAGCACATATGTTTGAATTTGAAGTATATATAGATGAAAAATTTGCTTTTTCTCATCGATCAGACGGATTAATTATTGCTACTCCTACTGGTTCTACTGCCTATTCCTTATCAGCTGGAGGAGCTATTTTAGTACCTACCATAGAAGCTATTACATTAGTACCAATGTTTCCTCATACACTTTCTTCTCGACCATTAGTTATTCATAGTAGTAGTAATATATTATTGCGGGTATCTGCTTATATGAATAAAAGTTTAAAAGTCAGTTGTGATAGTCAAATTATTTTGCCTGTTTACAAAGGTCAAGATATCTTAATAAGACGTAGTAAAAGTAGATTACATCTTATTCATCCAAAGAATTATAACTATTTTAATATATTAAGTAATAAATTAGGATGGTTAAAAAAATTTTTTTGAAAAAAATTTCTATTAATATATAGTAGTTAGTAAATGAAAATTATTTTTGATAATTTCTGTTTTTAAATAATTATGACTAATAAAAAAAAGATTAATTTTAATAAAATTATAAGTAATAAATATGCTTATCATGAATATTTTATTAAAGAGGAAATAGAAGCTGGAATTGTTTTAGATGGATGGGAAGTAAAATCTATTCGCGCCGGGAAGGTTAATATTATTAACAGTTATATTTTGTTTCATAATGGTTATGCTTATTTATTAGGTTTGAATATTCAACCTCTAACTCAATCAACAGGTATTAGTTTTGATCAAACTAGAGATCGAAAATTATTATTACACCAAAGGCAAATTAATACTTTACATGGATGTATTAATCGACAAGGATATACAGCAGTAGCTTTATCTTTATATTGGAAAAATATTTGGTGTAAAGTCAAAATTGGTATTGTAAAAGGAAAAAAACAATATGATAAAAGAAAATTTATTAAATCTCGTGAATGGCAAATTAATAAAGAACGTATTTTAAAACAAAAAAATAAAATTTAATCTAGTAATTTTTATTTATTTCATTTATATTTAACTATAAGGGGCTGTTTTTTGGATTCGACGAAGATATTGAAATCTTAGGTGCATGCCGAGGGACGGTAGGCCTCGTCAAAAAAACCGTAATAAATAGTTGCAAATGATGAAAAGTACGCTTTAGTAGCATAAAAACTATTTGAAAGCTCGTTTGTTTTTTCCAAGCTCTAAGGAAAGATACAAATAAGATTAACTAAAAAGAGATCGCGTAAAAACTAACGCCTAAAGTGATACGTTAAATGAAATGAGGGCTAGTTTATTAAAAGCGTGTCAGGCTGTTTTTAATAAAACGAAAGTAATAAAGACTGAACTAAGCATGTAGTATCCAACGATCTAAAATTTTCGGACGCGGGTTCGAATCCCGCCAGCTCCACCAAATTTAGATTGAAATAATTTATATTATATAATTATTTTTGAGACAATATATTAATAAATATTAACTTTATTATTAAATTTTATAAAAGTGCTGTTTTTAAAGATAATTATTAATTGCTTTAATTAATTAATTTTTGTTAAATGTTAACACTAATATAATTATATATATATAATCAAATGCAAAAAATAGAAAATTTAAATAAAAATATTGTCAAGACCAAATGGGTTCCAACACCAGAAGAAATAAAAAATATTTATCCATGTCATAATGACTTAAAAACACAAATATATACTTCACGTAAGTTTATTACAAATATTATAAAAGGTAATGATAATAGATTTTTATTAATATGTGGTCCTTGTTCTATTCACGATTATATGGCTGCATTAGACTATGCAAATCGTTTAAAAAATATTGCTGATAAGTTTAAGGATAAGCTATATATTGTAATGCGTGTTTTTTTGGAAAAACCTCGTTCTATAACAGGATGGAAGGGCTTTATTAATGATCCTTATATAAATAATTCCTTTGATATTGAATATGGCTTACGAACAGCACGTCAATTATTATTGGAAATTGTAAAATTAGGACTTCCTATAGCTACAGAAATATTAAATATTTATACTACTCAATATTTAGCAGATTTATTAAGTTGGGTGGCTATTGGAGCGAGAACTGTTGAGTCACAACCTCATCGGGAAATAGCATCCGGATTATCAATGCCAATTGGTTTTAAAAATAGTACTAATGGCAATTATTATACAGCTATTAATGCAATGGTCGCTTCATCAAAATCTCATCATTTTCTTGGAATTAATAATAATGGTAGAATCTGTTTATGGGAAACATCTGGTAATCATAATGGACATATGATTCTACGTGGCGGAAATGGGAAGTCTAATTATAAACATGAAATAATTACTAAATGTCAAATTGCCATGAAAGAAGCGGGCTTACATCCAGCACTAATGATTGATTGTAGTCATGATAATTCAAAAAAACAATATTTAATCCAACCAAAAATTGCTAAATATGTAGTAAAACAAAGAATAAAAGGAAATAAGGCAATTATTGGTTTAATGATTGAAAGTAATATTAATGAAGGCAATCAATCATTTGAATTACCTGATTCTGCAAAACGTTATGGAGTATCATTAACTGATGCATGTATTAATTGGCAAACTACGGAAAATTTAATAAAAGATATTTATCAAGAGTTATTAGTAAAAGATGGTATTATCTAATGGTAATGGTTGCTGAATTAGCATTATTACGTCATAAAATAGATGTAATAGATAAAACACTATTAAAACTTATAGCTCAAAGAATGAAAATAGTAGCTAAAGTAGGAGCTATTAAAAAAAATTATGGCTTACCAATTTATGTGCCAGAACGTGAAAAATATATATTGGCTTTACGACGTAAAGAAGCAAAAAAATTAGGATTGTCTCCGAGTTTTTTTGAAGATATAATAAGACGTATTATATCTGAATCTTATATAAGAGAATATAATCAGGGTGTTAAACCTATTCATGTATTATTACGGCCGATAGTAATTATCGGTGGTAAGGGTAAAATGGGCCGGTTTTTTGAAAAAATATTATTACTTTCTAAATATCAAGTAAATATTTTTGATAAAGAGGATTGGGATAATGCTGAACAAATTTTAAAAAATGCTGCAATGGTAATTATTAGTGTGCCGATCCAAATCACTAAAGAAATTATTAGTAAATTACCTAAATTACCCCATGATTGTATCATGGTAGATATTTCTTCAGTAAAGATTATTCCTATACAAGCTATGTTAGCAGCTCATACTGGACCTGTACTAGGGTTACATCCAATGTTCGCTCCTGATAGTGAGCATCCGGTTCGAAAAGTTATTATTTTGTGTCATGGACGGTTTCCAGAAGCTTACCAATGGTTTTTAGAACAACTTACAATCTGGGGATTTAAACTACATAATATTAGTGCTATAGAACATGATAAGAATATGGCTTTTATCCAAGCTTTTCGTCATTTTGCTAATTTTGTGTATGGAGTTCATTTATTGGAAGAAAATGTAAATTTAGCTAATTTGCTAAAATTAGCATCTCCAATATATAAATTAGAACTAAAAATTCTAGCACGTTTTTTTAATCAAAATCCACATTTATATGTGGATATAATTATGGCTTCTGATTTTAATTTAACTTTAATTAAACATTATTATCATTGTTTTGGAAAATTAATCGAGTTGATAGAACAAAAAGATAGGAATAAATTTTTAGAAAAATTTATAAAAGTTAAAGATTGGTTTAGTGTACATTTGCAAGAATGTATTTTGAATAATCCTTCATGTTTACGTTAGTAATATAAAATTGAATTTTTTTTAGCTAACATAGTTAATTTTTATGGGTTAATTTTTGATAAGCTATTTGCATTAAAATTAAAGCAGATTGAGTAGATTGTGTATGAGGATAATTAAGAATAATCTGTTTAACATGAGTAATAACTGTAAGATACAAATTATGGTTTAAATAGAAATTAATAATGGATAATTCATATTTAGCTAACTGTTCTGTCAAATAGGGAATATATATTTTAGCATTAATAACATATTTACTATTAGGATAATTAAAAATAAGTTTATTAATAGCATCTATTGCTAAAAGAGCATATTTACTGGATATATTATATTGATAATTATATTTATTTTTTACTAAATTGTTATTTAATTTCATATAAATGAGAGTTTTTATATATAAAACATAATCAATATTATTATTGATATAATTTAAATTGATAAATTTTTCTATTAAATTATATGCTTTATTAAAATTAGCAATTTTATAGTAGGCATATATTAAGTTTAACTGATTTTGATCATAATTAGGACCAAAAAATAGGGTTTGATTTAATTTTTCCCATTGTTTAATATATTTTCTTAAAAAGATATTAGATGTTAATGTAGTTAAAATGGAGTTATTAACTATATAATTCATATTATTAATAGAATAACCTTCTAATATTAGAGAAATAATAATAGTAATTATTAAGTAAGAAGTCTTTATCATAAAAATTACCTTTATCCATATAATAAATAGAATTTGCATAATATAATGATATACCATTCTCAACTAACAGCAACTATATCAGAATTATATCTGGGAAAAAGGTTAGATAAAATATTAGCAAAATTATTTCCAAAATATTCTCGTAGTTGTTTAAAAAAATGGATAATAGAAAAAAGAGTTATGGTTAATGGTTTTATTATAGATAAACCAAAGATAAAAATGTTGCATAAAGCGATAATTATTATTCATCCTGATATTAAAGAAATTAAAAATGTAGAAGCTCAAAATATAAAATTAAATATTTTTTATGAAGATGATCATTTAATTATTATTAATAAACCTAGTAATATGGTAGTCCATCCTGGAGCTGGTAATTATAAGGGAACAATATTAAATGCTTTAATTTATCATTATCCTATTCTAAAAATATTACCTCGAGCAGGTATAGTTCATCGATTAGATAAAAATACAACAGGATTAATGATCGTAGCAAAAAATATTTTTATACAAAAAAAATTAATCGAATTAATAAAAAAACATAATATTATTAGAGAATATAAAGCAATTGTCAGAGGTGTTATGATATCTGGAGGTTGTATAAATAAACCTATTAGTCGTCATAATACTAAACGTAATCTAATGGCTGTTAATCCTTTAGGAAAAGATGCCATAACTCATTATCGTATATTAAAACGATTTAGATATTATACCTATATTTGCTTACGATTAGAAACAGGACGGACACATCAAATAAGAGTACATATGAGTTATCTAAATCATCCATTAATAGGAGATAAGCAATATCATTTAAATCATAATTTTTATTTAAATTTTAATATATCAGCAGAATTAAAAAATAAACTATATAATTTTAATCGACAAGCCTTACATGCTTCTACATTGTGTTTTAATCATCCTTATAGTGGAATTGCAATGAAATTTCATGCTCCATTACCTATAGATATGATTGAATTAATCAAGTTATTAAAAAATGATATGAAGAATTGATAGAATCTTTGTTCTTAAAACATAAAAATATTATTTAATAGTAGTTAGTTACTTTCATATCTTGGCTAAAAAAATCGACTTGTCTTACAAAGATTAAATATTTAGTAAATATTTTATAAAAAAATTTTTTAAATTGAAACTAATTTTTACTATTTTATTTATTTTGGCTGTGACAAAAAAAAAAATTTATATCGTAATTATTAATTTATGCATAAATTGAAATAATAAAAATATTGAAGCTATTAATAATTTAAAATAAAGGAAAAAAGTGAATAATTCAAATTTTGAAGAAAAACCGGAATTTTCCTTAAAAAAATATACTTTAGATCTTACTGAAGCAGCTGAAAAAGGAAAATTAGATCCAGTAATTGGCCGGGATGAAGAAATTCGTAGAACAATTCAAGTATTACAACGTCGTACTAAAAATAACCCAGTTTTAATTGGAGAGCCAGGAGTAGGCAAAACTGCTATAATTGAAGGATTAGTTCAACGAATTATTAATGGTGAAGTCCCGGAAGGATTAAAAAATCGTAGAGTTTTAGCCTTAGATATGGGAGCTTTATTAGCAGGAACTAAATACAGGGGTGAATTTGAAGAACGGTTAAAACATATATTAAATGATCTCATCAACAAAGAAGGAAATATTATTTTATTTATCGATGAGTTACACACTATGGTAGGAGCAGGAAAAATAGAGGGTGCTATGGATGCTGGAAATATGTTAAAACCTGCTTTAGCCCGTGGTGAATTACATTGTATAGGAGCAACTACTATAAATGAGTATCGTTATGTTGAAAAAGATGCTGCCTTAGAAAGAAGATTTCAAAAAATATTAATTACTGAACCTTCAGTAGAAGATACAATAGCTATTTTACGTGGATTAAAAGAGCGTTATGAATTACATCATCATGTACAAATAACTGATCCAGCTATTGTGACTGCCGCCACTTTATCTCATCGTTATATTGCGGATAGAAAATTGCCAGATAAGGCTATTGACTTGATTGATGAAGCAGCCGCCAATATACGGTTACAAATAGATTCAAAACCTGAGGAATTAGATCGTTTAGAGCGACGTATTATTCAATTGAAATTAGAACAACAAGCATTAAAAAAAGACACTGATGATGCAAGTTTACAACGTCTTGCTGTTTTAAATTCTGAATTATGGAAAAAAGAGCAGTTATTTATTCAATTGGAAAAGACTTGGAATAAAGAAAAAAAAATATTATCAGATACACAAAGAATTAAAACAGAATTAGAAAAAAATAGAAATAATTTAGAGCAAGCACGACGAGTAGGGGATTTAGAATTAATGTCGGAATTGCAATATGGAAGAATCCCAAAATTAGAAAATAAATTAAAAAATGCTTTCATTTCTAATGAAAAAGATATGCATCTATTACGTAATAAAGTAACAGAGTTAGAAATAACTGATGTATTGTCTCGTTGGACAGGAATTCCTGTTTCACGCATGAGAGAAAGTGAACGTCAAAAACTATTACGTTTAGAACAGATATTACATCAAAGAGTTATTGGACAAGAAATAGCAATACAAGCAGTAGCAAATACCATTAAACGTAATAGAGCTGGATTATCTGAACCAAATCAACCATTAGGGTCTTTTTTATTTCTTGGACCTACTGGAGTAGGTAAAACTGAATTATGTAAATCTTTAGCTAATTTTTTATTTGATAATGATCGTGCTATTGTTCGTATAGATATGTCAGAATTTATGGAAAAACATTCAATATCTCGTTTACTTGGAGCTCCACCAGGATATATAGGATATGAAGAAGGTGGTTATTTAACTGAATCTATTAGACGTCGTCCTTATTCTGTAATATTACTTGATGAAATAGAGAAAGCACATAATGATGTATTTAATCTTTTATTACAGGTATTAGATGAAGGTCGATTGACAGATGCTCAAAATAGAACTGTAGATTTTAGTAATACAGTTGTTATTATGACTTCAAATTTAGGATCTAGTATGATTCAACAACATTTTAACAAAACAAAATTTGATGATATCAAACATCTTATAATGAAAAAAATAACTAAAACATTTAGACCAGAATTTATTAATCGTATCAATGAAATAGTTATTTTTCATCCTTTAAGTAAAAAGGATATTATTTTAATTGTAAAAATACAATTAGAAAAATTATGTAATAAATTACATAATCAAGGTTATAAATTAAAAGTCTCTAATAGAGTACTAGAATTTTTAGTACATGAAGGATATAATCCTATATATGGAGCTAGACTTTTAAAAAGAACAATACAAAATAAGATAGAAAATATATTAGCTCAATATATATTATCAGAACAAATTTCTCCAAATAAATTAGTTGAATTAGATTATATAAATGGTAAAATAACGTTGTTATAATAATAATTAGTTCTTTAAAAAATTTAAATG